>NZ_JBIAMB010000003.1:0-464144 GCF_042873895.1 Streptomyces sp. NPDC004435 | reverse complement strand
CGGATGTGGAAGCCCAGTAATGGGTGGAGCTGACCGGTACTAATAGGCCGAGGGCTTGTCCTCAGTTGCTCGCGTCCACTGTGTTAGTTCTGAAGTAACGAACTCCCTATACCGGTTGAGTTCAACTTCATAGTGTTTCGGTGGTCATAGCGTTAGGGAAACGCCCGGTTACATTCCGAACCCGGAAGCTAAGCCTTTCAGCGCCGATGGTACTGCAGGGGGGACCCTGTGGGAGAGTAGGACGCCGCCGAACAATTTTTAGCCTCAACCCCCGGACCATGTCCGGGGGTTGAGGCATTTTTGCGTTCATGTGAAGCGTGGGGCGGTTCGCTTCCCTTCTCCGGAGGACGGGCCTAGCGTCGGCGACCGGCGCGACCGTCGTACCCACCCGTAGGAGCTGCCTTGACCTCACGTACACGCCCTCGCCGGGGGCGCGCGGCCGCTGTGGCCGCCGCACTCGCCGCGGCCTTACTCGTCGGCTCTGCGCCCGTGGCGCAGGCCGAGGAGATCCCCCTCGCACTGGGGCACCGGCTCGTCGAGCACTACCTGGGCGCCCCGGGGACCGCCACGCCGCTGCCGGGCGCCGGGCCCGCCCAGCATCCGTACCTCGCCCCCAACGGGCGCAGCGGCATGCACGCGGACGCCGCCGGCAGCGGGACGCATCCCCACCCCGGTCCGCTCGGGCGGGAACCCGAAGTGACCAGCGAGAAGATCGCGCCGGTCGGCGGGGAGTGCGCCACCGCCACCTTCGACGCCGGCGGGCGGCTGCTCACCGTCTGCGGGACCTTCAGCGGGTTCCTGCTGAAGCTGCTCGACCCGCGCAGCCTCGACACCCTCGCCGAGTACAAGCTGCCCCAGCGGTCCTCCACCGTGGAGGCCATCACACGGCTCGACTTCGAGAAGATCTTCAAGGACACCTCGGGCGGTGCCTACTTCTACCTGGACGACCGCGACCGGGTGGTCCTCGCCGACTCCCGGCAGCACGTCCTGCGGATCTCCCACCGGCAGGACGCGGACGGGCGGTGGGAGTTCGAGGTCGAGGACGACTGGGATCTCACCTCGCTGGTGCCGCACGACTGCGTCACCTGGACCAACCTCTTCCCCAGCGGCGTCTGCGACCCCGTCACCTCCGTGATGCCGGACTGGGACGGGCGGATCTGGTGGGTCACCCGGCTCGGGCGGGTCGGGACCGTCGACCCGGACACCGGGGCGCTGCGGGTGACGCGGCTGGAGGGGGAGGAGATCCAGAACTCGTTCTCCGTCGCCGAGGACGGCGTCTCGATCGTCACCGACCACGCGCTGTACAGCTTCCGTGCCGGCACCGACGGCACACCGCGGGTCGTCTGGCGGGAGGCTTACGACCGGGGGACCGGGACCAAGCCTGGTTCGGTGAACCAGGGGTCCGGGACCACGCCCGACCTGTTCGGGAGGCGCGACGAGTACGTGGCCATCACCGACAACGCCGACGACCGAATGAACGTCCTCGTCTACCGGCGGACGGCAGACGTGCCCGCCGGGGAGCGGCTCGTCTGCAAGGTGCCCGTCTTCCGCTCCGGCGCCTCCACCACCGACAACTCGCTGATCAGCTGGGGCGACAGCCTCGTGGTGGAGAACAACTACGGGTACGAGAACCCCTCGTCGCTCGGGTTCGGGCGCAGCGTCGTCGGCGGGGCGACGAGGATCGACGTACGGGCCGACGGCAGCGGCTGCGACACCGTGTGGGAGAGCGACGTGCGCTCGCCGTCCACCGTGCCCAAGCTGTCCACCGCCAACGGGCTGCTCTACTTCTACGAGAAGCGGCCCCACGCGCTCGGGATCGACGCCTGGTACCTCACCGCCGTCGACTTCCGGACCGGAGCGCGGGTGTTCTCGCGGTTCACCGGAACCGGGCTCGCCTACGACAACAACTGGGCGCCGATCACCCTCGGGCTCGACGGCACCGCGTACGTCGGCGTCTTCAACGGGATCGTCGCCGTCCGCGACACCGCCTGAGCGCGGACGCACGGGAGCGGCGCGGCGCCCTCGGCCGGGCGTCGCGCCGCTCCGCCGCCCGCCGGTCACTCCATCGGCGGCATCTCGCCGACGGTCGTCCGGACGTCGATCACCGCGAACGCGGCGCCCTGCGGGTCCAGCAGGGCGGCGAAGCGGCCGAAGGGGCTGTCCATCGGGCCGAAGACCTTGCGCCCGCCGAGCCGTTCGGCAGCGCCGACCGCCAGGTCGCAGTTGTCGACGGCGAAGTAGATCTGGATGTACGACGGGACCTCCGGCGGGAAGTCGTCCGGGGCCATCCGCATCCGGCCGAGGAGCGGGTCGCCGCCGAGGTCGAAGACCCGGAAGTCCATCGTCTCGTCGGCCATCTTCTTCGAGTTGTAGCCGAAGACGCTCGTGAAGAAGGCGTCGGACTTGTCGGGTTCGCGGGTGAAGACCTCGGCCCAGCAGAAGGCGCCGGACTCCCCTTCGAGTTCGAAGCCCTCGTGCACGCCTGCCTGCCAGAGGCCGAAGACCACGCCCGAAGGGTCCTGAGCGAGGCACATCGAGCCGAACTCGCCGACCTTCATCGGCTCCATCAGCACCGTGCCGCCCGCGGCCTTGATCTTCTCCGCGGTGGCGGCGACGTCGTCCGAGGCGAAGTAGAGACACCAGGCGGACTGCGGCGGGGTG
Source organism: Streptomyces sp. NPDC004435 (assembly GCF_042873895.1). Classification (NCBI taxonomy): domain Bacteria; kingdom Bacillati; phylum Actinomycetota; class Actinomycetes; order Kitasatosporales; family Streptomycetaceae; genus Streptomyces; species Streptomyces sp. NPDC004435. The sequence continues at coordinate 461,483 of NZ_JBIAMB010000003.1, read as the reverse complement.
TCACCACCGGGCATCGGCGGGACGACGGCGGCGACGGCCTTGCCGTTCTTGTACGCCTGGGTGTAGTTGCCGAACTCCGTCGCTTCCTCGCCGAAGGTCCAGCCCAGCACATCGGCGTAGAACGTCTTGGCTGCCTCGGCGTCGGTGAACATCGCGTCGGTCCAGACCGGGGTGCCTTCGGGTCGTACGGCCATGACGTGACTCTCGCTTCCGATCGGTGGCGTTCTGCGTAGTCTGTGGACTTCGTCCACGCTAGTCACGACCAGGCCGTCCCGCGCGGTGACGCGCGGTCCCGGCTCAGCGCGGCGGCCGTCCGAGGGTGTAGCGGTGGAAGGGCGCCTCCGGCAGGCCGAGCTCGGGCCGCCACACGGCGAGGACCTGCGCGGAAGGCAGGAAGAGGGCCGTCGGCAGTGCGTCGGGGGAGGTCCACTCCCAGCGTTCGATCTTCTGCGGCTCGGCGACCGAGGGAGTGCCCGTGAAGGCGCGGACGACCGTGGCCGCCGTCATCCGGGTCACCGTCGGCGAGGTGACCGTGTCGAGGAGCAGGCCGAGGACCTCCACGTCGTCCGCGCCGCTCACCAGGGTGGTCTCCTCGGCCAGCTCGCGGGCCGCGGCCTCCTCGATCGACTCGCCCGGCTCGATCCCGCCGCCCGGCAGCTCCCACACGCCCGAGCGGTCGAGGCCGAGCAGGATCCGGCCCCGGGCGTCGAGGACCACGATCCCGGCGCCCAGCGCGGCGGTCGGGGTCGGGGGCCGGGTGTTGCGGGCGGCGGCGGCCGGATCGGCGGCGGGGGCGGAGGCGTACGCGTCGGACGTCATGGGCTCTGTCTACCAGCCGGGACCGACAGCGCGGTCACGCGCCGGCGGCCGGCGGGACCACCGCCACCGGGCAGGCTGCGTGATGGAGCACCGCGTGTGCCACCGAGCCCACCAGGAGCTCCGCGATCCGGTGCCGGTGATGCCGGCCCACGACCAGCAGGGCCGCGTCGGCGGAGGCGTCCACCAGGAGTCCCGCCGCGTCCCCCGGTTCGACCGTGCGGACCAGTTCCACGTCAGGCCGGCGATCGGCGAAGGGGCGCAGGCGGGTCTCCTGCTCGCGCCGGGCCTCGGCGAGGAGTTCCTCCGTGTCCTCGGCGAGGGGGAGCGGCGGGGGCACCTGGAGGGCGGGGGAGGGAGCCGCGACCAGCGCGGACGGGTTGGGCGGGAGCCGCAGCGCGGTGATCGCCTCCAGGGGCACACCGCGCAGCCGGGCCGTCTCGAAGGCGAAGGCCACGACCTCGTCCGGGGTCTCCTCGGGGTGCAGGCCCAGCAGGATCCGGCCGGCCGCGGGGGCGCTGTCCAGGGACGCGGTGCGGGCCTCGTGCGGGACCACGACCAGCGGGCAGGGGGAGTGGGCGGCGAGCGTGCGGCCGGTGGAACCGAGCAGGAGCGTGGCGAAGCCGCCGTGGCCACGGGAGCCGGTCACCAGGAGGCGGGCGCCCCGGGCCGCTTCCGGCAGCACCTCGGTGACCGTCCCGTCCAGGGACCGGTACTCCACCGGCACCGTGTGCCCGCGCTCCTCGACGACGGTCCTGACGGCGTCCAGGACGGTGTCCGGCAGCTCCGGCTCCGTGCCCAGCGAGGCGATGCGGGCCGCGCCCAGTTGCAGGGCCTCGGAGCGGACGTGCGCCACGACCAGGGGGGCGCCCAGGGCCTCGGCGGCCCCCAGCGCCCAGGAGAGGGCGCGCAGACTGTGCTCGGAGCCGTCGACGGCGGCGACGACGGGCGGGTCGGTTACCTCGTTCATGAGGGGATGCCTCCCGCGCCCGGCGCCGCGCCACACCGGGCGACGGCGGCCGGGTCCGCCGGGCGTCCCGGCCCGTCGGCGTCCGGTCCGTCAGGTGTTCTGCTCGCGGGCGGCCTGGTCGGCCGCGCGCTGGGCGTTGCGCTCCTTGATCCGCACGTTCTCCTTGCGGACGTCGGACTGGGTGGCGCGCTCCTTGACGAGCCACTCGGGCGCCTCGTCCTTGAGCGCCTCGATCTGCTCGGTGGTGAGCGCGTCGGTGACCCCGCCGCGGGCGAGACCGGAGATGGAGATGCCGAGCTTGGCCGCGACGACCGGGCGCGGGTGCGGGCCGTTCTGGCGCAGCTCCTGGAGCCAGGCCGGCGGGTTGGCCTGGAGCTCGTTGAGCTCGGCGCGGGAGACGACGCCTTCCTGGAAGTCGGCGGGCGTGGCGTCGAGGTACACACCCAGCTTCTTCGCCGCGGTCGCGGGCTTCATCGTCTGGGAGTTCTGGTGCTGCGTCATGGTGTCCAGGGTATCGAGCACACGGGCGTCCGCCGACCACGGGCGTCCGCCGACCTGCGCCGACGGTGCGGACCGGCGGGTAATCTTGCGGGGTGACTGACTCCTCCCCGGCCCCCACGACCTTCCGGCTCGCCTACGTGCCCGGTGTGACGCCCTCGAAGTGGGTGCGGATCTGGGAGCAGCGGCTGCCCGACGTGCGCCTCACGCTCCTCCAGGTGACGCCCGGCGAGTCCTTCGGAACGCTCCGGGACGGGGCGGCGGACGCGGCGCTGCTGCGGCTGCCGGTCGACGGTGAGGACCTGGCGGCGATCCCGCTGTACGAGGAGACGACGGTGGTGGTCGTGCCGAAGGACCACCTGTTCGCCGCCGCCGAGGAGCTGAGCCCGGCGGATCTCGCGGAGGAGCTGGTGCTGCACCCGCTCGACGACACCCTCGACTGGGAGGCGCCGCCCGGCCGGCCCGCGTTCGAGCGGCCCGAGACCACCGCCGACGCGATCGAGCTGGTCGCCGCCGGGGTCGGCGTCCTCGTCGTGCCGCAGTCGCTGGCCCGGCTGCACCACCGCAAGGACCTCACGTACCGCACGATCACCGGCGTCCCCCAGTCGCGGGTGGCGCTCTCCTGGCCGAGGACCGAGGAGGCCCCCGACCTGGTCGAGGAGTTCATCGGGATCGTCCGCGGCCGGACCGTCAACAGCACCCGGGGCCGGCGGGCGGAGGCGCAGAAGGGCCAGAAGACCGCCAAGCCGGCACCCAAGCCCGCGAAGAAGGCCGCCGGGGGCAAGCCGCAGCGGCCGGCGAAGCCCGCCCGGGGCAAGGGCGGCGCCGCCGGGCGCGGGGGGAAGCCCCGCCGCGGGCGCTGAGCGGACCCCTCGGCATACTCCTCCTGATGATCAAGCGCCCGCCGCGGTGGGCGCCGAGCGAAGGAGGATTCCTTGGCAGCCAGTTTCAGGACCGTGATCGAGGTGGCGCCCGCCCACCTCGACGAGGCCCGGTCGATCGACCGGGTCTTCCAGGATGCGATCGCCCCCGCCACCGTCAACTTCGACTTCGGCGCCATCCACCGGGCGGCCACCGCCGTGCCGGACTGCACCGTCGTCCGTATGGTGCGCGGCTGGGGGCTCAAGGAGCACGCGCCGCTGCTCGTCATGGTGCTCTCGCTGAAGGAGGCCGTCCGCCAGGCGCTGCCGGCCGAGTGCGCCGAGGCGGGCTTCTGGGAGACGGTGGAGCGGGAGCTGGTCGCCGCGTTCACCAGCCTCGGGGACGCGGAGCAGCAGGGGCTGTCGTTCTACGAGGAGTCCGAGGAGCGCACCCGCTACTACCGGGACCTCTTCTTCGCGCTCCAGGACGAGGGCACGGGCGACGCGCTGCACGCGCTCGCCTTCTGCGTGGACGTCACCGTCGACCTGCCCAGGGAGCAGGTGCTCGGGCTCGGCCTGACGGACATCGCGCCGTTCTCGGTCGGGCTGAACGCGATCGTGCTGCGCCGCCCGCTCCCCGTCGCGGCCTGATCCGCCGCCCACGCCGGCCCGCCGTCCCGGGCCGGACCCCCGGTGCGTCCGCTCAGCGCGGCCAGGGGCCGTAGCCGTCCCCGGTTTTGCCGCCCCCGCCCCCGTCGTCCTCCTTGCCCCGGAGCCGGGTGACGATCGGCACCACGAACCAGCAGAGCGCCACCCACGCCGCCATCCCGACGAGCAGCCACGTCGCGATGCCGTTGTCCAGCACCATGCGCATGATCAGCAGGAACGTCGACATGATCGTCAGGTAGAGCAGCACCACGCCGACGAGCGTCAGGCGCGCCGCCCAGTTCACCGTCTCCGGCTTGAGCCGGCGCCCGGCGACCAGCCGGTGGACCGCGACCGGCGCGACGAGCGCACCGGTGGTCGCCGCTCCCAGACAGAACGTGACCACGTAGATCATCCGGTCCGTCGTGCCCAGCTCCGTGAAGCGCGGCTGGAAGACGACCGCGACCAGGAAGCCGAACAGGATCTGGGTGCCGGTCTGGGCCACCCGCAGCTCCTGGAGGAGCTCGTTCCAGCGTCGGTCGGCCCGTTCCTCCCGGCTCTCGCCGCGCCCGTCGTCGTGCCGGACGGTGCCTTCGGTGGTCATACGGGGCGAGTGCCCCCGCGCCCGCCCCGTATGCGCCCCGTCAGGTGTCAGCTCGCGGGGCCGCGCAGCCGGCCGCGGCGGGCCGCCGCGACCAGTTCCGGGACCGTCGCGAGCTTGACCCGCGGCCGGCCGGCCGCCGCGCCCCGGGCCCGCTCGGCCCGGTCGATGGCGGCGAGTCCGCGAGCGTCCACGAGCCGGCCGCTGCGGGCGCGGGCGAGCCGCCCGAACGCCTTCGCGGAACCGGTCGGCGTCGGCAGGCGGCCGTCGACGGCGTCGGCGAGGAGGCTGCCGACGGTCTCGGCGGCGCAGGAGCGGTTGGCTCCGATGCCGCCGGAGGGGCCGCGCTTGATCCAGCCCACGACGTAGGTGCCGGTCATGCCGTCCACCCGCCCGGCGGTGTGCGGGACGGTGCCGGTGGCCTCGTCGAAGGGCAGTCCGGCGAGGGGGACGCCCCGGTAGCCGATCGCCCTCACGAGCAGGCCGGCCGGGATCTCGGCGGGGCCGTCGGCGCCGCCGGTGCGGATCGCCCGGACCGCGTCGGGGCCGACGGCCTCCTCGGGCGCGGAGTGGAAGCGGAGCACGATGCGGCGGCGGCCGGCGTCGGGTGCGCGCGTCCAGTCGACGGTCTCGCGGGCCACGTCCTTCAGGAGGGCGGCCTTGGCGTCGGCGGCCGCGGTGTCGACGGCCTCGGCGATCCGGGGGTCGTGGGTGTCGACGACGAGCTCGACGCCGGGCAGGTCGGCGAGGGCCAGGAGTTCGGAGGAGGTGTACGCGGCGTCCTCGGGGCCGCGCCGGCCGAGCAGGACCACCTCGCGGACGCGCGCGTCGCGCAGGGCGGCGAGGGCGTGGTCGGCGATGTCGGTGCCCGCGAGCGCGGCGGGGTCGGAGACCAGGATCCGGGCCACGTCCAGGGCCACGTTGCCGTTGCCGACGACCACGGCCCGTTCGGCCGTGCCCAGGGAGACCGCCTCGGGCGGGGTCTCCGGGTGGGCGTTGTACCAGGAGACGAGGGAGGTCGCGGAGAGGCTGCCGGGCAGTTCCTCGCCGGGGATGCCGAGGCGCCGGTCGGACGGGGCGCCGACCGCGTACACGACGGCGTCGTGGTGGGCGGCCAGTTCCGCGGGGGTGACGTCCTTGCCGATCTCCACGCCGAGCCGGACGGTGGCCCGGGGGTGGGTGTGGAAGCGGGCGAGGGTGTCGCCGGCGCCCTTCGTGCCCGGGTGGTCGGGGGCCACGCCGTAGCGGACGAGCCCGCCGGCCACCGGGAGCCGGTCGATGAGGGTGACCTCGGCGTTGGTGTGCAGCAGCAGGTCCTCGGCGGCGTACATCCCGGCCGGTCCGGTGCCGACGACGGCGACCCGGATCGGGGCGAAGTCGGAGGGCAGCGAGCGGGCGAAGGCCGGCTCGCCCCAGGCGTGGAAGGTGGGGGAGGCGAGGACGGGGGCGGGTTCGCGGCCCTCGTAGTGGGCGGCGTTGATCGCCTCGTACTTCTTCAGCGGCCCGGTGAGCCGGTCGACCGGGAAGATCGCGTCGACCGGGCAGGCGTCGGCGCAGGCCCCGCAGTCGATGCAGGTCTTCGGGTCGACGTAGAGCATCTCGGTGGTGCCGAAGTCCGGCTCGTCGGGCGTCGGGTGGATGCAGTTGACCGGGCAGACGGCGACGCAGGTGGCGTCGGAGCAGCAGGTCTGGGTGATGGCGTAGGTCATGGCGGCGGCTCGGCTCGGCTCGGCGGGGTCAGAGGAGGTGGGCGCGCTGGTAGAAGAAGACGGCGGGGCGGGTCAGCATGCCGACGTCGCCGAGGAACTCCATCAGGCCGGAGCAGCTGGCGCGGAGCTGCGCCTTGTAGTGCTCGTTGGCGGCGGCCTCGCGGCGGGCGCGCTCGGGGTCGAGGCCGGCCCGGACGTACACCTCGGGGTTCACCAGGCTGGTGATGATGTAGTACGCGGCGGTGGCGACGACCAGCGCCTGGAAGTGGCGGCGGGCGCGGCTCGCGCGGGCGAGGTGGCGGCGGGTCTCGTCCCGGGCGAACTTCATGTGCCGGGATTCCTCGACGACATGGATGTTGTTGATGGTCCGCACGAAGGGGACCACCCGCTCGTCGCGCATCCAGTCGCGCTGCATGACGTCGAGGACCTCCTCGGCGACGAGGATGCCGGCGTAGGCGGCCTCGCCGAAGCCGACCGTTTTCATGAACCGGCCGAGCTCCATGACCGCGCGCTTGGGCCGGTAGGCCGGGGCGCCCAGCTTCTGGGAGCCGCGGGCGAACATGATCGAGTGGCGGCACTCGTCGGCGATCTCGGTGAGCGCCCACTGGAAGCGGGGGTCGGTGTGGTCCATGCGGTAGATGTCCCGCAGGACCAGCTGCTGGAGGATCATCTCGAACCAGATGCCGGTGGAGGCGACGGAGGCGGACTCCTGGCGGGTCAGCTCCTTGCGCTGCTCCTCGGTCATCTCGTTCCAGTACGCGGTGCCGTAGAGGCTGTTCCACTCGGGGCTCTGCCCGTGGAAGTCCTTGTCGAGCGGGGTGTCCCAGTCGACCTCGACGTTGGGGTCGTAGCTGAGCTTGGCGGCAGACCGGAGGAGCCGCTCGGCGACGTCGTCGGGGTCGTGGTGGTCCGGGCGAACGGTGCTGCTGGCCATCGGTGCGGCTCCTTGGGTCACGCGGTCGGCTCGTCGTGGTCGTTCCCCGCTTGTTAGACGCTGTGTCTAGCAAGCTTGTTAGACGGAACGTATAGCAAGGGCCGCGCGCGGGCTACCCCCCGGTACGGACTTTCTTCTCCCGCCCTGGCGGGGAGCTGTTCCCGGGCATGCGAGAGGGGCCGGAGCGTGGTGCGCTCCGGCCCCTCAGGGGTGCTGTCCGACCGTCAGAAGGTCAGGTTCCAGGCGTCGATCTTCCCGGTGTCCGCGTTCGCGTTGTCGTTCACGCGGAGCTTCCAGACGCCGTTCGCGACCTCGGAGGAGGCGTTGACGGTGTACGTCTGGACGATGTTGTCGGTGCCGCTGCCGCTCCGGTTGTGGACGGTGTAGACGGTGCCGTCGGGGGCGACCAGGTCGACCTTGAGGTCGCCGATGTAGGTGTGCTTGATGTCGACGCCCACCTTGAGGGTCGCCGGCGCGTTGCCGGTGACGCCGCTGACGGTGATCGCGCTCTCGACGGTGGCGTTGTCGGAGATCGTCACGTCGGTCAGGTTCTCGAAGTACTTGCCGGGCGGCGGCGTCGAGCCGCCGACGGCCTTGAGCGCGTCCACGCGGCCCTCGCCGAAGAAGCCGTTCTTCGCCGTGGTGCCGGTGCAGCGGGAGTCCGAGGGGCAGGCCAGGTCCGTGGCGTGCTCGCCGAGCTTGGCGCGGATGTCCGCGGGGGTGTACGCCGGGTTGGCGCTGGCCAGCAGGGCGGCGACGCCGGCCACGTGCGGGGCGGCCATCGAGGTACCGCTCAGCGAGGAGTACTTGCCGCCGGGGACGGTGCTGTAGACGGACTCGCCGGGCGCCGAGACCTCGATGACGTCACGGCCGAAGTTGGAGAAGGACGCCTTGGAGGTGCCGCTGGTGCCGTTGGCCGCGACCGTGACGACGCCCGGCAGCTCGGCCGGGATGTCGAGGCAGTCGTTGGTGATGGTCCGCGTCACCGGCGTCGAGTCGTTGGGGCTCGACGAGTCGGTGGTCTTGTTCGCCAGGTCCACGTTGGAGTTGCCGGCCGCGGCGACCTGGAGCGAGCCCTTGCTCTCGGCGTACGCCTGGGCGCGGCCCACGCCCTCCAGGATCGCCGCCTGGTCGAGGTTGTTCGGGCAGTTGAACTGCCACGGGTCCGTGTAGTAGCTGTTGTTGGTGACCTTGAAGCCGCGGTCACCGGCCCACACGAGGCCGCAGATGGTGTTCTCCGGGAAGAAGAGCGTGCTGCCGGGCTCGGCGATGCGCACCGAGGAGATCTTCACGCCCGGGGCGACGCCGATGGCGCCCTTGCCGTTCTTCGCGGCGGCGACCGTGCCGGCCACGTGGGTGCCGTGCTGGTCGACGTCGCGCCAGGCGCCGGCGCGGGTGTCGGCCTTGCCGTAGGCGCAGGAGACCGAGTCGGCGGCGTTGAAGTTCGGAGCCAGGTCCTGGTGCTGGTCGTCGACGCCGGTGTCCAGGATGCCGACCTTGACCGAGGCGGAGCCCGGGTTGACGGCCCACGCCTGGTCGGCCTTGATCTGGGTCATGTCCGAGCGGACGGGCTCCGTCGACGGGGCCGCCGACTGCGAGGGGTTGGACGGGAGGGCCGGGTTGTACGCGTCGGCCGGGACGTCCGAGGTGCGGCTGGCACCGACCTTCTGCACGCCGGCGACGCCACGCATGGTGGTGGCGAAGGAGGCGGAGGTCGAGTGGGCGACGATCACGCCGATGGCGTCGAAGGAGGAGAAGACCGAACCGCCGTTGGCGGCCACGGCGTTGCGGACCGCGGTGGTGTCACCGGGAGCGGTGATGACCAGGTAGGCGCGGGTGCCGGCGGCCCAGGCCGCGGGTGCCGCGGGCGCCTGCTGCGCGGCGCGTGCGGTCCCGGTGAAGGCCGCGAGCGGCTCGTTGTCGGCCGGGGCGGCCTGGGCGAGCGAGGCCGGGCCCGCGACCGCGAGTGTCGTGCCGAGGGCGATCGCCGCGAGTCTCATGCGGCCGGATATGTGGGAAAACAATGCGTCCTCCGATGACCCGGTGGCGCGGGTGGCGCCGGCCGGGCCCTGTGATGTGTGGGGTGGACGCAAGATCCCAGACGGGCGGGGCGGAAGGAAGACTTCTGTCCGACAAGCCCGTTCATGTAACAGAATCTTGACTTGAACATGGCGAAAGGGGGCGGATTTCCTCCCCACCCCCTCCCGCCGCGGCGGGCCTACTTCAGGTAGGGGCCCGCGGTGCCGATCTTCCCGGGCCCGTTCAGGACGTACACCCGGAGGTTGCCCTTGCCGGGCGCGCCGACCGAGAGCGTGCCGTTGGCGACGACCTTGACGTCACCGGTGACGGCGTCGGTGTACGTGCCGTTCGGGATGCCGTTGTACGTGGCGCCGCCCGAGACGGTGACGAGCGCGAAGCTGTCCGTCGAGCCGCTGGTGTAGCGGCGCTTGAACGCCATGCCGCCCGAGATGCCCTCCGTGGAGTACTGGCCCATCTGGAGCGCGGGGACCGCCCGGCGGATCTCGTTGAGCCGCTGGACGTGCTTGACCAGGGGCTGCTGGAGGGTGGTCGCGACCTGGCCGCTCGCCCCGGAGACCTTGGAGAAGTCGGAGGCGGTCACGGTGCCGGCGAGGTGCGCGCCGTAGTAGGCGCGGCCGGTCGTCGCCAGCGGGCAGGTCGGCCCGCAGTCGATCTTCTGGCCCTTCTGGAACTCGATCTCGGAGCCGTAGTAGAGCGTCGGGATGCCGCGGAAGGTCCACATCAGGGACATGTTCTCGGCCCAGGCGTCGGTGCCGCCCGTGTAGCGCTCGCTGGACTTGTTCGGTCCGTAGTCGTGGCTGTCGACGTAGACGACGTTGTACGTGGCGTCGTTGTAACTGTCGTCCGAGTCCTTGCCGTTGGAGAACGCGTTGTACGCGTCACCGAAGTTCATGTGCATCCGCATGTCGATGACGTTCATGCCGGAGAAGCGGCTGTGGTCGGGCGCGTGGTAGCTGTTGCCGTTCAGGAAGGCGTTGGTCGACGTCGGCTGGTTGCCGGTGCCCTGCTGCTGCTCGTAGTCGTACATCTCCAGCGCCGCCCCGGCGTCGTCGGCGGCGTACTCCCTGCGCTCCTTCCAGGTGTAGAACTGCGCCGAGTGATTGACCGAGCCGCGGTTCCACTTGTCGTTGACGAAGGCGGCGACCTCGCCGAAGACGAAGAAGTTCTTCGCCGCCTCGGCGCCGTGGCGCTGGGTGACGCGCTCCTGGATGGCGGGGAGGAAGCGGCGGTTCCAGGTGGTGCGCGGGATGTGCACGGCGGTGTCGACGCGGAAGCCGTCGACGCCCATGTCGATGTACTTGTTGTAGGCGCCGATCAGGTAGTTCTGGACGGTCGCGTTCTCCGTGTCGAAGTCCGCCAGGTCCTCGTGCAGCCAGCAGGAACGGGAGTCCTCGCCCTCCCAGTTGCCGATCCAGCACTGGTGGTAGAGCGCCTTCGGGAACATGCCGGAGGTCGGGCTCGGCCACTGGCAGTTGTAGAGGGTGTATCCCTCGGGGCTCTTCCCGCCGGTGGGCTTGCCCCAGTTGACGCAGGTGTTGCCGGTGGGTTCGGCGGTCGACCACAGGTCGCCGTTGTAGTACGACTTGCCGGACTTGGCGTCGACGGTCAGGCCGTCGTACTCGAAGCCGGGCTGCTTCTCGTCGTAGTACCAGCTCCACTGGGTGTCCCGGACGCCGTACACGGTCGGCGTGAACAGGCCTTTGGCGCCCCAGCGGGAGGAGTGGTTGTAGACGACGTCCTGGTAGATCTTCATGCCCTTGGCATGGGCCGCGTCGATCAGGTCCTGGTAGGAGGCGCCGGCCGACTCCAGGCGGGGATCGACCTTGTAGAAGTCGTAGCCGTGGTAGCCGTGGTGGTCGTAGTCCGAGCGGTTGAGCACCACCGGGGTGACCCAGACGGCGGAGAAGCCGAGGCCCTTGATGTAGTCGAGCTTCTGGACGAGGCCCTTGAAGTCGCCCCGGAACATGGGGTCGTCGTTGGCCGCGTTCCCCGACTTCACGTGCTGGCTGCCGCCCCGGTTGTTGGACGGGTCGCCGTCGTGGAAGCGGGCGGTGAGGACGAAGTAGATCGGGTCCTTGCGCGGGTCCGTGCCGAGCGGCTTGCCGTTCGCGGGGGCGGCCGGCTTGTCACCGGTCGTGGCGGTGGCCGGGGCGGAGGCGGTCGAGACGTTCCCGGCGGCGTCCACGGCCTTCACCGTGTAGGTGTACGCGGTGCGTTCGGCCAGTCCGGTGTCCGAGAAGACCGTCGAGCCGACGTCCGTCACCACCGTGCCGCCCGTGCCGCCGACCCGGGTGACCTGGTACTTCGTCACGCCCCGGTCGTCGGTGGCGGCGTCCCAGGAGAGCAGGACGGAGACGCCGTCGGCGGTCGCGGTGACCCGGGCCGGGGCGGTGGGCGCCTGGGTGTCGGGCGGGGTCGCGGCACAGGGGTCGGTCGCGTTCGCGGTCACCACCCGGTCGCGGACGGTGGAGGTGCCCGTGCCGATCGCGTAGTCGGAGCCGCCGTTGTTGTCCCACACGCCGTTGCCGTTGTTGAAGGCGGCCTTGAGGGACGTGGCGGTGCCGAGGTCGAGCTCCCGCTTCCACCAGCCCGTGCAGGCCGCCGTCATGCCGAGGCCGGGCGCGGCCGTCCACGCGCCGCCGGCCGGCTGGTAGTGGACGTTCACCGTCGACCAGCCCAGGGAGGCCGAGGAGTAGTACACCGTCGCCTTCTGGGAGGCGGGCGGCGGGGTGTCGGCGCACGGGTCGGAGTGGGCGACGACCCCGTCCTTCACGGTGATGTTCCCGCCGCCCAGGGCGTAGTTGCGGCCGCCGTTGTTGTCCCAGGTCCCGGCGCCGTTGTTGAAGGTGGCCTGGAGGCCGGCCGCGGTGCCGAGGCTGACGGTCTTCTTCACCCAGTCGGTACAGGCCGGCTCCATCGCGGTGCCGGGGACGGTGGTCCAGGAGCCGCCGTCGGGCGCGTAGTGGAGGTTGTAGGCCGACCAGTTCTTGGTCTTGGTCCAGTAGTGGACGGTCGCCGTGGTCTCGGCGACGGCCGCCGCCGGCGTCGCGGCGAGCGGGGCGGCGGCGGCCGGAGGCGCGCCGGGCGGCGCCGCGACCAGGCCGGTGAGGCCGGCCGCGACACCGAGGAGCGCGAGGGCGCGTCTTCTCGGCCGTATGCGGGTGGGGGTCATGCGATCTCCAGACGGGGGCGCGCCGAACGAAGGGGCCGGTGGAGCGTCGGGGATCGGCCCCCTTGGAAGCGCGTGCGGAAAATTGCGGAAAGTTCTTGCGTCGGCGGGAAGTTACCCCTGTGCGGCGCGCGCGTAAAGAGTTCGCGTCGAAGCGGTTCGCATCGTGGGATTCACGGCTTCTTGAGGTACGGCCCCAGGAGGGTCCGCCACGACGAGTCGATGCGCCGGAACTCGGCCGGGCAGAGCGCGGCGCGGTCGCGGGGCAGCACTCCGTCCGGGTTGCCCTCCGCGTCCACCGCGTCCGCGAACCGCCGGGGGTCGGAGCCGTACAGCCAGCAGGCCCAGTTGAAGAACCGCTGCCCGTCCATGGAGTGGATGTCGGAGTACGCGGCCACCCCCGGGTCGCCGCCCTCGGCCGCCTGCCACAGCGCGCCCCAGGCGTTGACGGCGGAGATCGCGTAGTCGGTGTGGCGCTCGTCGCCGGAGGCGAGCAGGAGGACGGCGAGCTGGTCCACCGCGTCCTCCTCGCGTCCGGTGACCGGCAGGTCGTAGAGGTCGACGAGGGCGTGCCCGAGCTCGTGGAAGAGGACGCCGTTCGAGAGTCCGACGACGTCCTCGTCGACGGCGGCGGACCGCTGCGCCGGGGTGCCGTCGGAGTCGAGGCCGGCGAAGACCTTCCGGGCGTCCGGCACGAAGCCGTAGCAGTAGGTGATCCGCCCGGTGTCCTCGTCCCAGTACGGGTTGGGCGCCGGGCAGCCGGCGGCGCGGAGCGGTATGTCGCGGGGGAGGGCGATCCGGGAGTCCGCGTAGGCGGCGGCGTCCTCCAGGACCCGGTGCTCGCGCAGGAAGGCGCGCGCGGCGCGCTCCTCGGGGGTGCCGGCCTCCTCGTACGTCACGACCAGCCGGCCCTGGCCGCGGCCCGTTCCGGTGGTGGGGGAGGGGGCCGCCGGGGTGGCCGCGCAGCCGGTCAGCAGGACGGTGGTGAGGGCGAGTCCGGCGCGGAGGCGGGCGGCGGTGGGCATCGGCGGCACCTCGTCTCGTGGGCGTCCCTGCCGACGAGCCTGGCCGGAGCGGCCGGCGGCGGCGAGCCCGCCGCGCCGGACGGGTGAGACGGGGCCGCCTTCGCGGCGTCCCCGGGCGTGCCGTGCGGGTCAGGCCCGTGGCCAGGGGCGGCCCTCCAGGCGCTCGATGTCCCGGTTGAAGCGCTCCAGGAGGTCCGCGAAGGCGGTCGCGTCCTCGGGCGACCAGTGCTCCATGATCCGCCGGAGTCCGCCGATGTTGAAGGACCGGTCCGCCTCAAGGCGCCGCTCGCCCTCCCCGGTGATGCGGAACTTGCGCGCGATGCCGCCGTCCGGGTCCGGGATGCGCTCCACGACCCCGGCCCGCAGCATGGCCGCGGTCTGCCGGTTGAGGGTGGAGGCGTCCAGCCCGAAGGCGTCGGTGAGCTGCCCGATGGACATGGGTCCGTGCATCCGGATCCGGGTGAGGAGCACGTACGCGCTCCGGTCGAGGCCGCCGGCGCCGGAACGGGTGCGCGGCGCGTGGAGGTGCGAGTGCCGGCTGAGCAGCATCGTCTCGAACTCGATGCGGTCGGCGGCCTGGTCCGGCCGGTCCGGCTCGTTCACGGGCGTCTCCGCAGACGTGTCCTCGGGCTTGTCCATGGCGTCATTCTCTCCCGCCCCGGTGAGATGTGCATCGTGCATGACTTGTGCATCATGCAGTTTGTATGCATGATGCACAAGTCTAGGGATGTGCATCATGCACAAGCCCGTACCCGCCTCGCTCCGTGAACCCAGGGAGAAACCCGTGGACCGCGCCCAGACCGACGCACGCCCCCAAGGCGTCGTCGGCGTCCTCGCCTTCGCCGGCATCGTGGCGGCACTCATGCAGACCCTCGTGGTGCCGCTCATCGGCGATCTGCCGCGGCTCCTCGGCTCCAGCCCCTCCGACGCCTCCTGGGTGATCACCGCGACCCTGCTCGCCGCCGCCGTCGCCACCCCCGTCGCCGGCCGGCTCGGCGACACCCTCGGCAAGCGGACCGTCCTGCTGGCCTCCACCGTCCCGCTGATCGCCGGCTCCGTCGTCTGCGCGCTCTCCGACTCGGTCGTCCCGATGATCGTCGGCCGCGGCCTCCAGGGCCTCGGCATGGGCGTCGTCCCCGTCGGCATCAGCCTGCTCCGCGACGTCCTGCCGCCCGAGAGGCTCGGCGGCTCCATCGCCCTCATGAGCGCGTCCATGGGAGTCGGCGGCGCCCTCGGCCTGCCGTTCTCCGCCGCCGTCGCCGAGCACGCCAGCTGGCGCGTCCTCTTCTGGGTGGCCGCCGCGCTCAGCGCCGTCGTCGCCGCCCTCATCTGGCGCCTCGTCCCGGCCGGCCGCCGCAACCCCGCCCCCGGCCGCTTCGACCTGCCCGGCGCCCTCGGCCTCGGCGCCGGCCTCGTCGCCCTCCTCCTCGCCGTCTCCAAGGGCGCCGCCTGGGGCTGGGGCAGCGCCACCACCCTCGGCCTCTTCGCCGCGGCCGCCGTCACCCTCCTCGCCTGGGGCCTCTGGGAGCTGCGCACCCGCGACCCGCTCGTCGACCTGCGGGTCACCGCCCGCCCGGTCGTCCTGCTGACCAACCTCGCCTCGGTGCTCGTCGGCTTCTCCATGTACGCCCAGTCGCTGGTCGTCCCGCAGCTCCTCCAGCTCCCCGAGGCCACCGGCTACGGCCTGGGCCAGTCGATGATGGCGATGGGCCTCTGGATGGCCCCCGCGGGCCTCGCGATGATGCTGCTCGCCCCGCTCGGCGCCAAGCTGTCCGCCGCCCGCGGCCCCAAGGTCACCCTCTCCGTCGGCGCCCTCGTCATCTCCGCCGGCTACGCCTCCTCGCTCGCCCTCATGGGCTCCACCTGGGGCCTGCTCGTCGTCACCCTGATCTGCAACACCGGCGTCGGCCTCGCCTACGGCGCGATGCCCGCGCTCATCATGGGCTCCGTCCCCGCCGAGGAGACCGCCTCCGCCAACAGCTTCAACACCCTGATGCGCTCGATCGGCACCTCGGTCTCCGCCGCCGTCATCGGCGTCGTCCTCGCCCAGATGACCACGACCCTCGGCGGCCACACCCTGCCCTCCGAGAACGGCTTCCGGGCCGCCATGCTCATCGGCGCCGGCGTCGCCCTCCTCGCCTCGATCGTCGCGGCCCTCATCCCCGCCCGGCACACCCCCGCCGCCACCCCTGCCGCGACCCCCGCCCAGGAGACCGCCCGCGCGGCCTGACCCGAAGCGGTACGGGTACGGGGCGGCGGCCCGTACCCGTACTCCTCAGCGCTCCCCGTCCGCCTCCAGCGTGAACAGCGCCCCGTCCGGATCCCGCACCACCACCCGGCGCCCGTTCCCGGCCGCGCCGGGCTCCCGTGCCCCGCCCCACTCGCCGCCCGGCACCACGATGCCGCCGTGCTCCGTCACCGACGCCACCGAGGCCGTCAGATCCGGCACCCGGAACCGCACCAGCCAGCGGGGCCGCAGCTGCGGCCGGGGCGAGGCGGCCTCCACCGGACCGCTGTCGAGCCGCGCCACCGGCACCCCGCCCCGGCGCAGCACCACCCGGTCCTCCTCGTACGAGGTCTCGCAGTGGCCCGGCACGTCCTCCGCCCAGCCCAGCACCCCGCCGTAGAACACGGCCGCGTCGAAGGCGTTCCGGGTGTGCAGCTCCACCCACGCCGGCGCACCCCGCTCGCCCACGTGCCAGCGCGACACCAGCCGGCCCTCCCACACCGCGAACGCGGCCCCGTCCCGGTCCGTGGCCAGCGCCACCCGCCCCTGCGGCGGGTACGCCACCGGGCCCACGCCCACCGTGCCGCCCCGCTCCCGGATCCGGGCCACCGCCGCGTCGGCGTCCTCCACCGCGAAGAACACCGTCCACGCCACCGGCACCGCCAGCTCCGCCGCCAGCGCGGCGATGCCCGCGACCGGCACCCCGTCCCGCTCGCCCACCGCGTACGACGCCCCGGCCTCCAGCTTGCCCGGACGGAACGTCCAGCCGAGCACCGCGCCGTAGAACCGCTCCGCCGCGCCCAGATCCCGCGTCGCCAGACTCAGCCAGCACGGCGCGCCCAGCGCCTGCGCCGTCGTCGACTCCGTCACCGGACCACCTCCTTGACCGCGCGCCCGCCGGCCGGACGCCACCCCGCGCGCCTTCCCCGGCCGGTGGCCCGGCACACCCCCGTTCACCCGCCCGGCGGCGGGATCCCTCTCAGGACGCCGGCGCGAGCCCCCGCGCCGCGTACGCCCGCACGTCCGCGTCCGGGTCCGCCGCCGCGGTCGCCAGCGCGGCCCGCGCCTCCGGCGCCGGGACATGTCCGAGCAGCGCGAGCACGGCCGCCTTCCGCACGTCCGCGTTGCGGTCCGCGAGCCCCTTCGCCAGCGCGGGGACCGCCCGCTCCGCACCCGCGGCCCGCAGCGCCGCCGCCGCGCCCGCCCGCACCTGCCACGCCGGATCGTCCAGCGCGGCCACCGCCCGTCCGGCCAGCGGCGGAGGGCAGCCGGCCGCCGCCAGCGCCCCGAAGGCCGCGCCCCGCACCAGCGGATCGGCGTCGTCCAGGAGCGGGACCAGGGGGCCGGACTCCGGTACGGACACGGCCGCGAGCCCCCGGGCCACCGCCACCCGCACCTCCCGGGCCGGGTCCGCCGCGGCACCGGCCAGCGCGGCGACCGCGTCCACCGACACCAGCGCCCGCACCGCCTGGAGCCGTACCTCCGTCGCCGCGTCCGCCAGCGCCGCCGCGTACACCTCGACCCCGCCCAGACGCCGGGCCCGCAGCACCTCGATCGCCACCGCCCGCACCGCGGGGTCGGGTGTCCCCAGGGCCTCGCGCAGGCCGTCGCCCCACCCGGCGTCGGCTTCCAGGACCTCCGCCAGCTCGCGGAGGGCGCCCACGGCCGCCGCCCGCACCGCGGGGTCCTCGTCCCGCAGCCGGGCCGCCAGCGCGGGACCCGTCCCGGCGGGCACGGTCTCCGCCAGGGCCGCGACGGCCGCGACCCGTACCTCGGGATCACCGTCCGTCAGATAGGGCAGCAGCGCGTCGAGTTCGGGGGAGCCGTCGAGCAGGGCGAGCAGCCGCAGCAGGCGGGGGTTCGGGCCGGCCGCGCCCTGAGGGACCGCCGCGGCCGCGGACTCCCCGGCCACCGGGGCCGTGGGCGGCGCCTCGCGCGGACCCGCCGTCGCGACCGGCACCAGCGCCACCTCGCCCAGCGGACGCTCCGGGCCCCGCGGCGGCGCGAACTCCGGCACCGGCACCACGTACGGCTCCACCGGACGCGCCGTGAACTCCATCGCCCCGGAGGCCGACTTGCGCAGATCCAGGTGATACAGCCACTCCGCGTCGTTCTGCTCCGGATGGTCGAGCCGCTCGTGGTAGAGCCCCCAGCGCGACTCCGTCCGGGCGAGCGAGGCACGGGCCGCCATCTCCGCGCAGTCCCGGATGAACGACACCTCCGCGCAGCGCATCAGCTCGTGCGGCGTCCGCCCGCCCATCCCCGCGATCTCCGCCGACATCCGGTCGAACGCCTCGACGGCGAGCGAGAGCCTCGCCCCCGACTTCGGCGGTGCCACGTAGTCGTTCACGAACCGGCGGAGCTTGTACTCGACCTGCGGCTGCGGCGGCCCGTCCGGGTTCCGCAGCGGCCGGTAGACCAGCTCGTGCGCCGCCTCCAGCTGCGCCCGGTCGAGCTCGCCCGCGTACGCTCGGTACCGGGCCGCGTCCTCGCCCGCGAGGTCGCCGTAGACGAACGCGCCGATCATGTAGTTGTGCGGCACGCACGCCAGGTCGCCGGCGGCGTAGAGGCGCGGCACGGTGGTGCGGGCGTGCGCGTCCACGCGCACCCCGGAGGCCGAGTGCCCGCCGCACAGCCCGATCTCGGAGATGTGCATCTCGATGTCGTGGGTGCGGTAGTCATGGCCCCGGCCCGCGTGGAAGGTGCCGCGGGTGGGGCGCTCGGTGGAGTGCAGGATCGACTCCACCGCGTCGATCGTCTCCTCCGGGAGATGGCTCAGTTTCAGGTAGACCGGCGCCCGGTCAGAGGCGAGTTCGGCCGCGAACTCCGCCATCATGTGCCCCGACCAGTAGTCCGACTCGACGAACCGCTCGCCGTGCCGGTTCACCTGGTAGCCGCCGAAGGTGTTGGCCACGTAGGCGCAGGCGGGACCGTTGTAGTCCTTGATCAGCGGGTTGATCTGGAAGCACTCGATGCCGGTGAGGGCGGCGCCCGCGTGGTACGCCATCGCGTAGCCGTCGCCCGCGTTGGTGGGGTTCTCGTAGGTGCCGTACAGATACCCGGAGGCGGGGAGCCCGAGCCGGCCGCAGGCGCCGGTCGCCAGGATCACCGCTCCCGCCCGTACGATCACGAACTCCCCGGTGCGGGTGTGGAGTCCGGCGATCCCGACCGCCCGCCCGTCCTCCGGGTGGGTCAGCACCCGCACCGGCATCACGCGGTTCTCGATCCGGATCCGCTCCCGCATCTCCCGTCGCCGCAGCTGCCGGTACAGGACCTTCTTCACGTCCTTGCCCTCGGGCATCGGCAGCACGTACGAGCCCGAGCGGTGCACCTGCCGGACGGCGTACTCGCCGTGCTCGTCCTTCTCGAACTTCACTCCGTACGACTCCAGGCGCCGCACCATGTCGTAGCCGCGCACGGCGGTCTGGCGGACCGTCGACTGGTCGACGAGTCCGTCGTTGGCGCGGGTGATCTCGGCGACGTAGTCGTCCGGGTCCGCCCGGCCGGGGATCACCGCGTTGTTCACCCCGTCCATCCCCATGGCGAGGGCGCCGGAGTGCCGGACGTGTGCCTTCTCCAGGAGCAGGACGTCGGCGCCGTGCCCGGCGGCGGTCAGCGCCGCCATCGTGCCGGCGGTGCCGCCGCCGACGACGAGCACGTCGCAGGAGTACTCGCGCGCGCCGGCGAGAGCGGGGACGGAGGTCAGAGGGGAGGACACGACGGGCCTTTCCGGCAGGGGAGTCGGGTACGAGGAGGATGTCCGGGAGGTCGGGGAGGTCGGGGAGGTCAGAGGGAGTCGAGGACGCGGCGGCGCAGCTCGCGCGTGGCGGGGGCGTCCCGGGCGGCGCGGTCGCGGGGGTGCGGCACGCGGAGCACCTCGCCCGACGGCAGCAGGGCGATCCGGTCGCCCAGGTGGACGGCCTCGTCCACATCGTGTGTCACGAAGACGACGGTCGCGCCGGTGCCGCGCAGGATGCCGGCCAGCAGGTCCTGCATCCCGGTCCTGGTGTGCGCGTCCAGCGCGCCGAAGGGCTCGTCCATCAGGACCGCGCGCGGCCGGCCGGCCAGCGCCCTGGCCAGCTGCACCCGCTGCCGCTGCCCGCCGGACAGCTGGTGCGGCCACTTCGCCTCGTGACCGGCGAGACCCACCCGCTCCAGCCACTCCCCGGCGGCCCGCCGGCGCCCGGCGCGGTCCACGCCCCTGATCGCCAGCGGCAGTTCGACGTTGGCCCGCACCGAGCGCCACGGCAGCAGCGCGTCGTGCTGGAAGACGAGCGCCCGGTCGGCGCACGGCCGGCGGACCCGCTCGCCGTCCTGCGCGACCCGGCCCGCCAGTGGCGGCAGCAGTCCGGCGAGCGTCCGCAGCAGCGTCGTCTTGCCGCAGCCCGACGGGCCGACGACGGTCAGCACCTCGCCGGCCGCGACCCGCAGGCTCACCTCGCCGCCCAGGGCGGTCCCGTCGGGGTGCCCGAGCCGCACCCCGTCGAGGGCGAGCTCGGCACCCGCGAGCGCAAGGGAGGCCGGATCGGCGGGGGTGGCGGGTGCGGTGGGTGTGGTGGTGGTGCTCATGGGACGGGCTCCTTCTCGGGTACGGGGGCGTCCTCGGGCACGGTCCGCACGGCGGCGGGCGCGGGAGCGGCGGTGCCGGACGGCGCGCCGGACCCGGCGGGCCCACCGGTGCGGGGCGCCGTGCCACGGGCCGCCGTGCCCAGGGACGCCGGGCGCGGCAGCCAGGCGGTGACACGGCGTCCCGCCAGTTCGACGGCGGTGGAGGTCAGCAGGCCCAGGGCGCCGATCGTGACCATGCCGACGAAGACGCCCGGATAGTCGACGACCGTGTAGTCCTGCCAGGTGCGGTAACCGACCCCGTACTCGCCGGAGATCATCTCGGCGGAGATCACACAGATCCACGCCACACCGATGCCGACGGAGAGCCCGCCGAACACCCCGGGCAGGGCGCCCGGCAGCACCACCGACCACAGCACCCGGGCCCGGCCGCCGCCCATCGTCTGCACTGCCTCCTCCCACACCGGGCTCAGCGCCCGCACCGCGTGCCGGGTCGAGACCAGCACCGGGAAGAACGCGGCCGCGCAGGTGATGAAGACGATCCCCTGCTCGTTCGTCGGCAGCAGCAGGATCGCCACCGGCACCAGGGCGATCGCCGGGATCGGGCGCACCACCTCCACCAGCGGGCCCAGCAGGTCGGCCGCCCACCGCGAGCGGGCGATCGCCGTGCCGGCGGCCACCCCGAGGACCGCCGCCAGCAGGAAGCCCGTCACGATCCGGCGCAGACTGTGCCCGAGGTCCTGCCAGTAGGCCGCCGTGCCCACCCGGTCGGCCAGCGCCGAGGCGACCTCGCCGACCGTCGGGAACTGCTCGAACCGCAGCCACAGGTTCACGTCGTACGCGGTGAGCAGCTGCCACACGCCCAGCGCGGCGACCAGCGACCCCGCCCGGACCAGGCGGCGCCCCGCCGCCGTCGCCGCGCTCACGAGCCCGCCGCCCGGACCGCGTCCGCGTACGCCACGACCCGCGAGCCTGCGTGGGCGGCCACCCACCGTTCGGCCGCCACCCGGGTCACGAACGCCCGCCACGCACCGCCGCCCTCGACCCACACCGCCCGGTCCGCGAACCACGGGGTCCCGGTCACGGCGTCCGGCACGTAGGCCGCCCGGACCGTCCCCGACCCGGCCGCCGCGACCGCCTTCAGCAGCTCCCCGGCCGAACCGAACGCGCGGGTCGAGGACTGCCCGCGCAGCCACAGCTCCGCCTTCGCCGCGCCCGCCCTCGGATAGCCGGCGGCGGTGACCGCCCGCTTCAGGGGCGCCGGGTCGACGAAGGCGTCCACGTCGACGTCCTTCACCAGACCGGCCTCCCGCAGCACCGGCACGTCCTCCCGCAGCGCGGCCAGCAGCTCCGGCCGCAGCTCCGGGTCGAAGGTCGCGATACCCTGGGCGCCGTTGTAGAGGTACACCACCTCGGCCGGCAGCCCCGTCTCCTTCGCCACGGACTCGGCGGACGCCACCGGGGCCGACCGCAGCCGGTCCGTGGCCCGCCGCTGCGCCCGCAGGAACGCGTCGAGGGCCCCGGCCCGCTCGCGCGCGAACTCCTCGCGCACGGTGACCCCGTGGAAGGTCGGCAGGTCCAGCTCCGCCCCGTCGTACAAGGCCTGCGCCTTGCCCTGGAAGGCGAGCAGGCCGGGCCAGGCGACGAACTGCGACAGGGCGTCCACGCTGCCGCCCGTGAGTGCCGAAGCTCCCACGCTGGGCTGCTGGTTGAGCTTGGAGATGTCCTTCGCCGGGTCGAGACCGGCCCGGCGCAGTGCCCGTACGAGGGTGCCGTCGGCGGCGGAGCCGACGCTCGTCGACACCCGCTTTCCCTTCAGGTCCGTGAGCGACCGCAGCCCCGAACCCGGCGCCGTCACCACGGTGTTCAGACCGCCGCGCAGGTTGTACCCGGTCACCGAGACGAGCCGGGTGGGCTCCTTCAGCTGCCGGCCCCGGGCCGCGTTGAGCAGCAGCGGGAAGTCGCCCATCGACCCGATGTCGATCTTCCCCGCGGTCATCTGCGCGGTGATCGGCGCCCCCGTCGCGTAGTCCTGCCACTGGACCCGGTAGCGGACGCCGTCCTTGCGGCCCTGCGCCGCCAGCTCCTCCTCGAAGTAGCCGAGCGAGCGCAGCAGCGTGCCGGCCGTCACCGTGTTGATGGTCTTCGACTGGTAGCCGACCGTCACCGTGACCGTCCCGCCCGGCCCCCCGTCCGCGCCCGCCGGACCGCCGCAGGCGGTGGCGAGCGGGAGGAGCAGCGCCAGCGGCAGCAGCGGGCGTACGAGTCTTGTCGTCTTCATGGGAGTTCGGTGCCTTTCACCGGAGCAGGTAGGGCATGTTGACGGTCACCGCGCCGGTGGGGCAGCGGGCGGCGCACGGGCCGCAGTACCAGCACTCGTCCACGTGCATGTACGCCTTGCCGTCCTCCTCGCGGATCGCGAGCGAGTCCAGCGGACACATGTCGACGCAGAGGGTGCAGCCGTCGATGCAACGGGACTCGTCGATCGTCACGGGCACGTCGGCGCGCTGGGGCACGAGGGGCATGGCGTTCTCCGGGAGGGAAGGGGGGGAGAGGGGGCTGTCAGAGGGAGCGGCGCAGGACGCCGCTCATGGTGATCCGGTCGCCGCGGAAGCGGATGAACTCCAGGTCCACGGGCCGTCCGGAGGGCAGATGGGTGAGCCGTTCCAGCATCAGCAGGGCGGCGCCGCGCGGGGCCTGGAGGACCGCCGCCGCGTGCGCGTCGGCGTTCACCGCCTCCAGGGTGATGTCCGCGTGGCCGAGCTGCCCGCCGGTCAGCTGCTCCAGGAGCTGGAACACGTCCGTGTTCTCCAGGTCGCAGCCGAGGAGTTCACCGCCGACGTCCATCGGCAGGTACGACAGGTCGAGCGAGAGCGGCAGCCCGTTCAGCCGGCGCAGCCGCTCGACGCAGAGCACGTCCGCGTCGTCCGGCAGGCCGAGCCGGTGCGCCACCGGTCCGGGCGCCCTCACCGGTCCGAGGTTCCGCACCTCGTTGGTGACCCTGCCGTGCTCGTGCAGGGTCTCGGCGAGCCCCTGGAGCCGGTCCAGGCCGTGTGGGTACTTCTCGCCGACGACCACCGTCCCCACCCCCGGCTGCCGCTCCACCAGACCCTCGCCGCGCAGCAGGTCGAGGGCCTGCCGGACGGTGTTCCGGCTGGTGTGGTGGTCGGCCGCGAGGACGTCCTCCAACGGCAGCACCCCCCGGGGGAAGGCGCCGGTCAGGATCTGGTGCCGCAGCAGGTCGGCGAGCTGCCGCGCCCGGTCCGCGCGCAGCCGGCGACGGCGGGCGGCGGCGACCGGGAGGGCGGTGGGGGTGCGTTCGGCGGGCATGGCAGGGAACGTAACCGGGGTACGGCCCCGGTGGTGTTGCCGCAGTATTGCGCCACCGGAGACCGGAGCCGTACGGCGCTGACCTGTGGGGATGTCGGCGAGGCACGGAGATCCGCCACCACCCCGCCCACCAGGCGGACGCCCCCCGTCCACCATCCGAACACCGGCGGCGGAGGACACCGGGAGGATGAGGCGGGCTGCCCGAGGCGCGGCGGCGGGGGCCTGCGGGGTTCCGGGAGTCGGCCGGGCGGGGGCCCGAGGACGGGCCGTTCCGGGTTGTGGCGGCCGACCGGGCCAGGGCTTGAGGACAGACCGTTCAGGGTCGTGGGAGTCGGCCGGCGGGGGGCCGGAGACGGACGGCCTCGGGCCGTGGGAGTCGGTCGGCGGGGGGCGAAGACGGACGGCTTCGGGTCCTGGGAGTCGGCCGCGTCCGGGCTCGCCGGGGACGGTACCGCCCTATGCCGGGCGCTCCTGGGCCGGGCCCGCCGACGTACGGCGCCGCCCCTCGCCGGCTCTGGAACGCCCGGCGGCCGGGCCGCGGCGGTCAGCCGGCCAGGGCCTCCGTCAGGTGGTGGTGCAGCAGGCCGAGGGCCGGCCGGTCCGCCGGGAGCAGCGGCACGACCAGCTTCCAGTACCGTGCCATCACCCCCGTCTCCTCCCGGGCGAGGAGGGTCACCAGGCGTCGTCGGAAGGCGGGCGAGTCCCGCTCGCCGAGCGCCACGGCGTACGCGTCGGCGAAGCAGTCCAGGGCGCCCCGGCCGGCGGGCGGCCGTCCGGCCAGCGCCTCCGCGCCCGCCAGGTCGTACGCCTCGCCGAGCCCCTCGTACAGCACCGCCGGCCGGTAGCGCTCGCCCCGCAGCGGCGGGCCCGGCGCCCGCCCCGGGCCGGGAGCCGACACCAGGGCGCCCAGCCGGGCGAAGGCCCGTACCTGACCCGGCGACGGATCGTCCGGGGGCACCGGCACCACCTCGTCCAGGACCCGCGCCACCAGGGGCGCCGGCAGCCGCACCGGCAGCGAGCGGCGCCAGAAGCGGACCACCGCGTCCATGTCCGGCGGCAGCGCCGCCGCGCCCAGCAGAGGCAGCAGCTCGGCCCGTTCCGCCCCGTCGCACTCCGCCAGCAGCCGCAGCGACGCCTCCCGCCACGCCAGCGCCGCCCGCTCCCGCGCCACGCCCCGCAGCTCCCCGGCCACCACCTCCGCCAGCCGGCCGTCGTCCTCCAGCGCCCGGGCCGCCTCGGCCACGCCGAGACCCAGCGCCCGCAGCGACCGGATCTCCCGCAGCCGGACGAGCGCGCCGGGACCGTACCGCCGGTGCCCGCCGCCACTGCGCCCGGCCTCGGGCAGCAGCCCCCGGTCCGAGTAGTACCGCACGGTCTTCACCGTCACCCCGGCACGCCCGGCCAGCTCGCCGATGCTCCACGTCCCGCCGTCCGCCGCCGTCACCCCGTACCTCCCTGCGCCGACCCTAACCGCCGGGGCCGGGGGTGGAATCTCCCCCGGGGGGAGTTCCTAACCTGCCGGCAGCCGCCGTGGGAGCGGCGCGAACAGTGCGGCACGAGCACGAGGAGGCGGGGATGACGGCGTTCGTTCTGGTGGGAGAGGCGTTCACCGGAGGATGGCTGTGGGACGGGGTCGCCGAGCGGCTGCGGAAGGCCGGCGCGCAGGTGTACCCGGTGACACCGGACGGCGATCCTGGCGCCGGACTCGGCACGCACGCCGAGGAGTTGGTCGCGCTCCTCGACCGGATCGACGGCACGGAGACCGTCCTCGTCGGGCACGGTTACGGCATCCACCCGGTGCTCGCCGCCGCCGGCCGGCGCCCCGAGCGGGTGGCTCGGGTCGTCCACGTCGCCGCCGGGCTCCCCTCCGACGGCGACCCGGCCCTGCTGCTCGTCCGCGACGAGACCGTCCGGGAACGGCTCGGCCGCGACAGCACACCCCTCCCGCCGCCTCGGGGCGGGGAATGGGCGAAGTGGGGCAGCCTCGACGGCCTCTCCGCGGACGACCTCGCCCGGCTGGACCGGCTGGCCGTACCGCAGCCCGCGCGCACCCTCACCGAACCGCTGCGGCTCGGCGACGACCCGGACCGGGTCCCGTCGAGCGCCGTGATGTGCACGGCGGACGGACCGGGCATCGACGTCGTCGAGATGCTGGTCCGCACGGGCCCTCCGCGCTTCCGGAAACTGGCCGGACCCGGTTACTCCTTCCTCGAACTCCCCGCCGGACACTGGCCGATGCTCTCCCACCCGGCCGAACTCGCCGACACTCTCCTGCGTGCGGCGGCCGGGAAGGGGCGGCGGATCACCCTCGGGGAGGAGCGACCCTCCTACGATGAGCGGGAGTTCCTGCTGGAGACGACCGCGTACCCGTACGAACGCGACGGCCGTCTCGACGTGTACCCGCCGGACGGCGAGGGGCGCCGCCCCGCCGTCCTCCTCGTCCACGGCGGGCCCGTCGACGCCGATCGCGCCCCGACCCCGCGCGACACCCCCTTCTACCGGGGCTACGCCCGCTACCTGGCCGGTCTCGGCGCCGTCGGCGCCACCGTCGACCACCGGCTGTACGCCCTGACCGACTACGCCCGCGCCGCCGGTGACGTCGCCCAGGCGCTGGAGGCGCTCCGCGCCCACCCCCGGGTCGACCCGGACCGGATCGCGCTCTGGATCTTCTCCGGCGGCGGCCTCCTGGCCGCCGACTGGCTGGCGGCGCCCCCGCCGTGGCTGCGCTGCCTGGCCCTCTCGTACCCCGTCCTCGGTACGCCGCCCGGCTGGGAGACCGTCGGGAGGCGCTACCGGCCGGCGGAGGCGGTCGCGGGCGCCGGAGCGCTGCCGGTGGTCCTCGTCCGGGCGGGCCGTGAGCATCCGGCGTTCGCGGCGACGGTGGAGGACTTCCTCGCCGCCGCGGGGAAACACGGGGCGGACGTCGAGATCGTCGACGTGCCGGACGGGCGGCACGGCTTCGAGACGCTGGACCGCACGGACGCCTCCCGCGAGGCCGTCGTCCGTGCGGTGCGGGCCGTTCTGCACCGGGTGGGCGGCGAAGGGCGATGAGGTGACGCGCGGGTGACCCGGCGCCGCCACCGCCCCCGGCTCCGCCCGCCTCAGGTCCCGCGCCTTGTCCCCATGGGGTCCCAGCCCCGGCGGGGCACCGAGTCCAGCAGCAGCCGGGTGTACGGGTGCTCGGGGGAGCCGAGGACGCGGTCCACCGGGCCGGACTCCACGACCCGGCCCGACTTGAGGACGAGGACGGCGTCGGCGACGTGCCGCACCACCGCCAGGTCGTGGGTGACGAAGAGGTAGCCGACGCCGGCCTCGCGGCGGATCTCCCGGAGCAGCTCCAGGATCTGCGCCTGGATCGACACGTCCAGCGCGGCCACCGCCTCGTCGAGGACCAGCACCCGGGGCTCGACCGCCAGCGCGCGGGCGATCGCGACGCGCTGGCGCTGACCGCCGGAGAGCCCGCGCGGCAGCGCCGCCGCCTCGCGGGCGCCGAGCCCGACGCGGTCGAGGAGCTGCGCCACCCGGGCGGCACGGGCGGCCGGGTCCAGCGCGGTGTGCAGGCGCAGCACCTCGTCCAGGCAGCCGCGCACCGGGATCCGCGGGTCGAGCGACAGATAGGGGTCCTGGAAGACCATCTGCATCTCGCGTGCCCGCGCGAGCCGTTCCGCGCGGCCCCGGGGACGGGCCGAGCGGTCCCGGCCGTCGAGCCGGACCGTACCGCCGTCCGCGTGCTCCAGGCCCACCAGCATCCGGACCGTGGTCGTCTTGCCGCTGCCAGACTCCCCGACGATCGCCAGCGAACCGCCCGCCGGCAGGGTGAACGACACCCCGTCGACCGCCGGACGGTCGCCGTACCGCTTCCGCAGCCCCTCCACCACGAGGCCCTTCTCCACGACGGTCGTCACAGCGCGATCCCTTCCTCGGCGCGGAGGCACGCGGCGAAGCCCTCGCCGTGCCGTGCCAGTTCGGGTTTCTCCGCCGAGCACCGGGCCACCGCGTGCGCGCAGCGGGCGGCGAAGGCGCAGCCGGCGGGTGCCTCGGCGAGGGACACCGGGCGGCCCGGGATCGGGCGGGGTGCGGGCGCACCGGCCTCGATGCGCGGGGTGCAGGCGAGCAGCCCCGCGGTGTACGGGTGCCGGGGGCGGTCGAACAGTTCGCCGGTGGACCGGGTCTCCACGATCCGGCCGGCGTACATCACGTAGACCCGGTCGCAGATCGCGGCGGCCAGCTCCAGGTCGTGGGTCACGAAGAGCATGCCGGTGCCGCGCTCGGCCCGCAGCCGGGCCAGGATCGAGAGGACCTCGGCCTGGGTGGTGACGTCGAGGGCGGTGGTCGGTTCGTCGGCGACCAGCAGCGCCGGTTCGGCGGCGAGCGCGGCGGCGATGACGACCCGCTGGAGCATGCCGCCGGAGAACTGGTGCGGGTGGCGGCGCAGCGCCCCGCGGGGGTCGCGGATGCCGACCGCGTCGAGGAGCTCTTCGGCGCGGGCCGCGGCCTCGGCGGCGGGGGTGCCGGCCGCCCGCAGTCCCTCGGTGAGGAAGTCGCCGACGCGGCGCAGGGGGTTGACCGAGGCGCGCGGGTCCTGGAAGACCATGGCGACCTCGCGGGCCCGCAGCGCGGCGAGCCGCGCCCGGTCCATGGTGAGGACGTCCGCGCCGTTCACCCGCACTCGGCCGGTGGTGCGGGCGCCCCGGGGGAGCAGGCCGAGGACGCTGCGGCAGGCGACGGACTTGCCGGAGCCGGACTCGCCGACCAGGCCGACGGTCTCCCCGGGCCGTACGGTCAGGCTGACGCCGTCCAGGATCGGCCGGGCGGCCCGCCCCTCGGGGAGCCGTAGCTCCAGGTCGTCGATCTCCAGGACGGGACGAGATGTCGAGCGGTCCATGGGGTCACTTCTCCCGTCGCGCGATGCGGTCGGCGAGGCCCTCGCCGACGATGCCGAAGGCCACCACCGCGAGCACGACGCACACGGACGGCGCGAGGGCCGGCAGCATCGCGCCCTGGAGGACCGCGCCCTGACCCTCGTTGATCATGGCGCCCCAGTCGGCGGTCGGCGGCTGGACGCCGAAGCCGAGGAAGGAGAGCGCCGCCAGGTCCATCAGGGCGTAGCCGAAGTTCATCGCGGACTGCGCGAGGACCGTCGGCGCGATGTTGGGCAGCAGGTGCCGGACGCAGACCGTCCAGCCGGACCAGCCCTGCACCACGTACGCCTCGATGTACGGCCGTGCCTTCTCCTGCCGGGCGATGCCGCGCACCAGCCGTCCCACGTACGGGGTGTACGCGACGGACATCGCGATCACCGGGGCCGTCATGCCCGGGCCGGTGACGGCGACCAGGAGGATCGCCAGCATCAGGCCCGGGACGGAGAGGACCAGGTCCATCGCGCGGGAGAGGAGCGTGTCGGCCCAGCCGCCGCGCCAGGCCGCCACCACGCCCAGCAGGGTGCCGAGCAGGGTGGAGACGCCGACGACCAGGAGCGGGCCGAGGAGGCCGGTGCGGGCGCCGTGCAGCAGCCGGGACAGGATGTCGCGGCCGGACTGGTCGGTGCCGAGGAGGTGGTCTCCGGTGGTGCCGACCAGGCTCGCGCCCAGGTCGAGCGCCTCGGGGTCGTACGGGGCGAGCAGCGGGGCGGACACGGCGACGAGGACGAGCACGGCGAGGACCGCGACCGAGGCCGTGAAGAGCGGACCCTGCCCGAGGAGGCGCAGCCCGCGCAGGCCGGGCCTGCGGTACGGCACCGTGGTGAGGGTGGTGGTCATGAGGAGCCTTCCCCGGGGGAGAGACGGGGGTCGATGAGCGGGGCCAGGAGGTCGACCGCGAGGTTGACGAGGACGAACGCCGCCACGCTGAGCAGGGTCACCGCCTGGACGACCGCGAAGTCCTGGGAGGTGACCGACTGCACGAGCAGCGAGCCGAGCCCGGGCACGTCGAAGGCGGTCTCCACGATGGCGGTGCTGATGAGCAGGCCCGCGAGCATGGTGCCGCCGACGGTGACGACCGGGCC
This sequence comes from Streptomyces sp. NPDC004435, assembly GCF_042873895.1. Lineage (NCBI taxonomy): Bacteria > Bacillati > Actinomycetota > Actinomycetes > Kitasatosporales > Streptomycetaceae > Streptomyces > Streptomyces sp. NPDC004435. Next base: position 432,089 of record NZ_JBIAMB010000003.1, on the reverse strand, counting down.
CAGGGCGTTCCGCAGCACGTGCCGACGGATCACGGTCCGGCCGGCGACGCCCCGGGCGCGCGCCACCTCGACGTGCTCGCGGCCGAGCTCGTCGAGCATCGCGGAGCGGGTGACCCGGGCCAGCAGGCCCGCGAAGGTGAGGGCGAGCGCGAGGGCCGGCAGGGTCAGCTGGTGGAGCCGGGGGCCGAGGCCCTCGGCGGCGCCGCCGCCGGGTCCCGGGAACCAGCCGAGCCGCACGGAGAAGACCGAGACGAGCGCGATCGCGGTGACGAAGGACGGGGTGGCGGTGGCCACGCCGGTGCCGATGAGCACGGTCTTGTCGAGGAGGCCGGGGCGGAGCGCGGCGAGGACGCCGGCGCCCACGCCGAGGGCGGCGACCAGCACGGCCGCGTAGCCGACGAGCAGCGCGGTGCCGGGGAGCCGGGAGCCGAGGAGCGCGGTGACGTCCTGGTGGTACTGGGCGGAACGCCCGAGGTCGCCGCCGAGGACGTCCCCGAGCCACCGCCCGTACTGCACCACGAGCGGGTCGTCCAGGTGGTGCTCGGCCCGCAGCGCCGCCACGGCCTCGGGGGTCGCGGGGCGGCCGTGCAGCAGGAAGGTGACCGGGTCGCCGGGGGCGAGGTGGACGGTGCCGAAGACGACGACCGAGGTCACGAAGAGCACCGCCACAAGGCCGAGGAGGCGGCCGGTGAGGAGGCGGGTCATGACTGCGCGGCCCCGATCATCGCGGCCCACGGGTAGTACAGCTGGGCGATTCCGGTCGGCGCTCCGGTGATCCGCCTGCCGAGGAAGACCGAGTGGGGGCCTCGTAGACCGGGATGACCGGCAGCTGGGCGAGGGCGATCTCCTGGACCTTCGCCGTGAGTTCGGTGCGTCTGCCGGGGTCGTACTCGGTGTTGGCGCGGTCGAAGGCGAGGTCGAACTCGGCGTCGGACCAGTTGCCGTAGTTGCCGAAGTCCCCGGTGCGCAGGTACTGGTAGAACTCCAGCGGGTCCGGCGTGTTGTCGTAGCCGCTGGTGATGACGAGGTCGATGCCGTCGCGGGCGGCCGGGTCGACGAAGAGGTTGCCGTACGCGTCCGGGGACACCGGTCGGAGCTTGACGTCCAGGCCGATCTGACGGCCGGCCGCCTGCACGGCGTTGGCGACCACGCTGATCTCCGGGGCCAGGGTGCTGGTCGCGAGGGTGACCTTCCGGCCGGTGGCGCCGGCCTCCTCGACCAGCTTCTTCGCGCCGGCCACGTCGTGGACGGGCTCGGGCAGCGTGTCGAAGAGCGCGGCGGTCCGCTCCGGGACGAGGGACCAGGCGCCGCGGGCGGCGGGGGCCTTGGCCGGGACGCCGACACCGCCCGCGGCGGCCTTCACGATGTTCTTCCGGTCGAGCGCCATCGACAGGGCCCTGCGCACCCGGAGGTCGCGGAGGGTGCCCTTGAAGTCCGTGACGGCGAGGTTGTACGCGCCGGTGTTGGGGCCGAAGTAGAGCCCGCCCCTGCCGCTGGAGCGCAGCTGGGCGAAGGAGGAGGAGGGCACCATGTAGCCGCCGTCGGCGGTGCCGGAGAGGAGGGCGTTGGCGCGGGCGGCGGCGTCCTCGACGAAGGTGAACCGCACGGCCTCGGACTTCGGCGTGAGCTTCTCGTCCCAGTGGTCGGGGTGCTTCTTCAGGGTGATGCTGTCGCCCTGGACCCACTTGTCCAGGGCGTAGGGGCCGGTGCAGTTCAGCTTGCCCGCGGGAGTGCCGTAGTCCTTGCCCTCCTCGGCGAGCGAGGCGGCGCCGACGACGGTGCCGGGGGAGGCGGCGAGCAGTTCGTGGAAGAGGGCGTCGGCCCTGCCGAGCCTGATGGTCACCTCCAGCGGACCGCTCTTCTCGATCGACTCGACGGTCCTGAAGGCGGAGCCCCACGGAGAGCCGGTGGCCGGGTCCATGTGCCGCTTCAGCGACGCGACGACGTCGTCGGCGGTCATCACCGTGCCGTCGTGGAACTTCACGCCGGGCCGGAGGGTGTAGACGAGGGTCCGGGGGTCGGGCCGCTCCCACCGCACCGCGAGACCCGGCTCGATCCGTAGGTCCGGGGTGACCCGCAGCAACTGCTCGCAGACGTTCGCGAGGACGGTGTTCGGCGGGTAGTCGTAGGCGAGGGCGTAGTCGAGGGTGTACGGCTCCGCGTAGAGCGACCAGGTGAAGGAGTCGAGCGGGCCCTTGGCGGCCGGCGAGGTCGGGGAGACCTGGAAGTCGGCTCCGCCGGCGGCGCCCTGCGGCGGCCGGGTGGCGCCGGAGCAGGCGGTGAGGGAGGCCGCGAGGGCGGCGGTACAGGCGAAGGCGAGGAGTCTGGGCGTGCGCATGCGGACCCACCCCTTTACGGGTGTCGTGACGGGCGCTGGGGATGGTGCGAGTGGTGGGGCGGGAGCGAGTCGGCGCTCGTCCCGGTCGGGCCGGACGTCCGGGCGTCCGCCGCGGGGCCGTGACGGCGGCCGTACGCGAGGGCGCCCGGGGGCGGAGGAAGGGAGCGGACCGGTCGGCCGGTCTGCCGCCGGAGCCGTACGTACGGCCGGTCAGGCCTCGTACACCGGCCTGCCGCCGACGTACGTGCGCTCCACCCGGGCCCCGGCGATCTCGTCGGCCGGAGCGGCCAGGACGTCCCGGTCGAGGACGACCAGGTCGGCCAGGTGGCCGGCGGCCAGGCTGCCCGCGTCGTCGTGCCCGTTCACGTGCGCCGTGCCGGCGGTGTACGCGGTGAGCGCGGAGATCAGGTCGATCCGCTCCTCCGGGTAGAAGACCTTCCCGTCGGGGGACTCCGGCCCGCGCCGGTTCACGGCGACGTGGATGCCCTCCAGCGGGTTCGGGCTGGAGACCGGCCAGTCGCTGCCCGCCGCCAGGGTCGCCCCCGCACGCAGCAGCGAGCCGAAGGGGTACTGCCAGGCCGCCCGCTCCTCGCCGAGGAAGGGGATCGTGAGCTCGTCCATCTGCGGTTCGTGCGCGGCCCACAGCGGCTGGATGTTGGCGATCGCGCCGAGCGCCGCGAACCGGGGCAGGTCGGCGGGGTGCACGACCTGGAGGTGGGCGAGGTGGTGACGGTTGCCGCGGCGGCCGTTGGCCGCGACCGACGCCTCGACCGCGTCCAGTGCCTCCCGGACCGCCCGGTCGCCGAGGGCGTGGAAGTGCACCTGGAAGTCGAGGGCGTCCAGCTCGGTCACGTGACCGCGCAGAGCCTCCGGGTCGACGAAGCTGAGCCCGGTGTTGCCCGTCGCGCAGCCGCAGCCGTCGAGGTAGGGAGAGGTCATCGCGGCCGTGAAGTTCTCCGCGATGCCGTCCTGCATGATCTTGACCGAGGTCGCCCTGAACCGGCCCGAGGTCAGCCGCTTCCGGCGCTCCACCAGTTCGGGGATCTGCTCGGCTCCCCGCTCGCGGTCCCACCACAGCGCGCCGGTCACCCGGGCGGTGAGCGAACCGTCCCCGGCCGCCGTCCGATACGCGTCCGACGGGTCGGCCATGCCGTTGAACGCGCCGAGCAGCGCGTCCTGCCAGCCGGTGACGCCCAGCGAGTGCAGCAGCCGCTGCGCCCGCAGCAGTCCGGCGAGCCGGTCCTCCGCGGTGCTCGGCGGCACGAGCCGGGAGACCAGACCGGTCGCGCCCTCCTGGAGCATGCCGCTCGGGGTGCCGTCGGCCTCCCGCTCGATCCGGCCGTCGGCCGGATCGGGGGTGCCGGCGGTGATTCCGGCCAGCTCCAGGGCCCGGGTGTTGGCCCAGGCGCCGTGGTGGTCGCGGTTCGACAGCAGCACGGGGCGGTCCGGGACGACCGAGTCGAGGAGCTGCCGGGTCGGCAGGCCGCCCTCGAAGCTCTCCATCGACCAGCCGCCGCCGGTGATCCACTCCCGCTCCGGGTGCGCCTTCGCGTACGCGTGGATCCGCGCGAGGTACTCGGCCACGTCGACGCTCTCGGTGAGGTCGCACTCGGCGAGCTCGCAGCCGCCGCCCACCGCGTGGATGTGGGAGTCCTGGAAGCCGGGCAGCAGCAGCTTGCCGGCCAGGTCGACCACCTCGGTGCCGGGCCCGATCAGCTCGCGCACCTCGTCGTGGCCCACGGCCGTGATCCGCTCGCCGGTCACGGCGAGCGAGGTGGCCCGGCTCCGCGCCGGATCCAGGGTGAGGACGGGGCCTCCGGTGAAGACCAGATCGGCCTGGGGCATACCAGCTCCCTTGCGTGCGGCCGCGCCGTGACGGGCGCGGGGTGGACGGCGGCCGACCGGGGGCGCGGGGAGCGCCGTGCGGCGGGCGTCGTACGGGGTCGGACGGTCCCGTCCGGTCTCGGACGGGCGCACGGGGTCGTACGGGTCGTACAGGGTCGTGCGGACGCACGAGCTCGTACCGGCCGTGGCGCGTCCGGCTCTCGCGGGGCGTCGCCGTACCGGTGACGGGCGTCATGGAAGCCCGTCGGCCGTTTACACGTCAATGGTGTTGTCGTAAGGTGCCGGCCATGTCCGCTCGCGTCGTACCCGAAGGAAGCCGGCAGCGCCGCCGGCCCACCAAGCAGGGCGCCGTCCTCTCCGAACGGCTCATCATCGACACCGCGTTGCGCCTGGTGGCCCGGCACGGCGCCGAAGCCCTCTCCGTCCGCAGGCTGGGCGCCGCCCTCGGCGCCGACCCCAGCGCCCTCTACCGCTACTTCCGCAACACCGACGCCCTGCTCATCGCGATCGCCGACGAGGTCATCGGCCGGGCGCAGGAGGGCTGGGAGGCGAGCGGCGACTGGCGGACCGATCTGCGTGCGATGGGGCGGCGGATCCACGGCTGCTACGTCGCCCAGCCCCAGGCCGCGCTGCTGGCGGCGCACCGGACGACGGGCGGGCCGAACGAGACGCGCGCGGTCGAGAAGATCCTCGGCATCCTGCGCGACGGCGGCTTCCCGGACGCCCTGGCGGTCCGCGCCTACCACGCCTTCGTCGACCAGGCCCTGGCCTTCGCCGCCCAGGACGCGGCGGCCGCCGCGCTGCCGGAGGCCGCGGGCGCGGCGGACACCGAGGTCTGGAGCGAGGTCTACGGCCGGCTCACGCCCGAGACGCACCCGCACATCGCGGCGACGTACCCCCTCCTCGCCGCCGACATGACCCGGAGCGGCTACCCCTTCGCCCTGGAACTCCTGCTGACGGCGCTGGAGACGCTCCACCCGGACGCCGCGGCCTCCGCGGAACGAGGGCGGGAGAAGCGTCTTTGACGGTATGTCAGCCGGTGGCCACCGGAGCGTGGCGTCCCACCGACGCCAGATCGGCCGAGATCCGGCCCGCCGTGTCCCGCAGCTGCGGCAGGAGCGTCGCCAGGCTCTCCTCCGGGGACGAACGGCCCGCGGCGAGCGCCACGTTGAGCGCCGCGACCACCCGGCCGGCGCCGTCGCGGACCGGCACCGCGATCGACCGCAGGCCCTCCTCCAGCTCCTCCTCCACCCACCCGAAACCCCGCCCGGCGGTCGTCGCGACCACCTCGCGCAGCTCCGCGACCCCGGTCAGGGTCCGGGGCGTCAGGGCCTCCGGGACGATCCTCCCGAGCCGGGCGTCCCGCTCGGCCTCCGGCAGCGCCCCCAGCAGCACCCGGCCCATGGAGGTGGCGTAGGCGGGCAGGCGGGTGCCCACCACGATGTCGATGTGCAGGAGCCGGCTGCCCGCGACCCGCGCCACGTACCGGATGTCGTCGCCGTCGAGCACCGCCACCGACGCCGACTCCCGGACGGTCCTGACGAGCCGGACCAGGTGCGGGGTGGCGATCTCGGGGAGCGTGAGGGCGGAGAGCCGGGCGTGGCCGAGTTCGAGGACGCGGGGGAGGAGGACGAAACCCGCGGGCTCCTCGCGCACGTGTCCCAGGTGGCGCAGGGTGAGCAGGGAGCGGCGGGCGGTCGCCCTGGGCAGCCCGGAGAGCCGGGCCAGCTCGGTGAGCCGGGCCGGGCCGCGTACGGCTCCGAAGGCGCGCAGCACGTCGAGGCCCCGGGCGAGCGACTGGAGGAAGCCGGAGCCCAGCTCCGCCTTGAGGGCGGGGCCGTCGACGCCGGTGAGGGGACCGGCGGGGGCCGGGCGTCCGGTGGCGGAGGCGAGCGCCTCCTCCATCGCGGCGGCGGTCCGGGTCAGCGCCGGCAGGGCCAGTGCCTCCAGGGCCGCGGCGTCGTGCCGGCTGGTGTGGCCGGCGACGCCGACCGCGCAGACCACCGCGCCCCCCGGGTCCCGTACCGGCCGGGCGACCGAGACCAGGCCCGGCTCGATCAGCTGGTCGTCGACGGCCACCCCGCGCTCGCGGGCCCGCCGCACCCGGTCCGCGAAGCCGAAGTCGTCCGGACGCGTCCCCGTGCCCCGCTCCCGCCACGCGGCGAAGCGCTCCGCGTCCCACTCGGCGGCGAACAGGGCGCCGGGCGCGCAGCGTTCGGCCGGCAGCAGGTCACCGGGGCGGAAGGAGATCGCCATGGCGCGGCGCCGGGCCGCCTGGGTGAGGAAGCGGACGCCGTCGCCGTCGGGGACGGCGAGCGACACCGGCGCGTCGAGGAGGTCGGCGAGCGCGGCGGCGTGCGGGCCGAGCAGCTCGGGCAGCCCGCAGTGGTCGAGATAGGCGTTGCCGATCACGGCGGCGCCGGGGGCGAGCAGCAGGTCGCGTCCCTCGGCGCGCAGCACGCCGAGGACACTGAGCGTGGTGGCGATCCGGTCGACCGTGGACCGGGCGAGCCCGGTCTCCCGGGCGATCTCCCCGAGCCCCCGGCGCCCGTCGGGACCGGCGGCCACGGACCGCAGCACGGCGAGCCCCCGGTCGAGCGGGCCGACCACCTCGTCGGGCTTCGCCGCAGCCATGTCCCCCTCCTCCTCCGAGCCGGGAGAACGGTACCGGGCGCCCGGGGATCAGGCGGGGAAGGGGGGACGGTCCGGGCCGCACGGGTCCGGCGGTGCGGGCCGCACGGGTCCCGGCGGTCCGGGCCGCACGGGTCCCGGCGGTGCGGGTCGCACGGTCCGGCCCCGACCTCCGGGACCCGCGGGGCCGAACGGCGTACGTGCAGGTCAGGACCGGTCCCGGCGGTCTTGCCTCGCCATCGCGCCTCGGCAGCCGGCCACCCCACCGCGTACGCTGGCTCCCGGACCCCGGAGGAGACGGTGATGGACGGACGGCTGCTGCACGTCTTCGACATGGACGGCACGCTGCTGCGGGACAGCTCGGCCGGTCTGGAGATCGCGGCCCGGCTCGGCTGCCTGGACGAACTCCGCCTCCTGGAGGCCGAGTTCGCCGCCGGCGTCATCGACACCCGTGGCTTCGCCGCCGCGCTGTACGGACTGTGGGGCGAGCTGACCCCGGAGCTCGTCACCGAGGCGTTCGACGGAGCGCCGTGGATCGGCGGGCTCGCCGAGGTCCTGGCGGACATCCGGAGCCGGGGCGACCTGGCCCTTGTCGTCACCCTGTCGCCGGACTTCTTCGCCGGCCGGCTCCGCGGCCTCGGCGTCGACGACGTGGTCGCCTCGGGCTTCCCGCCGCCGCCCTTCCGGACCGCGCCCGACCCGGCCGGGATCCTCGTCCCCGAGGACAAGGTGACCGCCGTCGACCGGTTCCGTACCGCCGCCGGCCTCGACCGGGACTCCTGCGTGGCCTACGGCGACTCCGGCTCCGACGTGCCGCTCTTCTCCGCCCTCCGGCACACCGTCGCCGTCAACGCGAGCCCCGGGCTGCGCGCCCTCGCCCGCGCCGCCTACGACGGGGACGACCTGGGGGCCGCGTACGCCCTGGGCAGGGAACTGCGCGCCCGCGCCTGAACGGCCGGGCACGGACGCGCGGTTCGCGGTCACCAGGTGACGGGCCTGCCCCCGAAGGTGACGGCGAGCGAGCCGTTCGAGGCGAAGGACCAGCCGAGCGCGCCGCCGTAGTTCGCGCAGCGCGAGCCGTTCGCGCCGGTCCAGAACTGGTTGGTGGCGTCCGCGTCACCCACCAGCTTGTCGTTGGTGCCGCCGCTCGTGCTCCGGCAGGAGGTGTTGCCGCGGAAGACGGAGGTGCCGGCCTCGAAGGTGTAGTTGCGCTGCGCGTTGTCGACCGAGACGTTCTCGGAGACCTTCAGCGAGCCCGGGTTGCTGTTGTAGGTGAAGCCGTGCTTGCCGTTGCGGTACGCGATGCTGCGCCGCACCACGTGGTCGACGGCGATGGACTCCCCGCCGAGCTTGTAGCCGTTGCGGTCGCCGTTGGCGTTCACGGTGCCGTCGGAGAGGGTGCCGTTGGTGTACGCCAGCGAGTACTCGACCGTCACCGGGTCGATCGGGCCGGTGTCCGGCTTGGTGTAGAGGTCCCAGCCGTCGTCGATGTTGTGGTGGGCGACCGCGTACCGGAACACGTTCCCCGGCCCGGTGGTCAGCTTGGCGGCGAAGCCGTCGGCGTTCTCGCCCGCCGTGTCGGCGTTGTCGTGCGACTCGACGCTCACCATGAGGTTGCGGGCCGGCCACCGGTCGCGCGGAGTCGAGGAGGCGATCCGCCCCAGCTGGAGGCCGGTGTCCCGGTTGAAGCGGGTGACCGTGCGCTCGATCACGTTGTCGCTGCCGCCGACGTAGATGCCGTTGTCCCCGGCGCGCTGGACGATCAGGCCCTTCACGTGCCAGAAGTCGCCGTTCAGGGCGAGTCCCCGGTTGGACGAGGACTCGGCCATCGCGGAGAAGTCGAGGACCGGCGTCTCGCCGGGGTAGGCGGCGATGGTCTTGCGGGCGGCCGAGGTGCCGTTGTTGCCGGGGGCGACGGTCACCGTCTGCGCGTGCGCGTACGTGCCGCCGCGCAGGTAGATCGTGCCGCCCGCGCCGACCCGGGTGATCGCGGAGGCCCGCGTCGTCGGATCGGCCAGGGTGCCGGAGGCGCCCGCGGTGCCGGTCGGCGAGACGTGGAGCGCGGTGCCGGAGGGGGGCGGGGTGTCCGCGGTGGTGAGCTCGACGTGGTCGACGTTGGGCAGCCCGGCGGCGGTCGTCGGGCTCAGCCGGACGGTGTTGTTCCCGGCCGCGACCGGCACCGTGAAGGTCTTCGACGTCCACCCGGTCCAGGCGCCGGTGGACTCGAAGGACGCCCCGGCCGCCACGGTCGTGCCGTTGACGACGACGTCGGCGGGACGGGCGGTGGTCGCGCCGTTGGCGAACCGCACGGTGAGCGTCGCGGACCCTGCGGCGGACGCCGCCACGGTGAACTGGGCGGCCGCGCCGACGGCGTTAGTGCCGTTGCAGAAGCCGCTGCCGGAGAAACCGGTCCAGTCGGAGTCGATCGTGCCGGTGCAGACGGCGGGCGAGGACTCGGCCTCGTACCGGGCCGTCGCGGCCTGTGCTCCGCCGGCGGCGGACAGCGCGACGAGGGTGCCGGCGACGAGGCCCACGCTCACGGCGAGGGAAGGGGTGCGCATCGGTGTCTCCTGGTGGGGGAGGCGGCTCGGACACAGTGGGGAAAGCGCTTTCTCGGTGTGCTCGCGCCGACGCTAGGGCGCGTGCCGAAGACGCGTCAATATGCGGGTATGTGATTGCTGTTCGCAGATCTGAACGCCGGAGAGGTGGCTGGGACGCTGCGACCGGGCGCGCCTCGCTCACTCCGGGGCGCCGCCGGCCACGGAGGGCGCGGGGTGCGGGCGCAGGACCATGAGGGAGTCCTCCAGGGCCGCCACCATGGCGAACGGGAACCGGTCGAGCTCCAGGCAGAGGGTCACGTCGTCGGGGTGGGCGCCCTCGCGCACCCCCGTCGCCAGCTCGACGGCGGCGCGCGACGCGGCGGCGCGGTGGAGGAACGGGGCGGCGTCCGTGCCGGGTTCGACGGTCCGGCCGGCGATGTACTCGGCGCAGGCCAGATCCTCGTCCGCCCGGCCGTCCTCGCCCGTGACCACGAACGTCACCGATCCGGACCCGCGCTCGCGCAGCACCCGGGCGGTCGCCTCCGCCACCACGAACCCCGCGCACAGCACGAGGTCCGCGTCCTTCACCGCGAGGGCGCCGACCGTCCCCGCCGTGGTCTTCTGCACGACCGTCCGCCCGGTGAGGTCGGCGGAGCGGAGCAGACCCGGCGAGTTGACGAGGCCGAAGCCGGGCGCGGGCGGCCCGTCCTTGAGCGCCACCCACTCCGGGTGGCGCGACCGGAGGGCGAGCGCGTCGTCCAGTGACGCGGCGAGGACGATCTTCTCCGCGCCCCGTGCGAAGGCCCAGGCCGCCACGGTGTAGGCGCGCATCACGTCCACGACGACCGCCACGGAAGGGACTGCGGGCGGGGCTGCGGACGGGACTGCGAGCGGGGCCGCGGACGGGGCTGCGGACGGGACTGCGAGCGAGGCCGCGGACGGGGCTGCGGACGGGACTGCGAGCGAGGCCGCGGGCGGGGTCGGGGCGGTGGCCGCGGAGGAGGTCGCGGGCGTGGCCCCGGAAGGGCCTTCGCCGAGTGCGGAGATGCCGAGGAAGCGAGCGTCCATCCGCTCATCGTTCCGTACGGACGCGGCGCCGCCCCCTCACCGTGATCGGCTTCACAGGGGCATCCCGGGCCGCGCGAAAATGCCTGGGGGCGCCGGAACCCCCGCCCTATGATGGCGCGATGTTGTCGATCAAGCAGGTCCAGATCACCTTCGACTGTGCGGAACCCGAGCGGGTCGCCCGCTTCTGGCGCTCGGTGCTGGGGTACGAATCGGCCCCACCGCCGGAGGGGTTCGCCTCCTGGGAGGAGTTCGACCGCACGGAGCCCGGACGGCGGGGCGCTGAGTGGGCCTGGATCGACCCGGTGGACGGTGCGCCGAGACTCTTCTTCCAGCGCGTCCCCGAGGGCAAGGTCGCCAAGAACCGGGTCCACCTCGACGTGAGGGCCGGCACCGGACTCGTCGGAGCGGAGCGGCTGGCCGTCCTGGAGGCGGAATGCGCGCGCCTGGTCGCGCTCGGCGCCGTGCACGACTACACGCTGTACGCCGACGGCGAGAACGAGTCCTGCATCGCGATGCGGGACATCGAGGGCAACGAGTTCTGCCTCGACTGACCGCGCCCGGAGGGGTGTTCGGCCCGCCGGCCGTGGGCGTGCCGAGCCTCCCGTAATTCGTTTGACCGGGCCTCGGCGCTCCCGCTGCACTGGGGGGCCGGGCGCCACGGAGCGGTGGCGCCGACCCGAGGAGGCAGCGCCGACGATGGAGATCCGTCCCACCACCGAAGAGGACCGTGCCGTCTTCGTCGACACCATGCTCTCCGCCTTCGGCCTCTTCGCGGAGCACCCGCGCGCGAACGGCGGCGGGGCCTGGTGGTCGGCCCTCGAAATGGACCGGAACCTGATGGCCGTCGCCCCGGACGGGCGCCCCGTCGGCACCGCCGGCGCGTACACCTTCGAGCTCACCCTGCCCGGCGAGACCGTGGTCCCGGTCTCCGGCGTGACCGCCGTGGGGGTCGTGCCCACGCACCGACGCCAGGGCGTGCTCAGCGCACTGATGCGGCATCAGCTCGCCGAACTGCGGGCCCGGGGCGAAGTCCTCTCCGTGCTGCTGGCCTCCGAGGCCGTCATCTACCGCCGGTTCGGCTACGGCCCCGCGACCTCCACCGGGCGGCTGACCGTCCCCCGCCACCGCGGAGCCTTCGCGCGCCCCCGCGCGGGCGGCGCGGACAGCGGGGCGGCGACGCGCGACGCGGGATCGGTCGAACTGCTCCGGCGGGCCGACTGCGGCCCGCTCCTCGAAGAGGTCTACGACCGCTACCGCCGCTCCCGGCCCGGCGCGCTCTCCCGACCGCACCACTGGTGGGCCCTGGGCGCGGGGCAGCCCCCGGTCGGCTCCCCGCCGCGCTACGTCGCCGTCCACCGGGACGCCGAGGGGAGCCCGGACGGGTACGCCTCCTACTCCCTGGACTCCGGCACCCTGACGGTCGACGAGATCGTCACCGGCGACGACGAGGTCTTCGCGGCACTGGCCGCCTTCGCCCTCGCCCACGACCTCGTCACCGAGGTGGTCCTCAAGCACGTCCCGGCGGACCATCCGCTGCGCCACCGGTTCGCGGACTACCGCGCCGCCGAGGCGAGCCACGACACCGACTGGCTCTGGGTCCGCCTGCTCGACGTCCCGCGCGCGCTCACCGCGCGCGGCGGCTGGCTCACGGACGGCGAACTGGTCCTCGACGTCGAGGACGAGTTCCTGGGCGAACGCGGCCGGCACCTGCTGACGGTCCGGGACGGCAAGGCCGACTGCGTCCCCACGGACCGCGACCCCGACCTGTCCCTGGACGTGAGCGACCTCGGCTCGGTCTACCTCGGCGGCACGGCGCCCAGCACCCTCGTACGCGCCGGACACGTGCGCGCCCACCACCCGGACGCGGCCGCACGGGCCGACGCCCTCTTCCGCACGGACCGCCCGCCGCACTGCCTGCACTGGTTCTGAGCGACCGCGCGGGGGCGCCGAAGGGGGTGGTTCGCGTCGGGTCGGGCGCGGGCCGCCTCAGTCAGGGAGGGGCGGGGTGGGTCGGATCCGACCGGACCGGACCGAGGGCCGGGTCCGCTCGGGTCCCTCGGGTCCGTTCGGGCCGCTCAGGCGCTCCCGGGCCAGGCGTCACTGCGCCATTCGCGTTCCTCGATGCCCCGGTCCCGGTGGGCGGCGAGCGCGGCGGCGAGGTCGCCGTGGACCGTGATGACGGCCGGGCCGTCCTCGAAGCCGCCGTCCGCCCCGCCCTCGGGCACGGCGGCGAGTTCCAGCCCGCGCCCCTCGGCGGCGAGCCGCGACGCGGCCTCGGACACGGCGAGGCGGCCGCCGTCGGACCACCCGCGCAGCCCGGTCAGATCCAGCACCACGGGCCCGGTGCCGCGCGCGACGGCCCAGCCGACGGCTCCCTGGAACCGCCCCACGGCCTCCTGGCCGAGGAAGCCGGCCAGGGAGAGCACGCCGAGCCCGGGGTGGATGGTGTAGCGCCACTCGATGGTCATCGTCGTCTCTCCTCGCTCCCGGCCATGGACCGGCCTTCGGCAGCATCCTCACCCGAGAGCCTGTGCTCGTGCACGGCGGTCCACGGATCGGTCACCCGTCCCGATCCGCGGACACCCGGCCCCTCCCTCCCGGGCCCGGCCCCGCCCCGCCTCCCTACGATGGGGGCATGGCGGATCCCGTACGCGAACAGGCCGTGTCCCCCGTCCATCCCCGGACGCCCGGGGCGCCGGAGCTCGCGGCGGCGGCCGAGGTGTTCGGGCTGCTCAGCGACCCCACCCGGCTCCAGCTGCTGTGGGTGCTCACGCGCGGCGACGCCGACGTCGGCGCGCTGACGGAGGCGTGCGGGGCCGCGCGGCCGGCGGTCAGCCAGCACCTGGCCAAGCTGCGGCTCGGCGGGCTGGTCCAGGCGCGCAAGGACGGGCGGCGGATGGTGTACGCGCTGCCGGACGGACATCTCAAGCGGCTCGTCGTCGAGGCCCTGAACAGGGCGGACCACGTGGTGACGGGCGAGCCCTGGCACGACTGAGGAGCCGGAAGGCCCACACTTCCACCCGTCGACATGTGCGCACGCGTGCACATGTCGGTTACCGTGAGGGGGCCGCACCCGACCGCCGACCGAGGGCGTCCCCATGCTGTCCGTCCTGCGCGACCGCACCTACCGGCACCTCTTCCTCGCCCAGGCCGTCGCCCTCACCGGCACGGGCCTCGCGACCGTCGCCCTCGCCCTCCTCGCGTACGACCTCGCCGGCGCCCACGCGTCCGCCGTGCTCGGCACCGCGCTCGCGCTCAAGATGGCGGCGTACGTCGGCCTGGCCCCGCTCGCCGGGCTGCTGGCCCGCCGGGTGCCGCGCCGGGCCCTGCTCGTCGGGGCCGACCTCGTACGCCTCGTCACCGCCCTGGCCCTGCCCTTCGTGGACCGGGTCTGGCAGGTGTACGCGCTCGTGCTGCTGCTCCAGGCGGCCTCGGCCGTCTTCACCCCCGTCTTCCAGGCGACGATCCCGCGCGTCCTGCCCGAGGAGCGCGACTACACCCGGGCCCTCGCCCTCTCCCGGCTCGCTCACGACCTGGAGAGCCTCGCCAGCCCGGTCCTCGCCGCCGCACTCCTGGCCTTCGTCCCGTACGACCGGCTGTTCACCGGCACCGCGGCCGGGTTCCTCGTCTCGGCGCTCCTCGTCCTGCCCCTGCGCCTCCCGCCGGAGGACCCGGCCGGCCCTCCGGGGGCACGGATCCCCGGCGTCCGGCTCCTGCTCGCCACGCCCCGGCTGCGCGCCCTGCTCGCCCTCGACCTGGCCGTCGCCGCCGCCGGTGCCCTGGTCCTCGTCGGGACGGTCGTCCTCGTCCAGGACGGCCTGGCACGCCCGCCGCGCGACGTCTCCCTCGCCCTCGCCGCGTACGGTGCGGGCTCCATGGGCGCGGCCCTGCTCCTCCCGCGCCTGTTGGGCCGTACGGGTGACCGCGCCGTCATGCTCCCCGCCGCCGGCGTCCTCGCCACCGCGCTCGCCGTGCTCACCGCCGGACTCGTCTCCGGCCGTCCCGGAGCGCACTCGACGGCCGCCTGGCCCGCGCTGCTCGCCCTCTGGTGCTGCCTCGGCGCGGCCGGCTCGGCGGTCCTCACCCCCGGCGGGAGACTGCTGCGCCGGTCCGCCGCCGACCCCGACCTGCCCGCCGTCTTCGCCGCCCGCTTCTCCCTCTCCCACGCCTGCTGGCTGCTCACCTACCCGCTCGCCGGCTGGCTCACCGCCGGTGCGGGCCCCGCCGCCTCCGCCGCCGCCCTCACCGCCGTCGCCCTGTCCGCGACCCTGACCGCCGCCCGCCTCTGGCCGCGCGCCGACCCGGACGAGTGGGAGCACGCCCACCCCGAACTCCCGCCGGGTCACCCCCACATGGCCGCCGCCACGGACCCGGACCACCGCCACACCCACCCCTACCGCATCGATCGCCTCCACCCTCACTGGCCGAACCCCACGACCTGAGCCGAGGACCGGTGCCGGTGGCACCGCGCGGGCCGGACGCGGACGGGAAAATCCGGTCGAGGTGGCGGAGGAGGCCTGAGAGGGTGATGTGGTCCCGTGGCCGGGGCCGGTGCGGCCCCGGGCCGTCGCAGTCGAGAGGATCCCCGTGTCCGGTGCCGTCCGTCTCATCCGTTCCGCCACCCTGTCCGGCGTCGCCGAGTACGCGTACGCGGCGACCGCACCGGCCGGGGCCCGGCTGATCTTCCTGGCGGGCGCCTGCCCCCTCGACGCCGAGGGCGCGACCGTCGCCGTCGGGGACTACCCGGGCCAGGCGGCCGCCTGTGTCGAGAACCTGCGCACGGCGCTGAAGGACGCCGGGGCCCGCGTCGAGGACGTCATCAGCACCCGGGTGCTGGTCGCGTCGACCCGCCGGAGCGATCTCGTGACCGCGTGGGAGGTGGTGCGGGACGCCTTCGGCGCGCACGACGTGCCCAGCACCCTGATGGGCGTCACCGTGCTCGGGTACGACGAGCAACTCGTCGAGATCGAGGCCGTCGCCGCCGTCCTCGACGCCTGACGGGTCCTCACGCGGGTTCGCGCGTCCACAGGGTCAGATCGCTGGACGTGGCGACGGCGAGCGTCCGCCCCGTCGGGGAGAAGCCGGCGGCGCGCAGCGTCGACCAGGTGGAGTGCAGGACGTGCCACCAGCCCTCGGTGTGCGGCGGCCGGTGCCAGTCGCCGCCGTTGGAGGACAGCAGGATCCGGTGGTGCGGCCAGTCGGGCGCCTCGACGTCCACGCACCAGCCGCCGCCGGAGCTGTGCAACCCGCCGCCGTACAGCCCGGCGACACGTACCCGTCGCCCGGCGAGCGGGCCGATCCAGGGGCACGACAGGTCGGACGTGCCGTCGGGCCCGTCGTCCTCCGGGTCCCGGTCCCGCGCGATCCGCTCGCCCGTCACCGCGTCGAAGACGCCGTACCCCTGGGAGGACACGACCATCACCAGGTCGTGGCCGGTGGCGGGGTCCACGCCGAAGCCGATGCCGGTGAGCCCGCCGACGGCGGCGCTGCCGTCGAACACGCTCCGCCACGGCGCGGGCGCCGGGACGACCGGAGCGGTCAGGAGCCGTCGGCGCAGCCCCTCCTGGTACGGGGTCAGGCCGGGGGTGCCGCCGTCCGGCGCGGTCTCGCTTCGCATGGACCGATCATGACGGAGGCGCGCGGAGCGGTGACGCCCGGCCCCCGGCCCGCACCGCGCGGCCCGCGCACGCCGGAGCCCCCGGCCCGTACCGCGCACCCCGGAGCCCGTAGTCCCCGGCTCCGCGCCCGCCACGCGTCCCTCCGGCTCGGAAAGACCGCGCCCCGGCACCCTCGCGGGGTGCCGGGGCGCCGGGGCGCGGTCCCGCGGGTCAGCGGACGATCAGGTCCGGTACGAGGGCGCGGAGTTCGGCGAGCGGCAGGACGCCGTCGCGGACGAGCGCCGGGGTGTCGCCGCTGAGGTCCACGATGGAGGACGAGACGGCCCCCGCCGTGCGGCCGCCGTCGAGGTACACCGCCACGGAGTCGCCGAGCATGCCCTGCGCGGCGTCGCAGTCCTGGGGAGACGGCTGGTCCGTCAGGTTGGCGCTGGACACCGCGAGCGGGCCCGTCGCCGCGAGGAGTTCCAGGGTCAGCGGGTGGTCCGGCATCCGGACGGCCACCGTGCCGCCGCTCTCGCCGAGGTCCCAGTCCAGGGACGCACGGTGGCGGACCACCAGGGTCAGTCCACCCGGCCAGAAGGCGTCGATCAACACCCTTGCCGCTTCCGGGAGTTCGTCCGTGAGCTCACCGAGCGCGGCGGCCGAGTCCACCAGGACGGGGGAGGGCTTGTGGCGCCCGCGGCCCTTCGCGGCGAGCAGCGAGGCGACCGCTTTCGGGTCGAAGGCGTCCGCCCCGACGCCGTACACGGTGTCCGTCGGCAGGACCACCAGCTCGCCGCGGCGCACCGCGGCGGTGGCCTCGGTGAGGCCCGCCGCGCGGGCGTCGGGGTCGGAGCAGTCGAAGCGGGAGGTCACGCCGGAGTGCCCTCCTCCACGACGGCGCCACGGGTGGTGACCAGGCGGGCGGTGCCCCCGGCCAGTTCGTAGCCGACGCCGATGACGGCGGTCTCGCCCGCCGCGACCTGGTCGGAGAGCACGCGGGAGCGTTCGAGCAGCAGGTCCACGGTGTGCCGGATGTGCTCGTCGATGATGTCGCTGTCCGCGGTCAGGCCGGCGGTCTTCGCGGCCAGGATGCTCGGGGTCACCCGCTCCACCACGTCGCGCACGAAGCCGGTGGCGGCGAAGCCCTCCTCGACGGCCGCGCGGGCCGCGGCGACCGCGCCGCAGGAGTCGTGGCCGAGGACGACGACCAGCCGGGCGCCGAGGACGCTCGTCCCGTACTCCACGCTGCCGAGGACCTCGGGGCCGACGACGTGGCCCGCCGTGCGGACGACGAACAGGTCGCCGAGGCCCCGGTCGAAGATGATCTCGGCCGCGAGGCGGGAGTCGGAGCAGCCGAGGACCACGGCGAACGGGTCCTGGCCGGGCGCCAGCTCGGTGCGGCGGGCGGCGTCCTGGTTGGGGTGCTCGGGCGTGCCCGAGACGAAGCGACGGTTGCCGTCGAGGAGGGCGTCGAGGGCAAGGGCCGGAGAAGTTCTGGGCATGCCGACACCCTATGCGGGCCCCCCGCCTCCGGTGCTACAGGATCACCCCTCCCCGGGCCCCGTTGTGACGGATCGCACCCGGGCGGTATCACGATGTGGGCCGAACGCCGCACCGGGGCCGTGAGCGGGGGCGGCGGGTCAGGCCGTCGCGTCCCACGCGCGCGTGAGCCCGTCCAGCCAGGCCGGCGGCAGTTCGGCGGCGTCCCACTCGTCGCGCAGCTCGGCGGGGCGGCCGGCGAGCCGCTCCAGGACGGCGAGGCTCGTGGGGGAGTGGACCAGGGTGTAGCGGCCGTGGATGGCGATGGCGCTGCCCGGCCCGTACGTGGCGTACAAACGTTCCAGGTGGGCGCGGTGCTCCGCCGCGAAGGCCGTCAGCCGGCCCGGATAGGAGGCCCGCCGCCGTACCCCCATCGTCCGGAGCACCGCCGCGAGGACCTGCTCGGTGACCTCGGGGTCGAGGTCCGACTCCTCGGTGAAGGAGAGGTACAGGGGGACGACCGCGACCTTGGCCCGCTCGACCTCCATCCGGCCGACCCGCGGCCGGTCCTCCGGGTCCTCGGCGGAGTCCGCGTCGACGGCGGCGCCGAGCGCCCGGTCGGCGAGGCCCGCGAGCCCCTCGGTGACGGCCCGTGAACCGTCGCGCCAGCCCGCGGCGTACGGCTCGCCGCTGCCGGGCGGGGCCTGCCGTCCGGCGCCGGCCAGCGCCTCGTGCGCGCCGGCGAGCGCGCCCGCCTCGACCAGGCCGATCAGCTCCTCCGCGTCACCGGAGTACACCCCCGCCCGTGCGAGGAGCTGGAGCAGCGTCGTCCTCGCGTTGTCGACGCTCGCGGCGTCGAGCGGGAGCCGTTCTTCCCGGGCGGCGGTCATCGGTGGTCCTCCTCCTCGCGTTGCCGGCGCGTTCGGGTGCGGCGGACGCGCCATCGAGGACGCGACGATCACGGGCCCGCGCCACGCTCCCCTCGCGGCGGCGCACGTACGGGACCGGTGATCGGGTCCTCGAACGCCGAGGTTTTCAGCTCCCCGGGCCCTCCGTCCAGCCGACGTCCCGGTCGCCTCCCACCAGGCACGCGGTGCCATGGACGCCTTCCGGCCGTGAAGGGTGGCGCAGACCCCGACCGGCCAAGGGATCACATACCCCCTGGTGGTATAGAAGTGGGGCGTGGAGAGTCGGAGCCCGGGGGCGAACGGAGACACGAAGTGTCAGGAGGGCCCGGGCCGCTGACCTGCCGTCGTGCACGACGGGTCCGGGTGCCGTCAGCCGATGCGCACGCCCCACATGAAGGGCATGCCGCTGCGGGCGATCGACTCGTAGCGGACCTGGGCGCCGGGCTTCGGGGAGTGGAGGATCTGGCCGTTGCCGGCGTAGAAGCCGATGTGGCTGAGGTCCGTGCGCATCACGACGAGGTCCCCGGGGCGCAGGTCCGCGAGCCGGTCGACACGGGTCCCGGCGGCGGCCTGCGCCTGCGAGGTGCGCGGGATCGAGACGTTCGCCTGGCGGAACGCCCACGAGGTGAGCCCCGAGCAGTCGAAGGACGACGGGCCGCTCGCACCCCACACGTAGGGCAGCCCGACCCGGCTCTTCGCCGCGGCGAACGCGTCCGCCGCCCGCCCCGAGGCCGCCGGCCGGTCGCCCAGCTCCACCCGCGCGCTCGCCCGGTTCGCGCGCTGCTCCGCCTCGGCGATCCGTGCCCGCTCCTTCTCCGACAGGGTGTTCAGCAGCCGCCGCGCCTCGCGCAGCTTCCCCTGGATCTCGCCCTTCCGGTCGCCCAGTTCGCGCTGGACGGCGCCGAGGTCGCCCAGCCGGTCCTGGGCCTCGCCGCGCTGCTGCCGCAGGACACGCTGTTCGTCGAGGAAGCGGCGGAGCGTCGCCGTCTGCCGTTCGCCGGCCCGGTCGAGCGCCGCGGCGCGGTCGAGGTACGCGTCGGGGTCCGCGGAGAGGAAGAGGCGGAGCGCCGGATCGATCCCGCCGGCGCGGTACTGACCGGCCGCCAGCAGGCCGATGCGGTCGCGGAGTTCGTTCAGCCCGGCCTGCTTGCGTGCCACGCCGTCCTGGAGGATGCCGACCTCCCGGCGGAGCGCGTCGGCGCGCTCCTTGGCGCCGTTGTACTTCTCCGTCGCCTGGGTCGCCTCCTCGTACAGGCGGTCCACCTGCGCCTGGACGCCCTTCTTGGTGGGATCGGGGAGCGGATCGGCCGTGGCCTGCTGGGTGGAGAGGGCCACGGCGGCGGCCGCCGTGGCGGTCACGACACCGGCGTAGCGGGGGTGCGGCTGCCTCGGGCGGCGGTGCGACGGCACGGCGGAACTCCCTCTTCATCGGGTGGTTGCCCGGGCGGCGGGCCGGTGCGGCCGGTCGCCCGAGCGCGCGAGCTGGTGAATACTAAGCGCCTTAGAGGATTAGAAACAATGCCCGGTGGACCGGGCGGGCCGGTACGGACGCCGCCGGCGTGACCAACGCGTCAAGAGTCGGCGGGTCCGGCGTCAGGGCCGCGTCAGGGACGGGGACGGACGGCCTCCCGCCGGGCAAGGCTGCGGGGAACGCGCCCCGGCGGACCGCCGCCGGGGCCGACCGCCCGGGAGGAACCCATGGCCCGCACCCCGTTCGCGTGTGCCGACGACCGAGGCCCCGCCGCTCGCGGCGCCGCCGCCCAGGGGACCGGCGACTCCGAACCCGCCGATCCCGAACCCGCCGATCCCGAACCCGCGGAACCGGCCCCGGCCGGACGGCTGTGCGTGCCCGTCCGTCCGGGTGCCCACGGCGCCGTGGCCCGTCTCTTCCGCACGCCCGTCGGCGCCCGCACGGCCGTCGCCTTCACCACCCCGGAACGGCTCCGCGCCACGCTCGGCGCCGACCAGTCCTGGATCCCGCTCTCCGAACCCGCGCTGCGCGCCCTCGCCCGCCCTCTCGGCGTCCACGCCCTGACCGTCGACCCCGTCCTCACCGCCCCCTTCACACCGGGCCCCGCCCCGGACGCCGTCCCGGACTCCGCGCCGCCGGCTCAGGACCCAGCTCAGGACCCCGCCGCCGTCCCCCCGGCCACGCGCTCCGGGACACCGTGCGCCCGCCGCTTCGACGTCACCGCGAGGGGGGCCGGCGCATGACCCTCACCGACCTGCTCGGCGACGCGACCGGATCCACCGACAGCCTCCAGGCGTTCTCCGTCTGGCCCGCCACCGCCACCGAGGAGGGCGGCGGCCGGGTCCTCCTGGCCGGCGTGCCGCTCGCCGACATCGCGGAGGCCCACGGCACTCCCGTCTACGTCCTCGACGAGGCCGAGATCCGCGACCGCTGCCGCACCTACCGCGCCGCCTTCGCCGGCGCCGACGTCCACTACGCGGCCAAGGCGTTCCTCTGCCGAGGCCTCGTCCGCCTGGTCGAGGAGGAGGGGCTCGGCCTCGACGTCTGCTCCGCCGGCGAACTCGAACTCGCCGTCACCGCGGGCTTCCCGCCGGAACGGATCCTTCTGCACGGCAACGCCAAGTCCCCGGCCGACCTCGACACCGCACTGCGCCTCGGCGTCGGCCGGATCGTCATCGACAGCCCGACCGAGATCGCCCGGCTCGCCGCCGCCGTCGGCCCGCGCGGACACCAGAAGGTCATGCTCCGGGTGACCCCCGGGGTCGGCGCCGGCGGCCACACCAAGATCCGCACCGGGACGGACGACCAGAAGTTCGGCCTCTCGCTGCGCGACGGACACGCCCAGCACGCCGTCGCCCGCGTACTCCGCCGGCCGCAGCTCGAACTCACCGGCCTCCACTGCCACCTCGGCTCCCAGATCACCGAGGTCAAGCCCTACCTCACCGCTCTGCGCCGGCTCGTCGGACTCATGGCCCGGATCCGGGACGTCCACGGCGTCGTCCTGCCGGAGCTCGACCTCGGCGGCGGTCACGGCATCGCCTACCGCCCGGGCGACCCGGTCCTCGACCCCACCGCCCTCGCCCGCCGGCTCCGCACCGCCCTCGCCGAGAGCTGCGACGCCGCCGGACTGCCCGTGCCCCGGCTCCTCGTCGAACCGGGGCGGGCCGTCGTCGGACCCGCGGGCGTCGCCCTCTACCGGGTCCTCGCCGTCAAGACGACCGGCGGCCGGACCTTCGCCGCCGTCGACGGCGGCATGAGCGACAACCCGCGCCCCGCCCTGTACGGGGTCCGCTACGCGCCCCGCCTGATCGGGCGTCACTCCACCGCCCCGGCCGTCCCGACCACCGTCGCCGGGCGCCACTGCGAGGCGGGCGACGTCCTCGCCGAGGACGTCGGTCTGCCCGCCGACCTCCGGCCGGGCGACCTGCTCGCGGTGCCGGTGGCCGGCGCCTACCACCTGTCGATGGCCTCCTCGTACAACCTCGTCAGGCGGCCTCCGGTCGTCGCCGTCCGCGACGGCGCCGCCCGGCTGCTGGTGCGGCGCGAGACCCTGGAGGACCTGCGCGCCCGGGACATCGGCCTGTAGACACCGGACCGCCCCCCGAGAACACCGGGAAGGATCACCACGCGTCGGCGGCGGCGAAGAGCTCGCGGACCCAGTAGGCGCTCGCCTCCTCGCTGTCGCCGGTCGGCGTGCCGGGGAAGAGCCGGAACCACGAGCCCGCGCGGCCCAGCGCCGCGAGGCGCACCGCGAGGGCCGCCGCGCGGCGCAGCTCCGCCGCTGACGGGCCGAGACCGGTCCAGTGCTCCAGATACGCGTCCACCATCGGCGCCACGTGCTCGGGACCGTACCGCTCCCGGACCTCCCGGACCGGGACGAGGAGGCTGCCGAAGGGGTGCGCCACGCAGGCGTCGCCCCAGTCGAAGAAGGTGAAGCGGCCGGGGGCCGGGGCGAGGATCTGCCCGTCGTGCAGGTCGCAGTGGTCGAGCGAGTCGGGCAGCCCGTACGCGTCGAGTTCGGCGCACAGCTCGACGAGCCGGGGCCGCCGCAGCAGCAGCGCCGCCCGCTCGGCGGCGTCGAAGAGCGGATTGCGGGCCACGAGCGCGTCGAAGATCTCTGGCAGTTCGCGGGCCCGCGCCCCGGGAACGCCGAGGCCCGTCAGCCGGTCCGCGTACGGGACGAGCCGCCGCTGCATCTCGCCGTACCGGCCCAGCGCCGTCGCCCACGCCCCGGGCCCGGCCGCACCCGCGTCGAGGACGCCGCGGAGGAGCGGTCCGCCGTCGGGCAGCAGCGACCAGCCGCGCCCGGCGTCCACCGCCAGCGGGGTCATCACATGCTCCGGCGCCCACCCCGCGAGCGCCCCGGAGAGCCCGGCCTCGAAGGCGTTCGAGGGGGCACCCGCCTTCAGCCACACGGCGTCCCGCTCGCCCGCGCCGGTGCGGAACCGGACGAGGACCGACCAGGGCCGTACCCGGACCTCGCGCGCCCCGGACTCCTCCAGTCCGTGCCGGGCCAGGACTTCCCCGGCCCAGCCGAGCACTTCCCGCCGCCACCGCGCGTCGTCCCAGGGGGTCGCCGCGTCGGGGAACCTGCCCCGGTCCACCACCGTCGTCCGTTCGCCGCTCGTGCGCATCGGGAGATTCCACCACCGGGCCGCTGCCCGGCGCACGGGAATATGCGCCGGATCGCTCCGGGCGCGAGGCGGGCGGCAAGGGCCGCTCTCCCGTTGGCGAAGCGACGGCCCAGGGCCGCGGGATCGCCCCCGCAGCGGAAGCAACGACGTGCGCCTTGACCCCGTGGAGCGAGCTCCGCCCGCGGCCGGGCGGGCTTCCCCGCCCACACACCCGAGGACCGCCGGCGCCTCCACGACGTGACCCGCCGCCACACCGAGCACGGGGGACAACCGGTCACGGCCGGCGCCGAGGACGAACTCCGCATGTGCCTCCACCTCGCCGGACACGGACCGGGAGAGGCGAGCCTCTCCCTTCCGCAGGCCGGCGGAGCCTGACGCCGGACCATGGACCTGCGGCCCCCGGACTGGCACCGTGGGCGCCACCGGCGGCCGGGGCGGGCCCGGCCGGGGCGGCGAGGAAGGGCGGGGCCACGATGGGCGGCGCGTTCGGCGGGCGGTACGGCGACTACCAGAACGAGATCTACCTCGCCGGACTCGGCGGGGTGCTCCCCGCCCTGCCCATGACCCACGCCGAACTGGAGGCCCGCGCGAGCGCGGCGCTGCCGCCGTCGGTGCTGTCGTACGTGGCGGGCGGGGCCGGCGACGAGTTCACCCAGCGGGCCAACGTCACGGCCTTCGAACGGTGGGGCCTGGTGCCCCGGATGATGGTCGGGGCGGTCGAACGCGACCTCGGCGTCGACCTGTTCGGCCTCCGCCTCCCGACCCCGCTCTTCATGGCGCCGGTCGGCGTCGTCGGGCTCTGCGCGCAGGACGGCCACGGAGACCTCGCCACCGCGCGTGCGGCCCGCCGCACCGGCGTCCCCATGGTCGCCTCCACCCTGAGCGTGGACCCGATGGAGGACGTCGCCGCCGAGTTCGGCGACACCCCAGGCTTCTTCCAGCTCTACACGCCCACCGACCGGGACCTCGCGGAGAGCCTGGTGCGGCGCGCCGAGGCCGCCGGGTTCAAGGGGATCGTCGTCACCCTCGACACCTGGGTCACCGGCTGGCGCCCCCGGGACCTCGCCGCGAGCAACTTCCCGCAGCTGCGCGGGCACTGCCTCGCCAACTACACCTCCGACCCGGTCTTCCGCGCCCGCCTCGCCAAGGCGCCGGAGGAGGACCCCGGGGCCGCGATCCTCGAATGGGTCGGTGTCTTCGGCAACCCCCTCACCTGGGCCGACCTGCCGTGGCTGCGCTCCCTCACCGACTTGCCGCTCATCCTCAAGGGCCTGTGCCATCCGGAGGACGTGCGCCGCGCCCGCGACGGCGGGGTGGACGCCGTGTACTGCTCCAACCACGGCGGCCGGCAGGCCAACGGGGGGCTGCCCGCGCTCGACGCCCTCCCCGGCGTCGTGGAGGCCGCGGACGGACTTCCGGTCCTCTTCGACTCGGGCGTCCGCACCGGCGCGGACGCGATCAAGGCGCTCGCCCTCGGCGCCACGGCCGTCGGCATCGGCCGCCCGTACGCGTACGGCCTGGCGGCCGGCGGCGAGGACGGTGTCGTGCACGTCCTGCGCTCCCTCCTCGCTGAGGCGGACCTGATCATGGCCGTCGACGGCTATCCGGCCGTAGCCGACCTCCGCGCGGAGGGCGCCCTGCGCCGCCTCTGACCTCCGCTGCGGTGCCCGGCCCTGCGGCGGGAAGCGGGGCGCGTGCCTCCGGCGCCGGGGCCGGAGGCGTTGCGGTGGCCGGCGAGACGGGGACGGCGGTCAGGCGGCCGGTCGTGAGACGTACGTGACCAGATCGCCGACCGTGCTGTCCGGGAGCCGGCGGGCCACGTCCGCCTGGGCGATGATGCCGACCAGGACGCGTCCGTCGACCACCGGCACCCGGCGGATCCTGCGGTCGGCCATCAGCTCCAGGACCCGTTGCAGCGAGTCGCCGGAGCCGACCGTCACCAGCTCGCCCCGGACCAGCTCACCGGCGGTGCACGTGGCCGGGTCCCGCCCCTCGGCGATCACCCGGACCACGATGTCGCGATCGGTGAGCATGCCCATCAGGCGTTCCCCGGGCCCGCGGACCGGCAGCGCGCCGACGCCGCGCCCGGCCATCTTCCGCGCGGCGTCGGCCACGCTCTCGTCGCTCCGGACGCAGGTCACGTCCGGGGTCATGATGTCGCGTGCCGTGGACATGGCGACCCCCTGCCGCTGTTCGTGCCGTCGGGGCACCGAGGAAGACGCGTACACGCGGCGGCTGCCC
This sequence comes from Streptomyces sp. NPDC004435, assembly GCF_042873895.1. NCBI lineage: Bacteria > Bacillati > Actinomycetota > Actinomycetes > Kitasatosporales > Streptomycetaceae > Streptomyces > Streptomyces sp. NPDC004435. The sequence continues at coordinate 406,834 of NZ_JBIAMB010000003.1, read as the reverse complement.
CGTCCGGAGCTCCGCATGCGTACCGACGAGGGCGGAGGGGTCGGGGCGAAAACACGGGCCGCATGATCGAGCAAAACGGGCATAAGTGGTTGAAGGCCACTAGAGTCTGAGCGGCCCGAGGTACTTATCCCCGCGCCGCCCGCGGCGCACGCGCACCGGCGAGGTAGGCCCATGCCCTCAGCGGAACCCGGCGCCGAGACCGTTTCCGGCGGCGCTCCGCCGGCGGTCAAGCTCAGCCTCCTCACGCTGACCGCGATGGTCGTCGGCTCCATGGTCGGCGCCGGAGTCTTCTCGCTGCCCCGCCGCTTCGCCCAGGAGACCGGCGTCGCGGGCGCGCTCATCGCCTGGGCCGTCGCCGGCACCGGCATGCTCATGCTCGCGTTCGTCTTCCAGACGCTCGCCGTGCGCCGCCCCGACCTCGACGCCGGCGTCTACGCGTACGCCAAGGCGGGCTTCGGCGAGTACCTGGGCTTCTTCTCCGCCTTCGGCTACTGGGCCAGCGCCTGCGTCGGCAACGTCACCTACTGGGTCCTCATCATGTCGACGGTCGGCGCCGTCGCGCCCTCCCTCGGCGACGGCGACACCGCCCTCGCGATCGTCCTCTCCTCGGTCGGCCTCTGGAGCTTCTTCCTGCTGATCCGGCGCGGGGTGAAGGAGGCGGCGGCCATCAACCGGATCGTCACGGTCGCCAAGATCGTGCCCATCCTGGTCTTCGTCCTCCTGGCGCTGTTCTGCTTCGAGCCGTCCGTCTTCGCCGAGAACTTCGGCGGCGCCGACTACGCGGGCTCCCTCTTCGACCAGGTCCGCGGCACCATGCTCGCCACCGTCTTCGTCTTCCTCGGGGTCGAGGGCGCCAGCGTCTACTCCCGGCACGCCAAGCGGCGCGAGGACGTCGGCCGCGCCACGATCCTCGGCTTCCTCAGCGTCTTCGCCGTCTTCGCCTCCGTCACCATCGTCTCGTACGGCATCCTGCCCATGAGCGAGATCGCCGAGCTGCGCCAGCCCTCCATGGCGGGAGTGCTGGAGGCGGCCGTCGGCACCTGGGGCAAGGTCTTCGTCAGCGTCGGCCTGATCGTCTCCGTCCTCGGCGCCTACCTCGCCTGGACCCTGATGGCCGCCGAGGTGCTCTACGTCGCCGCCCAGGACGACGACATGCCCCGCTTCCTCGGCCGCGTGACCGAGAACGACGTCCCGGCCTCCGCCCTGCTCATGACGACGGCGCTGAGTCAGGTCGTGCTCGTCGTCACCGCCTTCTCCGACGACGCCTTCAACTTCGCCCTCGACCTCACCAGCGCCCTCAGCCTCATCCCCTTCCTCCTCGCCGCCGCCTTCGCCCTCAAGATCGCCCTGCGGCCCCGGGAGAACCGGGTGGCCGGCGACAGCACCCGGCGCGAGCTCGTCATCGCCTGCGTCGCCACCCTCTACACCGCCTTCCTGCTGTACGCGGCCGGGCTCAAGTTCGTCCTGGTCTCCCTGATCCTGTACGCCCCCGCCACCCTGCTCTTCGTCAAGGCCCGCCGGGAGCAGGGCCGGCGCCTCTTCTCCCCCCGGGAGGCGGTCATCTGCGCCGTCTCCGTGGCCGGTGCCGTCGTCGGCGTCATCGCCCTCGCCGTCGGCTGGATCGAACTCTGAACACCCCCGCGCACCCGTCCCCCAGGAACGCCAGGAAAGGCCGGCGATGACCCCCGCGACCCCCGAAGCCCCCGCGACCCCCGCGCACTCCCGCCCCCTCGGCGTCCACTCCGAGGTCGGCCGGCTCCACAAGGTCCTCGTCTGCTCGCCGGGCCTCGCCCACCGCCGGCTGACCCCGACCAACTCGGACGACCTCCTCTTCGACGACGTCATGTGGGTGGAGAACGCCCAGCGCGACCACGCCGACTTCGTCAACAAACTGGTCCAGCGCGGCGTCGAGGTCGTCGAACTGCACAACCTGCTCACCGAGACCATGGCCCTCCCCGAGGCGAAGGCGTGGCTCCTCGACCGCAAGATCATCGCCAACGAGGTCGGCCTCGGGCTCATCGAGGACACCCGCGCCTTCCTCGACTCCCTCGCCCCGCGCGAACTCACCGACTACCTGATCGGCGGCCTGTCCACCGCCGACCTCCCCCAGGACATCCGCTCCGGCTACGCCGCCCTGGCCCGCGAGGGCGTCGGCGCCCGCGAGTACCTGATGCCACCGCTGCCCAACACCCTCTACACCCGGGACACCACCTGCTGGCTCTACGGCGGCGTCACCCTCAACCCGCTCTACTGGCCCGCCCGGCACGGCGAGACCCTGCTCATGAAGGCCGTCTACACCCACCACCCCGACTTCAAGGACGCCACCGTCTGGTGGGGCGACCCCGAGCGGGACTGGGGCCAGGCCACCTTCGAGGGCGGCGACATCATGCCGGTCGGCAACGGCGTCGTCCTCATGGGCATGAGCGAGCGCACCTCACGGCAGGCCATCACCCAGGTGGCCCGCAGCCTCTTCGAGAACGGCGCCGCCCGCCAGGTCGTCGTCGCCGGCATGCCCAAGCTCCGCTCGGCCATGCACCTCGACACCGTCTTCACCTTCGCCGACCGGGACGTCGTCACCCTCTACCCGAGGATCATGGACGCCGTGCACAGCTTCTCGCTGCGCCCCTCCGACCGGGCCCCCGGGGTGGAGATCACCGACGAGGGCGACACCCCGTTCACGGACGTCGTGGCGAAGGCGCTCGGGCTGCCGGGCCTCCGGGTCATCGAGACCGGCGGCGACGTCTACGCCTCGGAGCGCCAGCAGTGGGACAGCGGCAACAACGCCGTCGCCCTGGAGCCCGGTGTGGTCTTCACGTACGACCGCAACACCCAGACCAACACACTTCTCCGGAAGGCGGGGATCGAGGTGATCACCATCGTCGGCGCGGAGCTGGGCCGCGGACGGGGCGGCGGCCACTGCATGACCTGCCCCCTCGTCCGCGACCCGGTCGACTTCTGACGCCGGGACCGCTACGCGTACGTCTCGAACTCGGCGACGCGCGGGGTGCCGGTGGCCCCGGTGATCTCGAAGGTGACCTTGCTCAGCGAGGTCGCCGGGAAGGTGGCGGTGCCGGCCGCGCCGCCGGTGGCGAGGACCGCCCCGGTGTCGGCGTTCAGGAGCCGCCAGCCGGTGACCGTGCCGGCTCCGGACGCCTCGCGGACGCGGACCGACGAGATCGTCGTCGGGGAGCCCCACTTGACGGAGACGGAGCCGGTGGTGCCGGCGGGCGACCAGTAGGTGCTCGGGCTGCCGTCCCGGACGTTGCCGTAGCTCGTGCCGTCGGCCTTGCTGGAGCCGTCCGCGCCGGCGCCGATGCTCAGGTTGGTGCCGGACGGCGGGGCGGTGGTGGCGGTCGCCGTCGGGGTCGGCGTGGGGGTGGGCGTCGGGGTGGCGGTGGCGGTCGGGGTGGGTGTCGGGCTCGGCGTCTGCGGGGTGCAGGATCCGTCGGAGACGAGCAGGCCCTTGCCCGCGCCGGCCGTGCGCGCCACGACGTCCGGGACGCAGGAGGCGCTGTCGGCGGCGTAGCCGTACGGGACGGACACGGTCGTGTTGGAGACCGGGTTCGGGCCGGCCGGACGGTAGTCGGTTCCGGCGGGGGACCAGGTCACGTTGTCGAAGACGTTCCCGGCGACCTGCCAGTAGCCGGCCGCGTCCGTGTAGAAGGTGCCGAGGACGTCCTTGGAGTCCTCGAAGTAGTTGTTCTCCACCTTGGCGCGGGCGCCGGCGCGGGAGTTGATGCCCGACTCGTTCAGCTGCTTGTAGTGGTTGCTGTACATGTGGGCGACGCCGCCGCGCAGCAGCGGGGCGCGGGAGTCGATGTTCTCGTAGAGGTTGTGGTGGTAGGTGATGAAGCCGTTGCTGAGCTCCGTCTCGCTGGAGCCGACCAGACCGCCGCGGCCGGAGTTGCGCAGCACGCTGTAGGAGAGCGTCACGTACTGCGTGTTGTCCTTCATGTCGAACAGCCCGTCGAAGCCCTCGGACTCGCCGCCGGACGCCTCCAGGGTGACGTGGTCCACCCAGATGTTGCGGACGTCGCTCTCCATGCCGATGGCGTCGCCGCCGTTGGAGGTGGGGGAGCCGGACTTCTTCACGTTCCTGACGGTGACGTTCTGGATGATGATGTTGCTCGACTCGCGGATGTGGATGCCGAGCTGGTCGAAGACGGCGCCCGAGCCGACGCCGACGATCGTGACGTTGCTGATCTGCTTGAGCTCGATGACCCCGGCGGCGGTGTTGCAGCTCGCGCCGGACACCTTGGCGGTGTTGGCGTGGTTGATCGTCCCCTCGACCTGGATGGTGATCGGGGTGCTGCTGGAGGCGCGCCCGCAGAGGGCCGCGTGGATCTCGGTTCCGGTGGTGGCCCGGACGGTCTGCCCGCCCGCGCCGCCGGTGGTCCCGCCGTTCTGGCTCGCGTAGCCGGTGGCGCCGGCGGCCACCGCGGCCGAGGCTTCCGGGATGGTCAGGACCGCACCCGTGGCGGCCGCGACCGCCATGGCGGCCAGAGCCGCCCTGAGTCGCGTGGAGGGGGATCGTCGTCCCATGCTCGCCTGCCCTTTCGTAGACGCCCGCGCGGTCGCGGACGTGTATGTCGTCGTCAGCCCCGTCCCTGGAGAAACGCAACATGGAAAGCGCTCTCTAGAAAGCGCTTTCGGCGCGTGACGATAGGCGCGGCGGCGAGTACCTGACAAGACTTCGGACACGACGCGCACGAATCCGGCCGCCGACCCGGACCCACCCGCCCCGGTACGCCCCGGCATGCCCGGGACGATCCGGTGGGGGCGTCGCGGCGGGAGAGTCGCGGCGTGGGCGCGGCGGCGGGCTCGCGGAGGCACGGGCGGCGTGGGCGCCGTGGGCGGGCGGGCCGCGGGGCCGCGTACGGGCGCGTGCTCCGGCCCGGCGCCTCACCCGTGCCCGGCGCACCGGGGCCCGGCGCCGTCCTCCGAGCCTCGTCGCCGCGCCCAGCGTCCGGTGGGCGCCGGCGCGGGGCGCCGCCATGCCGGCCGCGCGAGTGGTATTGGGCACCGCGGCGCGTCCGGGATGTCCGCGCCGTCATCCGCGGGCCGTCGAGGGAAGCTGACGGCCGGTCGAATTCGGGTGGGGCGGTGACGGCCCGCCGTGATAGGGACTACCTGCACGGGGGAGGTGCGGACCGGTCGCGGAGCGTCCGGGGCCGGGTGCGGCGTGGCCGGGCCCGGTGACCGTGGTCGCCCCCGTCGTACCGGCACCACCGAACGGAACCACGGGAGACACCGCATGCGCGTGAAAGCCTTCGACCACCTCGTCCTCAACGTCACCGACGTCGAACGGGCCCTCGCCTTCTACACCGGCCCGCTGGGCCTCGCGCCGGAGCGGGTCGAGGAGTGGCGGGCCGGCAAGGTGCCGTTCCCGTCGGTCCGGATAGACGAGGGCACCGTCATCGACCTCTTCTCCCGGCCGCGCGGCGAGTCCAACGTCGACCACATCTGCCTCGTCGTCGATCCGCTCGACTGGCGGGAGGTCGTCGACTCCGGCGCCTTCGACGTCCTGGAGGGCCCGGTCCCGCGCTGGGGCGCCCGCGGCTCGGCCCAGTCCGTCTACGTACGGGACCCGGACGGCAACACGGTCGAACTCCGCTGGTACCCGCAGGACGAGGAGGCGTAGCGCCCACGGTCCAGGGGCCCGGTCCCGGGCTGGCAGGCTGCCCCCATGACCGACGACACCTGGACCACCGTCACCCGCCTCCACGACTGGCTCACGGCCCATCAGGACCTCCCGCCGGGCCAGGAGATCCTGCTCCGCGTCCTGAAGCTCTCGGAGGAGGTCGGGGAGGCGGCGCAGGCGGTGATCGGCGCCACCGGGCAGAACCCGCGCAAGGGCACGAGCCACAGCTGGGCCGACGTCGAGGCGGAGCTCTGCGACGTCGCCATCACCGCCATGGTCGCCCTGCGGACCCTGACCCCGGACGCGTCCGAGGTCTTCGCCGCCCACCTGCGGCGGGTGGCCAGCCGTGCGCTCCCCGGCCCGTCGGCCGGTGCCCGGGACGAGCGGGACGGTCGGGGCGGCGGCGCCTGCGACGATCCGGGCGGTCGCGGAGACGGCTCGGACCGGTGAGCCGGTGGCCGCCGCCCTCCAGGACGACGGCCACCACGACACGCGCCCGCACCCCTGCCGCCCAGGGGGATGCGGAAGAGGCGCCCTAGGACGCGCCGAGGCGGTCCCGGAGGGCCGTGCTCGTGGCGTCGAGACCGGTGATCTCGACGGTCTTCCCGCGCCGGGCGTACGCCGCCTCGACGGCGTCCAGGGCGGCGACGGCGGATCCGTCCGAGATCCGCGCGGCGGAAAGGTCGATCACCACGCGGTCCGGGTCCCCGGCGTGGTCGAAGCGGTCGGCGAACGCCTCGGCGGAGGCGAAGAAGAGCTCGCCCGAGACCCGGTGGACGACGGTCGTCCCGTCCGGGTCGGTGACCGAGGTGACGGTGGTGCGCCGGGCCACCCGCCGGGCGAACACGAGGGTGGCGGTGACCGAGCCGATCACGACGCCGAGGGCGAGGTTGTGGGAGACCAGGACGCAGCCGAGGGTGACCAGCATGACGACGGTCTCCCCGACGGGGGCCTTGCGCAGGGTGCGCGGGGCGACGGACTCCCAGTCGAAGGCGGCGACCGACACGATCACCATGACCGCCACCAGCGCGGCCATCGGGATCCGGGAGACGACCGGCCCGAGGATCACGCACAGCACCATCAGGAACGTGCCGGCGAGGAAGGTGGAGACCCTGGTCCGGGCTCCCGCGACCTTGACGTTCATCATCGTCTGGCCGATGACGGCGCAGCCGCCCATCCCGCCGAACAGACCGGTGACGACGTTCGCGACGCCCTGGCCGATCGACTCCCGGGTCTTGTTCGACGGCGTGTCCGTGAGGTCGTCGACGAGCTTCGCCGTGAGCAGCGACTCCACCAGCCCGACGAGCGCGACGGCGAAGGCGTACGGAGCGATCGTCGCCAGTGTGGAGAGCGTGAGCGGCACGTCGGGCAGGCCGGGGACGGGGAGCGCCGACGGCAGCGCGCCGCGGTCGCCGACGGTGGGCACGGCGATGCCGGCGGCCACCGTCACGAGGGTGAGGACGGCGATGGTGACGAGCGGGGCCGGCACGAGCGTCGTCACCTTGGGGAAGAGCACCAGCAGGACGATCCCGGCCGCGATCAGCACGTACACCGCCATCGGCACGTTCCGCGTCTCGGGGAGCTGGGCGAGGAAGACCAGGGCGGCCAGCGAGTTCACCGAGCCGACCAGCACCGGCCGCGGGACGAACCGCATCAGCTTCGCCACCCCGATGATCCCCAGCACGATCTGGAAGAGGCCGGCGAGGATGACCGTGGCGATCAGGAACTGGACGCCGTGCTCCCGGTTGACCGGCGCGATGACGAGCGCCACGGCCCCGGTGGCGGCCGAGATCATCGCCCGACGTCCGCCGACGATCGCCGTCGTGACGGCCATGGTGAAGGAGGCGAAGAGCCCGAGCGCCGGATCGACCCCGGCGATCACCGAGAAGGCGATGGCCTCCGGGATCAGCGCGAGGGCGACGACGAGCCCCGCGAGCACCTCCGTCCGCCACACCCGCGGATCGCGCACCCAGTCAGGCCCCGGTGGGCGGAGGCGGGAACGGAGCGGAGCCGGGGCGGTGACGGTGACGGTGGCGGCGGGGGAAGGCAAGGCGGGACCTGTCGTACGAGGGAGGGCGAGCCCCGGGCGACGGCTCGGCGGCTCGGGCGACCCACCGACTTTACCCGCCCGCGCCGCGCCCGGAGTCGGCCACCTGTTCTACCGGGCCGCCGGTGCGGAGCGGCCCGCACGGGCACCGGGTCCGCCGTCAGGCCTGTCGTACGGGGTGCTTGCTGAGGATCGACACCCGGTTGAAGGCGTTGATGGTGATGGCCACCCAGATCACGGCGGAGAGCGCGTCGTCGTCCAGGACCGAGCGGGCCTCGGCGTAGGCCCGCTCCTGGGCGCCGGCCTCGGCGGGGTGGGTGGTGGCCTCGGCGAGCGCGAGGGCGGCCCGCTCCCGGGGGGTGAAGAGCTCGGTGTCCCGCCAGGCGGCGAGCACACCGAGGCGGCGGGGGGTCTCACCGGCGGCGAGGGCCGCGCGGGTGTGCGCGTCGAGGCAGGAGGCGCAGCCGTTGAGCTGGGAGACGCGCAGGTTCACCAGCTCGACGAGGATCCGGTCGAGACCGGCGTCGTCGGCGGCGGCGCGGACGGTCTGCGCGGTCCGGACGTATGCCTTGAAGGCGTCGGGGGTCTGCTTGTCGAGGAAGATCCGCTGCCCGGCCGTAGCCACCACGGCGTCGCTCACTGTCCGCTCCTTCAGCGTCGCTCCGCGCGTGCCGCGGGGCGTGCGGACATCATCCCCCCACTGGTAGTTGAAAAGCAAACTAAATGGGGGTGTCGGAGGGGCCGGCGGGCGGGGGCGGAGCGTCCGGAGGAGGCGGTACGGGACCGGGCCCGCTCCCCGGAGAGCGCCGCGCTCCGGCGGGCCGGAGCCGGCCGCGCCAGGCGCCGGTCGCCGCGTGCCGGTCCTCGACGAAGTCCTTGAACCGCCGGAGGTCTCCGGAGATCCGGCTGGACACCACGCCCAGCGCCGCGGCGGCCCGCTCCGCCGGACCCGCGGGCTCCATCTCCAGCACCAGCCGCACGCGCGTGTGCGTGGCGTCGATCGGCTCGAAGGTGACGACGCCGCGCTGGCGCACCTCGCCGCCCACCGTCCGCCAGGCGATCCGCTCGTCCGGCAGCTGGTCGACGATCTCGGCGTCGAACTCCCGCCGGACCCCGGCGATCCCCGTACGCCAGCGCAGATGCCGGTCGTCGGTCTGCTCCACGGCGATCACACCGTGCATGAAGCGCGGGAACTCCTCGAACTGCGTCCACTGGTCGTACACCCGCCGCAACGGCGCGTCGACCCGGATCGTGTCGTGGACCACCGTACTCACCTCCTGGCCGGACGGAACCAGTGTCACATCCGCGCGTGCCCCGTGCCGGGCGACGCACGCGCGCGCGTACGACCTGCGGCCCTTGTCCCGGGGCCGCGCGTCGCGGAGGATCTTCCTTGTTCGACCGGGTGGGGATACGAGGGGAAGGGTCCGAGCGATGACGATGCTGACCAAGGGGGACAACGGCTTCGTGCCGACGGTGCCGTTGCGGATCGCCGTGCGCGGCCGGGGCACGGACGCGATGGCGCTCCTGCTCACCGAGCGGGGGCTCGTCCGGGGTGACGCCGACGTGGTCTTCCACGGCCAGCCCGCGCACCCGGCCGGTGCCGTGCGGCTCACCCGCGCCGAGGACGGCGGCGACTGGCTGGAGGTCGCGCTGCCCGCCGTCGAGCCGGACGTCGCCCGCGTCCTCGTCGTCGGCTCCACCGACCGCGGCGCCCTCCGGGACGTGCCCGGGCTCGCCGTGGAGGCGTTCGCCCCCGACGGCACGCCGGTCGCCCGCTACGACGTGGCCGACGCGGCGGGGGAGACCGCGATGGTCCTCGCCGAGCTCTACCGCCGGGCCGGCGGCTGGAAGTTCCGGGCCGTCGGGCAGGGCTGGACCAGCGGTCTCGAGGGGCTGGCCACCGACCACGGCGTGCACGTCGCCGGAGCGGAGCCGTCGGCGGTCGCCGCGCCCGCGCCTGCCTCCGCGCAGCAGGCCCCGCCACCGGCCTTCGCGGCCCCTGCACCCGCCCCGGCCCCCGCGCCCGCGCCCGCTCCGGCGCCCGCCTCCACGCCGCCGCCCGCTCCGGCCCCGGGGTTCGCGCCGCCGTCCGTCGGCTTCGCGCCGCCGGGAGCCACCCCCGTACCGGCTCCCGCACCGGCACCCGCGTCCGGACCCCCGCAGTACCCGACCGCGCCGGCGCCGGCCGGGTACGGCGTCCCCGTCCCCGGCCAGGCCGCTCAGCCCGTCCCGGCCGGACCCGCCGGGCACGTGACGCCCGGTCAGGACGACGCGTGGGCGTACGGGCCGGTGTTCGCCCCGTACACCGAGACGGGCCGCGACAACGACGTGATCACCGTGGAAGGGCTGCCGCCCGGCCCCGTCGTCGTCCAGCTGGAGGTCCCGGACGCCGGGTACACGGGACTGACGATCCTCGACCGGCGCAACAAGGAGGGCGACAACCTCGTCAACAGCACCGAGGACCACTACTTCGGCCGGGTCCTCGCCATCGTCCCCGACCGCGGCGTCCTGCGCTTCCGTCTGGAGGCCGAGGGCCCGTGGCGCGTGGAGGTGTCGCCGCTCGCGTCGGCCCGGCGGCTGACCGAACAGGAGGCGGAGTTCCGCGGCCCGGACGTGCTGCTCCACACCGGCGGCGTCGCCGATCTCGCGATCCACTACCGGGGCGACGACAACCTCATCGTCAACGTCTTCGAACTGGCCGGCCACGACGACCACTCGACGCTCCCCGACGACGACAACGTCGTCAACGAGATCGGCAAGCGGCGGGAGACCGTCCCGCTCACCGAGGGGCCGCTCATCGTCCAGTTCGAGATGGCGGACGGCCCGTGGCGCGCCCGGCTCAAGCACGTCTCGCCGCGCACCGGCCCGCTCTTCGCCGAAGGGACCCCCGCGAACCCGTGGCAGACACCGGAGCCGCGGGACCGCAAGGGCTGGTTCTCCCGGGGCCGCTGAGCGGTACGCCCCGGCCTCGGCTCAGAAGCTCCGGCCGAGCGGCGGCGGCCCGCCGAAGACCTCTTCGCGGGCCGCCGTCAGCGCGAGGTCGAGCGCCCCGGCGAGCACCGGGTTCCCGGTCACCGCCGACAGCCGGATCCCGGCCCGCGAGTGGGACAGGACCCGCAGCTCCCGCTCGACCAGCGCGCGCAGCGGCTCGCCGCCCGCCGCGCAGAGCCGCCCGGCGAGGACGACGAGCCCCGGGTCCACGACGGTGACGATCGACGCGAGCCCGGCGGCCAGCCGGGCCGCCACCCGCCCGAGCCCCGCCCGCGCCGCCTCGGCCGCCTCGTCCGTCGGGAGCGCGCCCCGCACGCCGTACCCCGCCCGGCGCACCGCCTCCGCCACCGTCTCGCTGAAGTCCGCGCCCGGGACGCCGTGGGCGTGCAGCAGGTCGCGCACCGCGTCGCCGCCCGCCAGCTGCTGGTAGCCGTGATGTCCGTAGTGGTCGCCGGCCTCCCGGGCGGTGGCCGCGCCGGGCAGGGGGAGGTAGCCGACCTCGCCCGCGCCGCCGAAGTGCCCCCGGTGCAGGCGCCCGTCGAGGACGAGCGCGGCGCCCAGCCCCTCGTCCGCCCAGAGGAGCACGAAGTCGGGGCAGTCGGCGGCCGCGTGGGCCCGCTCGGCGACCGCCGCGAGGTTGACGTCGTTCTCGATCCTGACGGGGAGCCCGAGGGCCTCGCCGAGCGTCCGCTCCACGTCGGGGACGAGCCAGGCCGCCATGTCCTCCGCGCTGGCGTAGCCGAGCCGGCCGCTCGTCGGGTCCACCGCGCCCTGCACGCCGACCACCACCCGCTTCGGCGGCTCCGGCGTCGGGACCCGGCCGAGGGCCGAGCGCAGCGCCGCCATCAGCTCCGCCCGCCCGGCCCCGGCGGGCGCGGGCGCCTCGGTCTCGCCGAGCACCGCGCCGGTGATGTCGGCGGCCCGCACCGCGATCCACTCCGGCGTCACGTCCACGGCCGTCACGTAGGCCGCCGCCGGATTGACCCGGTACGTCTCCGGGACCCGGCCCGGCAGGCCGGTGCGCAGCCCGTTGCCGACCACGAGACCCGCGTCCAGGAGCCGCGCGAGCACCTGGGAGGCGGTGGGTTTGGAGAGGCCGGTCAGCCGGCTGATCTCGGGCCGGGTGAGCGGACCCTGACGGAGCAGCAGATGGACGGCGGCACGGTCGTTGACCGCCCGCACGAGTCCGGGGGTGCCGCGGACGAGCTCGGTCAACTGCCCTCCGCACGCGGGTCGGCCTCGGTTCGCACGCCCACCCTACAGCGGGGTCCCCCGCCCCAGGAGGGGGACGGCAGGCGGGGCCCGGTGGCCCGTTCGGAGGACGCCGGGGCGCCTCGCGTGTCCCCCGGCGGAACGTTCCGTTGTGAGGGTGTGACCTCACCTCGACGCATCTCCTCGGTCCTCGCGGTCGCCGCCGCGTTCTCCTGCCTCGGCGGCGCCGCCACGCAGGCCGTCGCCGCCCCCTCGGGGCCGCTCGGACCGCCGATCAGCCCGATCGCCGAACTCGACGCCCTCGCCACCACCGGCATGCCGGAGGAGGCCCGCGCCGGCTACCCCGGCGTCGGCGAGCAGCTCGGCGGACTGAGCCGGATCAACGAACTCCACCAGCTCCACCAGCTCACCGACCAGGCGGCGCCGGTCACCGGACTGCTCCCCGAGATCTCCACCTGACGCCCGCACGACCCCGGCGCCCGGACGGCCGCAGCACGACCGTCCGGGCGCCGGCCCGCGTCCGGACCCGTCCGGGCCGCCGAAGGCCCGCTCGGCGCCGGCCTGTTCAGCGCCGGCCTGTTCAGCGCAGGTCGAAGCGGTCCAGCTTCATCACCTTCGACCACGCGGAGACGAAGTCGCGCACGAACTTCGCGCCCGCGTCCTTCGCCGCGTACACCTCCGCCAGGGCCCGCAGCTGGGCGTGGGAGCCGAAGACGAGGTCCACGGCGGTGCCCGTCCACTTCAGACCGCCGGTGGCCCGGTCCCGGCCCTCGTAGACGTTCTCGTCCGACGCGGAGACCTTCCACTCCGTCCCCATGTCGAGCAGGTTGACGAAGAAGTCGGTGGTCAGGCTGCCCGGACGGTCGGTGAACACGCCGTGGCGGACCCCGCCGTGGCCGGTGTCGAGCGCCCGCATGCCGCCGATCAGCGCCGTCATCTCCGGCGCGGTCAGCGTGAGCATGCTGGCCCGGTCGAGCAGCAGCGTCTCCGGCGACAGCTTCTCGCCCGGCCGCAGGTAGTTGCGGAAGCCGTCGGCGCGCGGTTCGAGCACCGCGAACGACTCCACGTCCGTGTCCTCCTGCGCGGCGTCCGTCCGCCCGGGGGCGAACGGCACGGTCACCTCGTGGCCCGCGTCCTTCGCGGCCCGCTCGACCGCAGCGCAGCCGCCCAGCACGATCAGGTCGGCCAGCGAGATCCGCGTACCGTCGGACCGTCCGGCGGCGAACTCCTCCCGGATGGCCTCCAGGGCGCCGATCGCCTCGGTCACCTCGGGCAGGTCGTTGACGGCCCAGTCCTTCTGGGGCGCGAGCCGGAGCCGCGCCCCGTTGGCTCCGCCGCGCTTGTCGGTGCCGCGGAAGCTCGCGGCCGACGCCCAGGCCGTGGTGACCAGCTGGGGCACGGTCAGCCCGGACGAGAGGATCCGCTCCTTCAGGGCGGCGATGTCCTCGTCCCCGACCAGGTCGTGCTCGACCGGCGGCACCGGGTCCTGCCACAGCTGCGGCTCCGGGATCCACGGGCCGAGGTAGCGCGACAGAGGGCCCATGTCACGGTGCAGCAGCTTGTACCAGGCCCTGGCGTACGCGTCCGCGAGCAGCTCCGGGTTCTCGTGGAAGCGGCGGGCGATCGGGGCGTAGACCGGGTCCGTGCGCAGCGACAGGTCGGTCGTCAGCATGATCGGCGCGTGCCGCTTCGAGGGGTCGTGCGCGTCCGGGACGGTGCCCTGGGCGGCCGGGTCGACCGGCGTCCACTGCTGGGCGCCGGCGGGGCTGGTCGTCAGCTCCCACTCGTACCGGAAGAGGTTGTCGAGGAAGCCGTTGTCCCAGGTGGTCGGGGAGTTGGTCCAGGCTCCCTCCAGACCGCTGGTCAGGGAGTCGCCGCCGGCGCCGGTGCCGTACGCGTTCTTCCAGCCGAGGCCCTGCTGCTCGATCGGCGCGGCCTCCGGCTCCGGGCCGACGTACTCGGGGTTCACGGCCCCGTGGCACTTGCCGAAGGTGTGGCCGCCGACGATGAGCGCGACCGTCTCCTCGTCGTTCATCGCCATCCGCCCGAAGGTCTCGCGGATGTCGCGGGCGGCGGCCAGCGGGTCCGGGTTCCCGTTCGGCCCCTCCGGGTTGACGTAGATCAGGCCCATCTGGACCGCGCCCAGCGGCCCCTTGAGCTCCCGGTCCCCGCTGTAGCGCTCGTCGCCGAGCCAGGTGTCCTCCGAACCCCAGAAGATCTCCTCGGGCTCCCAGATGTCCTCGCGGCCGAATCCGAATCCGAAGGTCTTGAAACCCATCGATTCCATCGCGCAGTTACCCGCGAAAACCAGGAGATCGGCCCAGGAGATCGCCTGACCGTACTTCTGCTTCACCGGCCAGAGAAGCCGGCGGGCCTTGTCCAGGCTCGCATTGTCCGGCCAGCTGTTCAGCGGTGCGAAACGCTGGGCGCCGCTTCCGCCGCCACCCCGGCCGTCGGCGATGCGATAGGTGCCGGCCGCGTGCCAGCTCATTCGGATGAAAAGCGGACCGTAATGACCGTAGTCCGCCGGCCACCATTCCTGGGAATCCGTCATCAGGGCGATGACGTCCCGCTTCAGCTCCTCGACGTCGAGGCCCGCGAACTCCTTCGCGTAGTCGAAGTCCTGGTCGAGGGGGTCGGCCTGGGGATCGTTCCGATGGAGTACGGAGAGGTCCAGCTGGTCCGGCCACCAGTCCTGATTGGTCCGGGGCCTGGTCACCTCGGGGCTGGGGGACGGAATTGCCGGGTTCTCGCTCTCGCTGCCGGTCACGTACGGCCTTCTTCCTGTGTGCTCTCGCCATTTCCCGCCGCCGGCCGGTAGGCACACGACGGCGCGTCCGTATGGTCGCGCACCGGGGTCCCCGCAGCCAGGTGAACACGCAGGACCGGGCCGCGTGGAATTCACCGGAACGGCCGCCGACCGCGCCGGACGCCTTTCCGCCGCACTCCCGGTTGAGGCTCCGCAACGCCCTCCCTACGCTGGAGAAGTCCGCGGTCCGGGAAATGGGAGCGACGAGGAGGACGCCGATGGCCGTCGTCGCCGTGCACCGCGCCGTCCTCGGCGGCGGGCGCCCGACGCTCCCGTACGCGGAGGCCGGACGGCCCGGGAGCGGGCCGCCCCTCGTCCTCGTCCACGGCTACGCCGACTCCTGGTGGACCTTCGAGCCGATGCTGCGCGCCCTGCCGTCCGCGCTGCACGCCTACGCGCCGACCCAGCGCGGCCACGGCGACGCCGACAAGCCCGGGGACGGATACCTCCCCGAGGACTTCGCCGACGACCTCGTCGCCTTCCTCGACCACCTCGGCATCGAGCGGGCCGTCCTCGTCGGCGGGTCGAGCGGTGGGGTCCAGGCCCGGATCGTCGCCGGCCGGCGCCCCGACCGGGTCGCCGGCCTCGTCCTGCTCGGCGTCCCCGCCCTGCTCGCCGACAAGCCCGGGGCCACCTCGCTCCGGGAGGCCGTCGACGCCCTGGAGGACCCGGTGGACCGGGCGTTCGCCGCCGACTTCACCCGCGGGTTCGCCGCGGGACGGGTCGCGCCCGGGTTCCTGGAGACCCTCGTCGACGAGAACCTGAAGGTCCCGGCGCGCGTCTGGCGCGCGGTCCTGCACGGGCTCCTGGAGACCGACCTCGCGGCCACCCTCACCGGGATCCTCGTGCCCACCCTCGTCGTCTGGGGCGACCGGGACCCGCTCCTCACCCGTTCGGACCAGCAGCTGCTCCTCGACGCGATCCCCGACTCCCGCCTCCTCGTCCACGAGGGCGCCGGCCACGTCGTGTACTGGGAGGACCCCGACCGGGTCGTGCGCGAGATCGTCGCCTTCTCCGCGGGGCTGCGTGCCTGATCCGTACGGAGCCGCCCCGTGACCGGCCGGAAAACCCGTGGACCGCCCCCACCACCCTCCGCCACACTCCGTCGCCGTACGTGTCGGAACGACGACGGAAGGTCGTGATGGGAACGTCAGAACAACGCGACGGCGGACCGGGCAAAGGCTCCGTCCGCCTCGCGCTCCGTCATTACGGAGGAACGCTGGTGCGGTTCAGGCGGGTGGCCGTGCCCGCGCTGCTGCTGCCCGCGCTCGGCAACATCGGCATCCAGTACCTCGCCCCGCTCGTGGTCGCCAAACTCGTCGGCAGGGTCGCCGACGGCGGCTCCGCCACCCTCGACTCGGTCCTGCCCTACGCCCTCGCCTTCGCCGGCGTCCTGCTCCTCGGCGAGGCGCTGTGGCGGGTCGGCTTCCACTGCCTCAACCGGCTCGACGCCCGCGGCATCGAGCACCTCTACGTCGTCGGCATGGACGAACTCCTCGCCAAGGACGCGGCGTTCTTCCACGACAACTTCGCCGGCTCGCTCACCAAACGGGCCATCAGCTTCGCCTCCCGCTTCGAGGACTTCGTCGACACCCTGACCTTCCAGGTCATGGGCAGCCTCGTGCCGCTGCTGTTCGCCTCCGTGGTCCTCTGGCAGTACGACCCGCTGCTGGTCGTCGGCCTCCTCGTGATGATCGCGTTCACCGCCGTGTGCGTGTTCCCGCTCGTCCGGCGCCGTCAGCGGATCGTCGCCGACCGCGAACAGGCCATCGCCCGCGTGTCGGGGCACGTCGCCGACGTGCTCACCAACATGGACAGCGTCCGCTCCTTCGCCGCCGAGGAGCGGGAGGCCGCCGAGCACCGGACCCGCGTCGCCGAGTCGCGCCGGATCACCCTGCGCTCCTGGGACTACGGCAACCTGCGGATCGACACCCTCGTCGCCCCGCTCTCCGTCCTCACCAACGTGCTCGGCCTGGTGCTCGCCCTGACGCTCGGTGCGGGGGAGAGGGGCGTGGAGGCGATCATCGTGGCCTTCACGTACTACGCCAACGCCACCCGGATCATGTTCGAGTTCAACCAGAATCAGCGCTCTGACCTGCGGAAACGCGGCTCTTACGTGCCCAACGTAGGGCCCGCACAGGGGGGCGGTCAAGGGGCGCTCGAACCCCTCATTCGAACATGAATCCGAATAGAGATCGAGGTCAAAGTAAGTTCTTGACTCGTCAGTACAACCATCGAAGCTCTACGCGCCTATACTCGCAATTGAAGCTCTACGACGTACCGCCCGGCGGGTAGCTTCGTTGACAGGTTTGTGAGACCCGCCTACCTTGATCAACTGATTCGCCGACCGACCTTGAGAGGGCACCGCACATGCCGGCCCCCAGACGCCTCCCTTCCTCAGACATCCTCCGCTCCCATCGGGCAAAAGGTCTGACGTACGACGAAATCGCGGAACTCTACGGAGTGACCAAGGGGGCCGTTTACCTCCAGCTGCGGGACTCCAAGCAGACCAGCAAGCGCCCGGATCACAAGAGGTTCATTCCCTGGGTAGTGAGGACTGAGCACTCGCAGGCCCGCCCGGCGACGATGCTTCGCTACTACTCCCGCCGTGAACAGGGAGACGAGATTCCCCCCGTCAAGGAACGGATGCTCGACAAGTGGCTTGCGGAGATCAAGGAAGCCAACGTGGTCGTGTGCTACAACCGCGACCAAGTCCCGAATCCTGCCTCCGCGACTGGCGGGTGGTACTACTCGAAGCGGCGCCCCTCGGACGGGACGAGCCTCATTCGCTTTGAGGCCGATGTGGAGCCCGAGATAGCCCCGAGGACCGAAAGCCCTTCGTCTCCGTCTGCGACCGAAGTTTAAACGCCCCTCGACAGCCGCCCGCGCTCCGGGCGGCTTTTTCATGCCCTGAAACTACTATTTGACTCCGCCATGCGTGCCGAGTGAAGATATACAAGCCAGCGAGGCAGGCGAGAGAAAGACCGACGGGAGTCGGGCGCCTGAGTCCTCCCTGACGCGGAACGGTCGGCATCTGGGATGCGCCTGTTCCGGCGAAGTTGAATTGCACCCTTTGACCGAGTGAGGCAAATTGCACCCCTGTGAAACCGACCCTGAAGTATGGTTTTCCATGAAGGCCGAGGACGTCCAGGCGGCCAAGGATGCGTGCAGTTTCTGCCCGGTTCGCGAGGAGTGCGCCGAAATGGGCCGGAATGAGGAATTCGGCATCTGGGGTGGCCTCACGCCTGCCGAGCTGCGCGCGGCGGCCAGATTTCGCGTGGTCCTCCTCGAAGAGCTGACCAACGCCCGGATCCGGCGCATGCATGGTCAGGGGCTCTCGATATCGGAGATGAGCCGCCAACTCGGGCTTCCCCGCAAGACTTTGGCGGACCGCCTGAAGCGGCTTCTGAATCTCGCCGCCTAGTAAGGCAACCCTGAGCCGGGTGAACGTTCCCCACTTCGGGTAACGAAAAGGCAACGGCAAACCAGGAATCTCCACATCCGTGGTTGTGGAGTGAACGATTCCGGATAGAGTGAGGGAACCGACCTCAAGGTTGGTTCTTGTGCGGCGGATCGAGCTTGGGGAAAGTGCCCATGTTGGTAGATAGCTCTATAGGGGTTGACCTCAACAACGCTGGGGACGACCTCCAGGGCGTAGACATCCTGTGGGACGTGCCTCAGGTCATAACGGTCGCGCGCCTGCGGTACGCCAACGGCACGCGCATGGAATACACCTTCTGCAACACGAACGCGGACGAAGAAGACTATGACGTCACCCGGAGCCTTTGGCCCGTCGGCGCAATCCCTCTTAGGGGGTACGAGAGCGACACTCTCGGATGCGGCCACGGAGACGAATACACCTCCGTGGCCTGGATCTTCCACTAGACCGATACAACTTAAAAACCTTTATGGGGCACCCCCCGAGGGTGCCCCTTCTGTTTGCCCTGAAGCTCAGATTTGGAATGAGGGAACCGCATCGCACCCGCTCACCGTTCAGTCTCGCAGTATCAGGGCTTCGTCCGATGCGGCGAGGCGTACCGCCTAGAGAAGATCGCTAAGGCCCCACAGAACCAGGCTGGTTGGTTCATTCAGGGCACGGCCTACCACGAAGCCGTCGAGCGCTGGGAGAAGAGCTACCGGGCCTACGGGCCCGAGGTCATGGCCGACTGGTTCGAAGAAGCCTGGGAGCGCGAGTACGCGAAAGCCGTAGCCATCGAGCCGGATATCTCCCGATGGCTAACCGGCGGAATGACCAAGCCGGAGACCGATCTCAAGCGGCGCCGTGAGCGCGGGCGCGATCAGGTCGAAGCGTACTTCGAGTACGCGATCGAGGCTCCCGAACGAATCTGGGAGCCGATCGAGGGTCAGCCGGCCATCGAACTTTCCTTCTCGCTCGACCTCGACGGCATCGAGGTGAAGGGCTTCATCGATCAGGTAGTCGAGTACCCGGACGGCCACCTTCGAGTCCGTGACCTGAAGACCGGAACCAAGCTTCCCGACACCGCCTTTCAGCTCGCCATCTACGACCATGCCGTCAACGCCATGTTCGGCGAGAAGCCCGGCTTCGGCGACTACTTCATGGCGAAGAACAACGCCCCCACCGACCCGTGGAACCTCCAGGACTACTCGCTAGAGAAGGTCACCCGCTGGTTCCGCAACATGGACAAGGCCGTACGCCTCGGCCTGTTCCTCCCCAATCCCGGCGACGCATGCCGGACTTGCACCGTGCGCCGATTCTGCGACTTCAACGGAATCGACGCGCGACAGTACCCCTACGAAGAGAGTGCGAATGCCTGAGATCAGCACCAGCATCAAGGCCCACGGCGGGCACGACGCCACTTGGGTTGTCATCAAGGCCGAAACCCTCGGGGAGTTCACCGAACTTCTCGACGGCTACACCCGATCCGGGATCTCCGCCCTGGTTGGCGAAGCCGTGACCGCCCTCCGGGCCGAAGAGATCCTTGGGGCTCAGCTCGGGGCCCGCCCGGTGGAGCATCCGGGACAGTACGACCGAGGGCACCAGGCCCCCGCCGGCCAGCCCCCGGCCCAGGCCGCCCCGGCGACCCCGTACGGCAACGCGCCCACCTGCCCGCACGGCACGAAGCGCTTCATCGAGAAGCCCTACAGGAACAAGCCGGGCATGTGGAAGGCGTGGGGTTGCCCCGCCCCGCAGGGCACCCCGGACGCGTGCGGCCTGGAGTTCATCAAGTAGGCCCGAAGCTCATATTTGGTGCGCAGGGGCGCGACTGCACAACGCGCACCCCAACCCGTTTACACGAACCCGCGGAGGCCCCTTCATGTCCAGCACCCTCGACGCGCGTACACGACGTGACGCCGCTATCGCCCAGGTCGACGCCAACGCCGATGACGGTTGGAAGCGCTACGCGCTCGGGTTCGTCGCCGAACTCTCCGGCCGAATGCCGGAGTTCACCACGGACGACCTTTGGGACGCGGGGCTGATCAAGCCCCGTGAGCCCCGAGCCCTCGGCCCCGTGATGCGCCGAGCCGCGAAGCGCGGACTCATCCGGACGACCGGCGAATACCGGGCCAGCCGCTACCGCAACTGTGCCCCCCTGCCGCTCTGGACGGCCGCGTAACCCCCTAGGAAAGGCTCTCCCTTGTACACGATCGTCCGAGCCAAGGGAGACGCGGGAAAAACCGGCGAACCCCTCCCGACCCTCTTCCGGACCTTTGCCGGATCCACCGTGCACTTCCGCCGAGGTCAGCTAGTCGTCATCTCGGCCGCACCCGGCGTCGGCAAGTCGGCCCTCTCCATGGCTTTGGCGCTCCACGCGCGCGTGCCGGCCTTCTACTTCTCGGCGGACACCGACCCGCAAACGATGTTTGTGCGATGCGCCGCTAACGTCTCCGGCTGGTCTACGCGCGACATTGAGAACGCCCTCGAACACGGTAAGACCGCCGCCGTAGAAGCCCAGTTGGACGGCTTCGATCATCTCCGATGGGACTTCGCCGCATCGCTCACGATTGACGACCTCGAAGCCGAGTTGAAGGCTTTCGCGGTCACCTACGGCATGTGGCCCGAACTGATCGTCGTTGACAACCTGAGCAACGTCGTCCCGGACTCCGATAGCGACGGATCCTCCTACGTCGCCCTGGAAAAGGTCTGCGAGTACCTCCACGAACTCGCCCGCACGACCGGGGCTTGCGTGGTCGCGCTGCACCACGTCAAGGGCGACAGCAACGACGGAAACACCCCGGTACCCCTCTCTCAGATCAAGGGCCAGATAGGCCGCGTGCCGGAAATGATCCTCACCCTTCACCGAATAGGCGAGGACGGCACCAGGCAGATGGGGGTTTCCGTAGTGAAGAACCGAACCGGCAAGGCTGACGCCTCCGGCCAAATGATCCTTTACCTAGACGCGGATATGGAGCGAATGAGGCTCACCGGATGATCGAGATAAACGTAATCGGAACCCCCGCCCCTCAGGGCAGCAAGCGGCATGTCGGCAACGGGCGCATGGTCGAGTCCTCGAAGAAGGTCAAGCCCTGGCGGGCCGCCGTCACGTCCGCTGCTCTGAACCACGCGTTCGGGCCCTGGCCCCATGTCGCAGTCTTCGCCACCTTCCGGCTCCGGCGCCCCAAGTCGCACTACCGCACGGGGCGTTACGCCGACCAGCTCAAGGCGGACGCCCCCGCGTACCCGGCGAAGTACCCGGACGTAGACAAGCTCTGTCGGTCCACCCTCGACGGCCTGACGGCCGGCGGGGCGTTCGGAGACGACGCCCAGGTGGTCATCCTCGGCGCGCGAAAGGTCTACGCGGACCACGGCCAGGAGGAAGGCGCGAGGATCCGGGTTTACCCCGCTCTTTGATTCCGCCACCCCTCCGAAACTACTATTTGGAATGTGAGGGGCGGGGATGGAAAAGCCGCCGATTGCCGAAGTGCTGGAGCACTACGGAGCCGCCGAAGTTCCCGAAGGTGATCGGTGGCTAAAGATGAAATGCCCCCTCCATGAGGACCGCAACGCGTCCGCCTCCGTGTGCACCGCGGAGAACAAATTCCGGTGCTTCGCTTGCGACATCTCGGGCGACAGCTTCGACGTGATCGCCCATCAGGAAGGATGCCGCGATTTCCCTTGTGCCCGAGCCTGCGCTGAGAAGCTTCTTGGAGGAAGCTACGGCGCGATACGAGGGGGCTCTAACGAGAAGCCCCGCCGCCGTGGAGTATTTGAAGAGTCGCGGCCTGTCCGAGGACAACGCAGCATCCTTCAGGCTGGGCTACGTCGAAAGCCCCTTGCCGGGGCATGAAAGCGCCCGGGGAATGATCGCCATTCCCTACATAACGCGCTCCGGAGTGACGACCATTCGCTTCCGCCGCCTCGGCGACGGGGACGGGCCCAAATATCGGTCCGTCCCCGGGGACCCTCCCCGCATCTACAACGCTAACGCGCTCCTCGCTCCGAGCCGGTACATCGCCCTCTGTGAAGGCGAGTTCGACACGATCGCCGCCCACCTAGCCGGATATGAAGCCCGCCCCGGAGGGCTCCCCGGTCTCCTCCCCGCCGTGGGCGTTGGGGGAGTGAGCGCCTTCAAGTCCTACTTCGCACGGTGCTTTAAGGGCTATGAGGCGGTGTTCATGCTCGCCGACGCGGACGACAAGGGGCAGGGAATGGAATTCGCCGACAAGCTCGCCGGGCAGATCAAGAACCTTCGGATCTGCCCCATGCCGGCCGGTCACGACGTGAACACCTTCATCCTCGAATTCGGGCCCGACGCCCTTCTAGAACTACTGGAGATCAAGCGTGACCAGTGAAGAACTCGCCGACGAAGTAGGCCACTTCATCCGGCAGTGTCGCGGCCGAATCCTCGGCATCGGCGCCGACCAGTACCAAGAGCCCGACGGGCGCCAGAAGTTCGAAACCATGCCGCTGGTCGAGCTGGTCATCTATGCCCGCGAAGAAGCCCAAGACCTCGCCGTGTACGCGGCCATGCTCGACATCCGACTGAAGAAGCTCGAAGACGCCCTTCGAGAGAAGGACATCACCCTTTGAAGCGCATCGTCATCCTGTCCGACATGCAGATCCCGTATCACGATAAGCGGGCCCTGCGAAACGTCCTCGACTTCATCGGTGAATACCAGCCCGATGAAGTGCACTCCGTCGGTGACGAAGTCGACTTCCCGCAGATCAGCCGATGGACTCGCGGCACGGCCGGCGAGTACAAGGGCGACCTTCAGCAGCACCTCAGGGCGTACGGGCGGGACTTCGCGGGCCCGCTGCGTGTCCGCTACAGCGGCCCCGTACACCATGAGCGGTCCAACCACATGGACAGGCCGTTGAACTACGTCCGTACGCGGGCGCCCGGCCTTATGGGTCTGAAGGCCCTCGAAGTTCCCTCCCTCCTCGACTTCGAGAAGTACGGGATCCAGTGGCATGAAGAGCCCTACGAAGTCGCCCCCGGATGGCTCATCGCGCACGGCGACGAAGGGGCGTCTTCCCGCCTTCCCGGCGGTACGGCCCTGGCTCTCGCCCGCAAGTGGGGCTATTCGGTCGTGTGCGGCCACACGCACAAACTCGGAATCCAGCATGACCACATGACCGTGAACGGCCGCATCACGCGGGAGCGTTGGGGCTTCGAGGTCGGCAACCTTATGAACTTCAAGTCTGCCACCTACCTTAAGGCGGGCTCCGGAAACTGGTCTCAGGGCTTCGGAATTCTCTACGTCGAGAAGCACCGCGTGACCCCCGTCCCTGTATTCATCCGCCCCAACGGCACTTTTGTAGTCGAGGGCAAGACGTACGGCCAGAAGACCGCCTAGGAGGAGCGAAATGATGCACTGGACCCGCTACATGAAGATTGCTGCGGCCGTCGCCCGGAAGATCGCCGAGGAGTACCCCGGCATTTCGCCCGAAGACATCCAGCAGGAAATCCTTCTCCAGGTCGCCGAGCGTAAGAAGCATTACGAGTCGATTGACTACCCGGACGGTCAGCTTCGAAAGAACTTCCATCGGTTCGGAGTGCAGTACGCGGGACGAGAGCGGTACGCCACCCTGCACCGAGATTCGGCGTACGTTTACACGCCCTCCGAGGTGCGGCACCTCTTCGACAGGGCGTTCTTCCGGCCCGAGCTTTGGGAGAAGGTCCCCGTGAAGGATGACGGGAACAGCGTGACGGCGGGCGGTGTCGTCGTCGCCCTGTGGGACCTCGACGCGGCTTACAGCGCTCTGCCGGCGGGAGACGCCGAGGTCATCGCGAAGCGATTCGACAGCGAGGAACCCCTCACGGGAAGCGAGCAGGTGAGGCTAACTCGCGCCATCGAGAAGGTCACCCGCGCGCTCAACAACCGAGTCATCCTCAAGGCTTCGGCCGCACGGGCGCACTCGGGGCCCGGCTCTCGCCGGGTGGGTGCTCTTGCCGACTGACGCGACGAGGGACGGGCTCCCCGAGCTGGTCGGCCTCGACCACGCGCAAGCGTGCTTCGAGGCCCTGGCCGCCGATGGCGTGCCGCTGTCTGCGGCCTACGCCTACGCCAACCGACTTCTTCCCCGTGGCGTTGATCTGCGGGCCATCCATGACGAACAGGACTGCGCTTGAAGCGAGTTACCACCATGGCCGCCACGGCGGCCCTTCTGGCCCTCGGCCTGGTCGCGTGCGACACCTCCAGGGCGTGCGCGGCCCGTCCCGGGCCCGCACCCCGCCCCCCGTCCTTCTCGAAGCCCCAGGCCCCCAGGCCGGCCCCGAGTAGCGGCGCGTCGAGAGTCATCGTTCCCGCCCCCGTTTACACGGGCGACTCTTGCTGATCCTGGTTACGGGGTCCCGGGGCTGGACCGACGCCCGGAAGGTCGAGCGGGAAATCTTCCGGGCCCTGTATGAGGCGAAGACGCCTCACCGAGAAGCCCTACTCATCCACGGCGCGTGCCCCACGGGGGCCGACGCCCAAGCCGACAGATACGCCATCAGCACCGGCATGAACGTGCGGCGGTTCCACGCCGACTGGGACCGCCACGGCACGCGGGCCGGATACCTGCGCAACGCTGCCATGGTCGCCCGGGTGCCGGATATCTGCCTGGCCTTCATCCTCGACGGAAGCCGCGGAGCATCCATGACAGCAACTCTCGCCGAGACGGCGGGCATTGAGACCCGGAGGTTCACCGCGTGTACCGAGTGATCATTGACGCCCCGGGGGCGTCCTGGCCCAAGTTCCCCCGCGTGATCGAGGCCGAGACGGAAGACCGCTTGAAGCAGCGAATCATCCGGTGTCTGCGGGGCCTCAAGGGGTGGAGCACGCCGGAGGAGTACGCGGCGATCACTGTTACCCGCGTCATCGGCACGGCCGATGTGACGGCCTCCTATGTCCCTGGAGCCGCCGAGTGAGGGCCTACCGGAAGGGCACGCGGCACCCCTACTGCCTGTACCTCGATGAGCAGGAAGCCGCCGAGCTGGAGGCGGAGCTAGCGGCCCTGGTCCCGGAGTGCTTCCCGCTCTTGGGTCGCATCGGCCAACGCCTGAAGGCCCTCCGGGAGGCCGAGGGTGAGTGAACGCATCGTGGTCCTGGCGGGCAGTCTCGCCCAGTTCCGCCAGTGGGCCCGCGCGGCCGGCCTCGACCCGCAGGACCGGCAACTCACCTACGCGCGCGACGTTTACACGCTCCACGGGATCCACGGGGCCCGCATCGTGCGCGTTGGGACGTGGAGGCTCCGCCCCGACTGGCGGGAGCTGGACGCCTGCGCGCGGGCCGCCGAGCTTCAGGGCCGTTAGCTTCCGCCGGACGGCTCCGGTAGCCTTGCACCGCACCTTCCCCTTCTCTCGCTGACATGTTTGAAGGATGGTGCGACGGCCCCCGCTTCGGCGGGGGCCGTTTTCGTATGCCCTGATACTAGCATTTGGATCGGCCCGTTTAAACGGTTGACGGGCATGCCAAATATGAGTAACGTTCTTCCTGTCAGCGAGACGGAGGCCGGACAAGCCGGCCACCGAAAACCCGAAGGGGAAGAACACATGAACGTCATCTCGATGCTCGGCGGCAAGGTTCACAAGCGCCAGGAGATCGAAGGGGGAGAGGACTTCTACTTCCCCCTCTGCCGGACCGGCGGCATGACCAACAAGGGCACGAAGTACAAGGGCATTGAGGCCGCCGTCACCTGCGCCGTGTGCCTGTCGTACGAGCCCCAGGCGCCTGAGGTCGAGCCGGAGGCCCCGAAGCGCGCCGTGACCCGCGAGGAATGGCTCCACCAGGCCATTGATGCCCTTCGCCCCGAGTTTGAGCGCATCAACTTCCCGCTCCCCGAGAAGATCCACGTCTCCGTGGGATTCGGCTACGGCGCTAAGCGCGAGTCGGCGAAGATCCTCGGCCAGTGCTGGGCCCGCTTCGTCTCCGAAGACAACGTGAACCACATTTTCATCAGCCCCGAGCTGAACGACGCGTCCCGCGTCCTCGACGTCCTCATTCATGAGCTGGTCCACGCGGCGGACGACTGCAAGAGCGGCCACAAGGGGGACTTCGCCACGGCCGCTAAGGCCCTCGGCCTCACCGGCAAGATGACCGCCACGATCGCCACCCCCGAGCTTGCCGAAAAGCTTCAGGCCCTGGCGGAGGCGATCGGCCCGTACAACCACGCCACCCTGTACCCCACGGGTAAGCCCCTCGCGCCGAAGGAGGGCCCGAAGCCCGAGGATGAGCCGGAGGCCCCCGAGGAAACCCCTGCTTCGTCCGGCCCGAAGAAGCAGGGAACCCGGATGATCAAGGTTGCCTGTAAGGCCGATTGCGGGTGCGGCGGGTACGTCGTCCGGACCACGGCGAAGTGGTTGGAGGTCGGACTTCCGATCTGCCCGGTCGGGACGGTCATGGAGATTGCCTGATCCGCCAAGCGGCCCCTTCGGGGGCCGCTTTCTTGTTCCCTGAAACTATGATTTGGAATCTCGTTTAAACGCTGATACTGTCTTCCTTGTCAGCGAGAACGGCCCCCGGGGCCGGATGAAAATTCAAAAGGGGAAGACGCCATGGAGTACGTCAGGGTTGAGACGCTGGGGATGGGCGACATTTACCGGCATGGAGAGTTCGGGCAGGCGATAGGCCCGATTTCCTGGATCGGTGACACCTATAGCGGCCACCGGGACGTCAGTGTCCAGGGGTTGCACTTCGAGCGGCTGGACGGTTGCGCGCGAGTCTATGTGTCGTCGCGGGCGCCGAAGTGCCAGTGCGGCATTCGATTTGAGCGCTGCGAGAGGGAATGCATCTGGCCTGACTGGTTGGAGGAAGTTTTCATGGGGCGCGCCTAGCCCCTCGGCCCCCGCTTCGGCGGGGGCCCTCTTGCTTTCTGGGCCGTTTACACGCTTGCCAGAGATTCCAAATACTAGTATCGTCTTCCTTGTCAGCGGGAGACGCCGGAAAGGCCGGCGCCCGAGCAAAGGGGAAGAGCATGCACTTCGGTGATCCGCGCTACAAGCTGGTGTGCAAGTGGCACAAGGATTGCGACGAGAGCCAGAATGAGGCTCACCGCTTCGAATGGGTGAAGGTCGAGAAGTAGCAGAGGGGCCCCCGGAAGGGGGCCTTTCCGTTTGGTCAAGCTAGACCTTGAAAGTCGGTCGTGCTCAATGCTAGATTCCCAATGTCAGCGAGAAACGGCCCCCGCCGGGGGTCGGGAGGGAATCCAGTGCACAAAACCGATAAGGCCACCGCGGCCGTGGTCGCCGGCATCGCTGCGGGCGCTTTCGTCCTGTCCTATGAGGCCCTGCGGAACGTCTATCTGGCCACCGACGGGCCGGAACGTCTGAGCTTCATTTACCCCCTGATTGTCGAGGGCTTCGTCACGGTGGCCGTGTGGGTCGCCTACCGGCTCCGCGACTACGGATGGCGGGCCACGGCCTACCCGTGGACGCTCGCGGCGGCCTTCTTCGCCTACAGCCTCTGGTCGAATGCGCTGCCGTCCACGGTCCCGGCCCCGGTCGTCACGGGCATGCCGTCCCTCGCCGTGCCCCTCGCCGTGCACCTCTTCACGCATCTTCTGAAGAAGCGCCCGCCGCTCGACGCGGCCTCCGAGCTGGTCGAGCCGGTCGAGGACGCCCAGGACGGCGAAGAGCCCCTTTCGGATGAGCCGTGGCCCCTCTGGGAGCTTCCGCCCGCGAAGACCGCCACCTATGCCGCCTCGACCGCCCGGGAAGGCGCCGTGACCGCCTCTGCGGACTCCAGCGCCCTCATTCGCGCCTGGGGCAGGGAGCACGGGTACGAGGTGAAGGCGACCGGGCGAATCCCGGAAGCCGTTGTCCGGGACTTCATGAAGGCGCACGGCTCTTGAAGCTCGGATGGTGCATGACTGGGCACCACGAAAGGTGCCCGGTCCGCACGGGGATAAGCGGAATCGGTTGTGGCTGTAGCTGCCACGCTGGTAAAAAGAACATAGTTGAACCCCTTACGAAGGACTTTGCCATGGCTCAGAAGGTCGAAATTCTCCTTGTCGATGACCTCGACGGCACGGAGGCTTCGCAGACCGTGAACTTCGCTCTCGACGGCAAGACGTACGAGATCGACCTGAGCGACGAGAACGCGGCCAAGCTGCGGGAGGAACTGGCCCCGTACCTGGGCGCCGGTCGGAAGATGTCCGGCGGGCGCACGCCGGTCCGGCGCACGGGAACGGCCAAGCCGGTCCGGGACTCGGGCGCCGTCCGCGCGTGGGGGCGCGAGAACGGCTATGAGGTGTCCGACCGGGGCCGTGTGCCCGCCGAAGTCTGGGCGGCCTACGAAGCGGCTCAGGCCGCCTAGCGCACGGCAGTTGAGACCCTGAGGGCCCCGCTTCGGCGGGGCCCTCAGGCGTTTAAACTTGGCATAGCTTCCAAATCTAAGTAACATCTTCCCCGTCAGCGAGAACGGCCCCTCGGGGCCGGAAGGGAAGACCCCATGGAAGCCATGTACCGAGCCTTGCTCCTGAAGCCCGGAACCCCCGTATACGCCCGAGCCTCCTCCGGCGGGTGTGTCGGCACGATCACCCGCGTGATGCCCGGGACGGGCACGTACCGGATCGACAACGGCCCCAGCGTCTGGCACGTCAAGGTCGATGACTACGAGGTTCGCCCCTACCCCATTCGGTAGAAATGGGCGCCACAAAAGCCCCTAAGGCCCCTGCTTCGGCGGGGGCCTTAGTCGTGTGCGGGCGGGGCCGCCAGGCACCCGGTTGCGTCGGGCTCGGCGTGGGGCGCCGTGCGTGGCGGACCCGCATAGGGGACCGGGGCGGGTCACCCGGGGTCAGCATACGGTCGCCGGCGGGGAGTTGGGGCGCCTCCGGGGTGGACTCACCCGAACGTGTCCCGAAGCTATGTTTGGGCGCAGGTGTAAACGCGTGACCTACATCACCGAGGTATAGCTTGCCCGATACTGCCAAATGTTAGTAACGTCCGACGCGCACGGTAGATCTTGGCCGTGGCCGCGTAGGACGGCCCGGGGGGTGGCACCCCAGGGAGACGACATGCCGAGGGAGAGCGGTCCCAGGAAACCGCCCTGCGGCCCCCGAGTAACGCCCGGGGGAGTCCAGCCGAGTTGGCAGTAGGAGAACGGCTCTGCCTCACCAAAAGCCGACCCCGGATTCAGCCACCGGGAGGTAGAGAAGCCCTGCGGGGAACGGCATACCGAAGTAGCTAGACAGACCGGGTGAAGGCAGGCCCGGACCGGTACCCCTGCGGAAGGGGTGGGCAGGCGGCCCCCGGAGCTAGCTACACACACCCGGCCCTGCGGCGAGGCTAATTCCCTCCATGCCGGTCCTGATAGCGAGAGCCCCGACGGGCGTACCGAGGTACGTATGTCGACTCATCAGGTCCCCTCTTGAAGCGAGCAACCCCCATCCGTGGGGGGCCTATTGCTTTCTTCAAGGGGGGGTCCACCACGCTCCCGCCCGCTCCGGACACCCGAGGCATGGAAAACGGAAAGACGACAAGCAACAGCAACCGACACCGGGGCGGCGGTAGACAAGGATTCCAAATGCTAGTAACGTCTTCCTTGTCAGCGAGAGAACAGCAAGGGGAAAGCGCAACATGGCAACGGTGAAGAGGACCCCGGAAGGTCTGGCCGCAGCAATCAAGGCCGCAGGCTTCAAGGTCGAGCGACGGAATCACGGATGGCTGTGCTTCCCTGACGACAAGACCAAGCCCGCCGAATGGCTGAGTCGAAACACCGGAGGTCGAGGACAGCGAAACAATCTGGCGGTAGCAAAGAGGTTCGGGGTTCTGTAACCTCCCCCCAGGGGCCGGGAAACCGGCCCCTTCACCATGTCAGCAAGAGAGAAGGTTTACACGCAATGCGCGAGTATCAGGCCGTAGTTCGAGTGCGGCACCAGGGGAAGAATCTGGCCGCCGATAGCGACGCCCTCGACGTCGTCACCGGGGCCCTGGTCGACTACGGGGCCACGGCGCAGATGGCTGACGGCTGGACCGAGTGGACCATGACCGTGCGCGTCCCGACGCTTTTCGATGTGGCCGCCACCGCCGGCCGAGCCGTCAAGGCCGCGTACGCCGAAGCGGACTGGGGCGTCATCCTGGTCCGCGTGGACGCGTGGCAGGTGGCCGAGTGGGAGCACGGTAAGGGCATCGGCGACTAGCAGGCGGACCGGCGGACTTGATATGGTGAGTCTCGATGATCCCTTGAACTCGTCAACGTCCGTGACCGCTGCGGGCGCGACAGTCAACGAGGATCATCAGGACAGAGGCCCCTTCGGGGGCCTTTTGTCATGCCCCGAAACTAACAGTTGGAACCTACTATTTGACACGCCACGTTTAAACGCCATACAGTTTCCCTTGTCAGCGAGAAACACCCCCCGGCGGGGGTGAACGAAGGGAAGTCAGATGTCCGTTTCGCTCTACAAGGGAATACACCTCTGGACGCTCTCCGACCCTGAGGCCGAGGAAGGCGAGGGGATCAAGATCTGCTTCACCTGCGGGTCCGTCCTTGAGGCCGAGGTGGAGCCCTACAGCGATCTTTGCGCCGTACTCCATGACGCCTACTGCAAGTGCGTTGCCTGCAAGGTCGCGAGGCGATAGAGAGTCGAGGGGCCGGGAAACCGGCCCCTCTTCCATTTCCCTGAAGCTATCATTTGACTCAAGCCGTTTAAACGCGTAACGTTCTTCCTGTCAGCGAGAGAACGACCCCAAAAGGGGCCGGGCTTGAAAACTCAAGAGGGGAAGAATCATGAAGGTCTACCGAGTTGGCGGAACGACCGACGAGATCACGCAGTGCGAGCTTTGCGGCCGTCCCGAACTCAAGGGCACTGTCCAGATGCTGGAGTTGGACGGCGACGGAAACGCCGTCGAGGACCACTACTTCGGCACCTCTTGCGCGGCTAAGGCCGCCGGATGGACGCAGAAGGACGTGAAGGCCGCCGTAAAGGCCGCTGACGCGGCCAAGAGGGAAGCGGAGAGGATCGCCCGAGAGGAAGAGTCCCGGCGGTTCTGCCAGGCCCGAGACGCCTACTTCCTGGCTCGCTACGGCGACCGATGCCACTTCACCATCGCGCGGACGCTCGGACGCAAGTCCTACGAGATGCTGAAGGAATTCGAAGCGCAGTACGCCGGATAGCAGAGAGGGGCGGCCCACCAGGGCCGCCCCTTCTTGCGTTTACACGGATCCGCGGCGGCCCTCGCCGGCCTTCAACCGCTCCTCCAGCTCGGCCATGCGCCGCACATCCGGGCGAGGGTGGTTCCACTGGTTCTGAGGCACCTCTACCGGCTTCGCCGGGCACGCAGCGAGGAACGCGGAGAAGTCCCCATCACACCAGGGCGGGACCCAGGCGCCAGAGCGACAGACGTACACGGCATTGAACGTGACGTCGAGGGCCTGGCCGTCATCGATGACCATGCTTACGGGGATCAAGGGCCGCTCGGTCGGACGCTTCATGGACTCCCGCCACGGCGGGAAGTGAACGAAGACCTGAGAGCCGTTCCAGTAGTGCCCCAGAAGCCAGTTCTCCGCGCTGATCGGCCCGCGACGCTGCCAATCCTCGAAGCTGCGGTGATTGGGCGCGTAGCCGCAATCATGGTGCGCGTCGTATAGGTGAACCGCCTCCCATGGCCCTTCCGCCCCCAGGTTGGTCGGGAAGATCTGTGAGGCCCAGGCGTTCGAGTCGGCATAGAAGACCGTGGCGTCGGGGGCGATGCGGAACCGGTCCCAGAAACCTTCGAACCCTGAGACGCGGGGGAGAGGGACACCAGTGGCGCGGAAGGCTCGGATGCGACGAAGCCAGATGGCTTCCACATGGGTTGCGTCCTCGGCGACCGGCCACGCGTACAGGCTCGCATGGTCGCCCACGGGCCCGCCGGCCGTCGGCGTCGGGAAGAAGAAGTCCCAGTCCACAACCAGGAAATTCATGCTCCGAACCTAACGAAAGGGGGGAGCCCCCAGGCCGAAGCCGGGGGCTCCCAATGGGTGATGGTTGGGCCGTCAGTGACCCGGCGAGCCCGAGCCGCCCTTGCCGTCGCCGGACTCGATGTCCCGGCTGTCGGTTCCGTGGCCGCCGTTGTCGTCGTCGCCACCCATGGGGGTAGCCTTGCGGATGAGTGCTTCCTTGAGGGTCACGGCAGTTCCGCCTTCACTCTGGGAGCGGCCGAGGGCCTGTCCCACGGCCGTAGTGCACTTGCGACCCGTCCCGACCGTCAGCCCTCGCAAAGCGTCGGTCGGGGCGGGGTCTTACCCCGCCCCCGCAAGGGGCGGGAGCTCTAGAGGGGGCCGCCGTGAGGAATGCCCAGCTCGGCGTAGTACGCGAGTAGGAACTGTTCGCTGGCCGCCTCGCGGGCAACGCGCGGCGGGTCCACGTAGCCCCACTCGCACCGTCCGGGATGGCCCCGATAGCTGGTGCAGGGGATCCCCAGCGCGCCCCGCGTCTTCAGGCACGACTCGACGTCCATAAGCCACTGCCCTTCCCCCGACCAGCACAGGAAGACATCTGTCGAATCGCTGGCCCCGGTACGCACGTAGGCGGCATGAAAGCCGTGCTCGACGTCCTCGACCAGGCACTGAAACTCCGGCTCAGGTACCCACTCGACTTCCCGTCCCGGCGAGGGGACGACCAGGGCCCGGAGCAGGTTTACACGGGTCGGCACCGTGGCTTCTGTGCACCGGAAGGTCACTCGAACACCCCCGCAATGCCCAAGGTGACGGAGAGCGCCCAGGCGAGCAGGACCACCACCACGAACGTTCCGAGACTCCACGGGCCCCGCTTTTTCTCGCGCGACTTCGGCCGCTCGGGCGCCGTCGTCACTTCGCCACCCCGGAGAGGGGTTCCTCGACCGCGCGCAGCTCGGTAGCGGTGAGTCCCCGCAGGTCCTCCGGCCACCGATAGAACAGGCGGCCCCCGCCGGGCGGACAGAGGTAGATCAGGCCGCCGCAGCGGTCCGTAACCATGCCGACCTTTCCGGCGCGGTCGATGGCGAACTCTCCCGGCGTGGGGACCCACGCGGGCGCTTCCTCCTGGTGCTCGTTCACGGCTGCCGCCAATCCGTCGCCCGGCGGTGCGGGTGCGCGGCGAGCTGGTCGTTCATGTTCTGCCGGGTGACGCCCTGGGCGACCGCCCGGACCCTGGCGAAGGCGGCGCACATTACGCACCCCTCGACGGGAACCGGCTCAAGGTCGAGGCTCCGGCGTCCGCTCGGCGGGGCCGGCCGCGCCTCGGCGGCCCGCAGGCTGAGAAGGCCCGCCTTCACGGCCTCCAGCGTCTGGCGCTCCACGGGGGCCAGGAACCCCCAGTGCGACGGTTCCGAGTGCGGCGCGCCGGCCGCGTCCGGCGCCCGGTCGTGTCTCACGCGGGCATGTACTTGGGTCATGACTCTCCCCTCGCTGACGTGACACCTAGGCAACCGCGCAACGCTCGGTAGCGGTACCGTTGCGGCAACGTGCCGAGTTGAAAGCGTTGAAAGTCAGGTCCCGCATGGCTAAAGGTGAGGCGAACGAAGGGCTGGCTCGGCTTGTTGCCGAGGCAGACGTGACCCTGGCTCAGTTAGCAACCGCCATCAACCGGGCCGGAGTTGAAGCCCGAGTGACGGTGAAGTGCGATAAGAGCAATGTCAGCCATTGGCTCGCCGGGACGAACCCGCGGCCGAAGACACAGGCCCTGATCGTTGAAGCGCTCTCCCGACGCTTGGGCCGTCAGGTCACTCATGGTGAAGCCGGATTCCCGGCCCCCAAGGAAGCCCCTAAGGGCCGCAGTACCCTGGAGGAACTGACGGACCTGGGGAGGCAAGGGATGGACCTTTCACGCCGGGGTGTGCTGGGAGCCGGCCTCTACTCCGTGGCCCTGAGCGTTCCCGGTTGGCAAGACGTGCTCGGGCGGCTCGAAGCGCTCCACTCAGGCCGAGCCGGACGAATCGGCCTCGCCGAGGTCGAGCTTGTCTCCCAGATGACCGAGAAGATCAGCGAGCTGGACGACCAGTTCGGGGGCCGCCACGCGCGGCCCATGGCGGGCGCCTTCATGGTCAACACCGTTACCGGGTACCTAAGGGCGGACGGCTCCGAGGAGGCACAGAAGGCGATGCGATCAGCCGCCGCCGATCTCTGCTACCTGACTGGATACATGGCCGTAGACGAGGGGCTTCACGGGCTCGCTCAGAAGTACTACGTGAAGGCCCTCGAACTCGCCGGGGCCGCCGATGACCACCTGACCTACTGCACCACGCTTCGAGGCATGAGCGT
Organism: Streptomyces sp. NPDC004435; assembly: GCF_042873895.1. NCBI lineage: Bacteria > Bacillati > Actinomycetota > Actinomycetes > Kitasatosporales > Streptomycetaceae > Streptomyces > Streptomyces sp. NPDC004435. Next base: position 372,511 of record NZ_JBIAMB010000003.1, on the reverse strand, counting down.
TCAGGCCGTCGACTTGGGGCATGGCGCCGATGCTCTCCGGCTGGCCGAAGCTGCGGCGGCAGCATCCCCGAAGGCCGGCCCTCGCATGTTTGCCTTCCTGCGGGGGCAGCAAGCGCACGCCGCCGCCCAGGACGGAGACAAGAGCGCCGCTCTTCGGTACATGAGGGAAGCTGAAGCGGCGATGGACCGTGCGGAGAGTCGAGGAAAGCCGCTCGGTTCCTATGACCCGTCCTCCCTCAACTACCACACGGCGCAGGTTCGTTACGAGCTAGGCGACGTGCACGGCTCTATCGACGCGATGAAGGAGAGCAACAAGCTCCGCTTCTCCGTGTACAGGCGCAACGACGTGCGCATGCGTTCGATACTCGCTGAGCGTCAACTTCAGGTCGGACACCTCGAAGAAGCGGTGAAGACGTGGCATGAGGCGTTGGACCACTACCCCCTGGTTCACTCGGGTCGCGCGGATGAGCGGATCGCCAACATGCGGAGCCTGATCCGTCCGCATCTCCGCCATCAGGGAGCGGCCGACCTGTTTGAACGCTCCGAGACGATGAAGCCCGGAACCGTGTAAACGGCGCCGCGGAACGCCAAAAGGCCCCCCGCACCGGAAGGGTGCGGGGGGCTCTCTGTGGGCTCTTAGCCCTGGTCCTCAAGGCCGGTGTGGCCGGCGGACGGGGTGAGGAGGGCGGTGCGGGTCTTCGCGTCCTCGACGCGCTGAACAACCTCACCACCAGCCAGGCCGAGGACGGCCGCGACCAGGCCGAGGACTTCGGCCTTCGGGACCTCGACGCCGTACGCGGCGACCAGGCCGAGGACGGCCACGGCGAGCGAGTAGATACGGGCGGGGTGAGTCTTGAAGATGCTCATGAGGGTTCCTTACTTGTAGGCGAGAGAGAAGAGTGCGGCCCAGCCCTTCGGGCCAATGGCGGTGTCCCAGGTCGAGCCCTTCGCCGCGTACTGCGGGTACCGGCGGTGGAACAGGCCCACCGACTCCTGAGTCAGCGGGCCGTAGTTGTCCGCCTCGGCGACGCCCTTGTTCATGAATCCAGCGATCTTGAGGGCCCGCTGAAGCGAGCGGGCCGAGGGCTTCGAGGTGTTGGGCTTCAGGCCCTTCGGGAACGCCGGAGGCGTGTACTTCGGGGGCTTCGGAGTCGGCTTCGGGGCAGGCTTCGGCGGAGCCGGCTTCGAGGGCTTCAGGTGCGCGTTTACACGGGCGAGGAAGTAGTCCCACGGGAAGTTCGGGCCCGGGTCCGTGTGGTCGGTCTGGCGGTAGGCCGCCGACACGTCGCGGTGACCGCAGATACCGCGCTTCCCGGCCTTCAGCTCGGACGCCGTCAGCTTGACCGCCGGAATCTTGTGCTTCGCACACCAGCCGGCCACCACCTTCGCCGCGTTCTCCAGGACGCCCTTCGAGTACTGGTCCAGCCACTCGGCGCGCGACTGACGCGCGTACCCGGCAAGCTCGATGCCCAGGCCGTCAGAGTTCGCGCCCGGAGCGTGCCAAGCCCGGTCGCCGTCCGCGACACAGCGGACCGTCGAGTCGTTGTCCACGCAGACGTGCGCGGAAGCCTTCGAGGAGGCGGGCAGGGTCGAGAACCATCGGGCGACGTTCTCAGCCGTCTTCGGGCCCTCGGGGGCCTCCATGTCGTGCACGACGATCACGCGAATCGGAACGGAACGGCCAGGGCCGTACCACTTAGCCTGTACAAGATCCATCAGTGTGCCTCCGTGATAAGAGAAGTGATTTCCTGGTGCTGCGTGACCATGAGCGAACGCAGCTCGGCAATAGCGGCCTGACCCGTGACCAGTTCGGAAAGGTGCCGATTCTCGGCTTCGAGGCGGGCGACACGCCCGCTAAGCTCTTCAAGCTGTGCTTCGAGCCGATCGGCTCGCGCCTTCTGCGCTTCGGCTTCGCCCTTCCAAATCTCCGCCGTCTGGTTGTCGACGGAAGAGCGAACGCGCACGTATCCGGCAGCTAGAACGCCAATGGCGGCCAGGGCGCCGAAAGCCCAGCCAGAGACGCTAAAGATGTCCATCGAGGGTTTCCATTTCTAAGTTGTGCCAAGCCAGCGAAATTCCATGCCGGTAACGCGCGCGCCGGAATCAAGATTCAAAGACGCGCCGCTCGTCTGAAGCGTGAAAAGTTCGTAGTGGTCACCTGCGTTGCAAGTCATTTCGAAGGTTCGCGTGATGAACGTCGAAGAGCCTGAAACCGCAGGAATGTTGATCGTCGTGAGCGTGCTTCCGGCCGAAGAGCTGCCGCCGGAATTGAGTCGAAGGTTCAGCTGCCGATAGCCAGTTGCGTGAACCTGATATCGGGCGTACATCGAAACCAGATACTGGCCAGGCGTGTTGATCGTGATTCGGCTGGGGTTTACCGAAGTCGAGTGCATCGAGTCGGTATCCCACTGCTCTCCGTCAAAGGGGATAAGAACGCTCGTCCCCGTCGGCACAGCAATCGTGCTTGTCGAGTTGACATTGACCCGCGGAGGGTTCATCAGGAAGTCGAGCGGGGTCTTTGTTGCGGCAGTCAACTTGGCCGCAGTCACCTTCTCGCCCGAAAGGAAAGACTGAGTAGGAGGAATCGTTGCCATGCTGGGAGAACTCCAAAAGGGAACGACGAAGGGGCGGCCCCGTAGGGCCGCCCCTGAGAGCGTGTAAACGTGCGGCTAGTAAGCCAGGACAGTGGACCGGTCGAGCCGCCCCCACTCCGAGGATTCGAGGATCCAGACGTCCGTGCCACCAGCGGGGGAGAGGGAGAGCGTTGTGTGCCACTCGATCGCGGAGCCGTTCACGGCCACGTCCGTGCTGACAGCCTCGACGTAGAAGTCAAGGCTGGAGTCCGGGGCCTGATCCGGTAGATCAGTCAGCTTGATCCGGTCTCCGATCTCGACCGCGAGGGCGAGCTGAAAGAGGGCCGGCGTAGCCGTGGCGTTCAGGCTCACAGAGTCGCAACGAACAACCGGCGAGGAGTACAGGTTGAGCAGCGAGTATGCCGCGTTCTGTACGGCCGCATCCGTCGTGAGCCGCAGCTCAAGCCCCCTCGACTTCCGCCCGAAAGCGGCAATCGAGCCGCGATCCTTCAGAACCCCCTCGGAGCCATTAGGCCGCTTGAAAGTCACCTCATTGATGATCTGGCTCTCGTCCATCTCGAAAGTGAGACCGGGCTCATATGGAAGCCCCAGAGAATCACCGAGCCGGAAGCGCGGGAAGGCACCCTGTCGGCGCGAACGGCTGTGGTAGGTCAGTCTGCCGTCCCCGTCCATGAACACGTACCCGGAGGCATCCTCGGCCGCCTCCTGGATAACGTCGAGGGCCTTAGCCCCAGACGTCCATGACGGCCCCTGAAGCGCGCTCATCCCCGCGTCGAGAGCGAGTTCCCCGGCGAACCGAGCCATGCCGGCCAGTCGCGTAATGCGTGACGCCTCATCCTCGGGGTAGTCCTTGCCGCCAAAGTCGCCCACGGCCCAGATCTCGGAAATCTCGGAGAATCTGAGTTCCCGATCCCAGATGGCCAAATGGCCGTAACGGCCGTTCGCGTATTCCTGATAGTACGAACCCGCCTGGGCGCCGCCCAGGCTCGACCACTGAAGGTTTCTCAGGTCGTCATTGGCCGCATAAGCCTGAATCTGGGAATCAAGATCGCCGTTCAGGCAGACAGTGACAAGCCCATCCCGAACTGACACCACAATAAACGTAGGCTTCGAAGTCGAGAGGGAGCCCGAGGACGTGAGCGATACCGAGCCGTCAACGAACGTGACGTTCGTGACCAGCTTCCCGGAGGAATTCACCTGAAGCTTCAGGTGATCGCCGCCCGTCTCCGCCCAGGACCGAAATAGGGTCCCGAAGGCTCCGGCAGACGGAAGCACCGGCTGACACCAGAACGCGACCGTGAGAGCCGACGCGAGCGGATAGCCCCGAGCGCCGTTCTCGCAGACATCCACGACCGTCCCCTGATTCGCCGCGACGTTCGCCAAGCTGTAGCTGGTCGCCGGATCGGTCCTGACGATGGGATCGGCGCCCAGGCGGGCCGTCCCCGGCCCGTACTTCGAGGCCGCGAGCCTCGCCGGCCGCTGGTCGTCCACCACGTTCTCAAGGCGGGTCGCCCCCTCGGCGTCCCCGAGGGGCCAGTAACCGAGAGGATCGGTCGCCATGACTTGCTCCTGCACGGGTGTCCGCAGGTCCGTCGAGGCCAGGACGGCCATGCCGTCCACGGCGGTCACGTCGACAGTTGCCGTCAGGCCCTCGGCCACCATCGGCCACCGCTCGATGTAGCCGTGAAAGATGGACCCGCCCGGGGACCACGGCCCGAGCTGGGAGCCCTCCTCGATCTGAACTTCATCAAGGTAGAACTCGGCTCCCTCGGGGAGCGCGGTTTGTGTGCCGATCTCAAAGGTGGCCCAGACGGCGCCGGTTGGCGCCGTAGAGGTCACCGCGGGCAGCTGGCTCCAAGTCATCCCGGGCCCGGAGAGAGTGACCATTCCCCCTCGGGCGCCGGGGGGGTAGAGGGGGGACCCGTCCTCGGCGTGCCAGATGAACCGACCAGCCAGCGTGACGTTCGGGGAGGAGCCCCCGAGCTGTACGGCGGCCGATGCCGAATAGGTACGGCCGGGCACCACGCGCGTCATGCCCGACTGGGCCGGGAGGCGTCCCCTGCCGCACCGCACGGCGTGACCGAATGGCGTGGCGTTGTGCGACCCCAGGCACTTCACGCGGATCGATCCCGTACCCGACTTGGGCCACGGCTCCCATGAGCACTCCGTGAGGAAGAGCGAAAAGAAGGTGTCGAAGCTGCGCGGTGACTCGTTGCTGTCGCCGCCCGTCGAGACGTCGCGCGGCGCCAGGTTGGAGGTGCGGACCCGCACCCGCCGGCGGGGGACCACGTTCGGGTAGTACGGCTGAGCCCGCACCCATTCGGCCCGCTCCGCCATCACGACCAGGCCGCCGTTCCCCTCGGGGTAGTGGTCCGCAACGATGTGGACCAGGGCCGAGGCCGCCCCCGGAGGGGGCGTCTCGGCATGTGTGTAAACGGCCCGGTCGCGATCAGCCACGAAGGGTGTCCCCTGGTCGAATTTGAGGGGCCACCCCTGCGCGTCACGCCACTGCACGGCGAAGTGGCAGGCCACCGGCAGGCCGTTCGTGTAAACGGTCCGAGACACGAACCGGAGTCGGCCGTCGTCCTCGACCTGGGGCACAGTCAGCACCTCGACCAGGACGCCACCGGCGGCGCCCGTCAGGTCCCGGTCCGTGGGCGGCGCATCCGCCAAAGCGTTAGCCCCCGACTTCTGCTTGCCGGGCGTGAACCGCCCGTCCGAGTTGTCGAGGGCGAGCGAGAGGGTTCCAGCCTCGATACGGTCCAGTTCGTAGTTCCGTCCTCGACGGACCTGAAACCCCCTCACGTAGTCGCTAATGTCCGTCCACGTATACGACTTGGAGAAGGGGCCCCCATCAAAAGCGACCTCGACAGTGACCTTAGGAATCATCAGAATCCCGTCCTTCCCCCGTTTCGCTTTCCGGTGCGAACGATCTCGTCTCGAACAGTGGTGGCAATGGACTTCGCTAGGGCCTTCTCGCTGGTCACGTTGCCCTGGACCGTCACGTAGACGACCGGGGCCGCAGTCTGACCAGCACCCGCCCCGACCCGCGCTCCACTCTCTATAGACCTGTAAAAAACGCGGCCCGTCGGTCGAGTTCCGGCAAGTTCGTCCACGGCCTTCTGAACGTCGCCCTGGCCCTGGCGTATGCCGCGCTCGAAGCCCTGGGCGGTGAAGCCGCCCAGCACGGTGAAGACGCGGCTCGGAGACTTGATCCCCAGCGCCCGCTTCAGGGCCTTAACCATGTTCTTCGCCATCTTGTCGATGGCCTGGTTGAGGGCGCTCTCCTTCTTCTTCAGGCCCTTGATCAGGCCCTCGGTTGCCCGAATGCCCGCGTCGTAATAGCTGCCCGCAACGGTGCTTCCGAGCTTCCCGGCCTCGTAACCGATGGCCGAGTAAGTGGAGTTCAGTTCCTTGATCTGGCCGCCGCCTGCATTGAGAAGGGCCTGGGCCATCTGGCCGCCCTCTTCGGGGCCGGCCTGGGCGATTTCGTTGATGATCCCCTTACCGAGGCCACGCTGAGCAAGCTTGGTCAGGTTCCCCCGGAAGTCCCGAATCGACTTCAGCTTGCCCTTCAGCCGCGACAGAATCGCGTTCGCCGAGTTGTCGCCGTACTCCGAAGAGTCGAGGGCGCCCATGAACGAGCCGTAGTCCTTCGCCTTCGTCGTGATGGACGAAGCGAGATCAGCCTTAGCCTTCTTCAGGCCGTCGAGCTTGGACTGTGCCGCGACAAGCTGAGAGTGGACCTTGTCTCGCTGGACAGCGAGAGTGCGCATTCTGGCGTTGTAGACCGAGATAACCCGAAGCGCCTGCGGCCCGTTCTTCTTGAACTTCTTGATCCGCTCAGCATCAGCCCTAAGGCCCTTCTGCTGAGCGTCGAGGCTCTTCAGCTTCTGCCGGTCGGCAGCCAAGTCCTCCCGGATCTTCTTCTTTTCCTTCTTGCTGAGCCCCTTCTTCTTCAGCTTGTCTTCCGCATCGGAGATCTTCCGAAGAAGCTTCCGGCGGGATTCCGCGTTCCTCGCGAACTGATCGTTGATCTTCTTCAGCTCGGCATCAGCCTTCGGGCCAATGCCCTTGATCATGTTCGTAAGCTTCGTGATCGTCTCAGCGAGCTTCTTCGTCCCGCCGTTGATGCCGACCACCAGGCCCTGAACGATGAACCCGCCGATCTCCGCCATGACGCGGGAGGGAGAGTGAATGCCCAGGGCGCTTTTAATCGGACCGGGAATTTTGTCAACGATCGAAGAGACCGCACCCATGACGGCGCCGAGAGAGTTCTTGATTCCTCGAACCAGGCCGGCGATGATGTCGCGGCCGATCTGCATAAGCTGGCCGGGGAGCCCCTTGAAGAACGCGGTGATCTTCCCCGGGATCTCCTTCACAATGGCGATGATTCCTCGGCTGTTGACCGAGATGGTCGTCTTAATGCCGTTCCAGCCGAGAGACCAAATGCTCTTGATGAAGTTGATCCCGCCCTGAATCACGCTGCGGATGCCGCTGATCCAGCCGGAGACACCCGACTTGATGAAGTTCGCCGATGCCGTAAAGCCGTTTCGGACCGCAGCCCAACCCGACGACCACAGGCCGGTTATCTTCGCCAGGCCGCCCCGCAGAATGCCGATGAGGCTTCCGTAAATGTAGACCTTGAAGACGCCGACAATTGCAGTCCAGATGCCGGAGAAGATCCGCTTAACGCCACCCCAAGCCTTCGACCAGTTACCCGTGAAGATTCCGATGAAGACTTCCGCAACACCCTGGATGATGTCGAGCGCGCCAGAAATGACGCCAACGATTCCCGACCACAGGCCCGACAGGGTTCCGACCACGATAGGGCCAAGGAACTTCCAAAGCCCCGCGAGGATCGGAGAGAGAATGTCGATCGCGACGCCGATAGCCTCGGTGACGGTCGCGAAGACCTGGCCGAACTTCTCGATCACCGGCTGAGCCTCGGTCCACATTCCCTGAAGGACCGGAACGACCTGCGTACGCAGGAAGCTGACGAAGCCCTGGAAATGGGGGAGTACAGCGTTCACCAGGCCCATAAGGGCCGGAAGAACCTGCCCGGTCACCACGGACGCGATCGTGCCGAAGACCGGCGCGGCAATCGCGACAAGGTCTCGGAACAGAGGGACGATGCCGGTTGAGAGCGCCTGTCCCAGGTTCGAGAGGGTCGGGAGAACCGTGCTCAGGCCCTGGGAGAACGCGGGCCCGAGCTGGTCGCGGACCGCTGACACAACGGGCGTTAGCCGCTGACGCATCCGGTCGAAGACCGGGCCCAGCCGCTTTGCGGCACTGTCGCCGGCCACGATGACCGACGCGAAAGCGTCCATGAAGCCGACTTCGAGGCGCCGTTTAAACTGTTCGACCTTTGCGGCCGCGTTGTTGTGCAGAGTGTCCGACATCTGCGATGCGGCACCCTCGACCTTTCCGAGGGCCTGAACGGCGGTACTCGGATCCAGCGCGTAAAGGGCGGCGCCGAGGTCTTCGCTCTTCGTGCCGAAGAGATCGAACGCAACCGAGTTCCGCTTTACCGGGTCCTCGATCGCCCGAAGCTTGTCGAGCGTCAGATCGAAAGCCGCCGCGGCCTCGGTGCCGCCCTTGCCGAGGGCGGTAATCATCTTGTTCGCGTCGAGGTCGAGACGGCCAAAGCCCGCCTTAACGCCATCGGCGCCCTTCACGGCCTCAATCGAGAATTCCTTGACCGCGTCCGCGACCACGTCAGCGTCTCGCGCGCCGGCCTTGAGGCCCTGCACCATCAGGCCGGTAGCCTGGGCCCCGGTAAGACCCATGTTCCGGAATTGGGTGCCGTACTCGTTCAGCGTGTCAAGGAAGTCCTCGGCCTTATCGGCGCCGTTCGTGAAACCGGCCGCGACGATATCGAGGGCTTCCTTTGCGCTCGACGCAAGTCCGGTTCGCATAAGCTGCGAGACGCCGCGAGTCACGCCGCCGAGGTCCTGATCAAAGGTTTCCGCGAGGGTCAAAACCTTCGACGCAATGGGCTTGAAGTCCACGTCATCAACGGCCATGTTCAGGTCCTGGGAGACCCGTCGAACGGCATCGCCCGCGCCCGACAGGGAGTCGCCGAAGCCCTCCGCGTACAGCGAACCGGCCAAGTCCCCCGCTGCCTTAGCGTCCGCCCCAGTAAGGCCCATCTGGGCCGCGAGCTTGGCCTCACGGCCAATCTCTTCGAGGCCCTTAGCGAAGCCCACCAGGGCCGCCACGGGGAGGGCGGCCAGGACGGCCGCACCCATACCCGCAAGTCCGGCCTTCAGGCCCTCGAAACGGGAGCCCATTTCATCGGCCTGGTTACCCGCCTCCTCGGCCTCCTCGCCGAGGTCCCGAAGGGCTTCCTGAGCCTGAGAGCTGTTGCCGACGATGACGACTCGAAGCGTTCTCTGATCAGCCATTGTCAGCCCCCTCGGTTGGCGTTGTACTCGTTCATGTAGTCGCAGAAAGCGCGATACTCCGCCGCCGTGAGACGGCGAATTTCGCTAGGTGACATGCGGTAGAAGTGACAGAAAGCCGCCCGCTCCTTTAGGCGTTCGGCTCGCTGTCGTTTCCCGGGCCGTCCACGCCGACCAGCTCAAGCGCAGAAACGCGAACGGCGCGCGCGTCCTCAAGGGAGAAACCGGGCTTCTCCACTCGCTGAGTAATCCAGATCAGGGCCTTAAGGGCCTTCGTGCTGATCTGAGTCTGAAGCTCGGGACGGCCCTTCTCGTCAAGAACCTTTCGACCGTCGGCGCCTATAACCGGCTTCGGCTGAAGCACGTCATAGAGCGGGGCGCCGACAACGTCCTCGAAGTCCTCAAGGTCGCCAATGGTGAGGATGTCGGGGTCGATGCGAAGGGCGACAGAGTCAGTGATGGTGCTCATTCGGGGAAAGCCTCCTGTGAAATCTCGTCAATGCGACGCATGTACTGATCGATAAGCTCGGGACCGTTTTCCCGAATGGCGGGGTGAAGGAAGTAGCCAGGGCCGCCGGCCCAGCCGGAGAACGCGTTTCCCCGCCAGCGGCTGAAGCCACGGGCAAGAACACCTCGACGCGTTCTCTTCTTTGAGCCGAACTCGGCACCGAGGGCATACGGCTTTCTCGCCGAACCGAGTCGGACGGCCGCATAGTTCTGTGTCTTGGTGGCCCTGAGGGATTCCGCCGCGGCCTGCTGCTGACGGGAAAGTCCAGCCGCTTTCGACTTGGCCGCGTCGGTCAGCTTGTCGGCGACTTCGAAGTTGGCTTCCTTCACGCCATCTCGAAGGCCGTCGGCGCCAATGCGCGCAAGAGCGCGCGTGAACTGAGCTAGGCCCTCGACGTTTGCGGCAACGCCTTCAATGGGCATAGCCCAGCCTCATTCCAAATAGTAGTTTCGCGGCGCGAAAGAGAAGGGTCAGGCAATCGCCTTATAGGTGATGGTCACGGGGGACGCCGTTCCATCCGTCAGCGCGACGCCGGAAAGGTCCTGAGCCAGAACCTCACGGCCACCGACGTTCACGGGGCCCTCATCGAATCGGGCCGCCGGAAGCTCGATCTTCACCTGGCTTTCGTCAGGGCCGTCCCAAAGAACCGTGATGGTTGCCATAGCACCGCTCTCGATGGCCGCCGCCACGCGGCTGACGTGATTCGTGCCGCTGAATTCGCCCTTGATGCTCCACTCGTACTTCCGAATGTCGTTCTCCAGGGGCTCGCCCTTGAGGCCGCCCCGGATGAAGTAGCGGTCATCCTTCAGGCCATTAGAGCCCTTAAGGGAGAAGTCCGAGATGTCGAAGGAGGTGCCGCCCACGGTCACGGTGCCACCCGCAAAACTGTAGAGACGCGTGTTAGCCGCGTAGGTCGGAGTGCCGGTCGCGTAAGCGCCTGCTCCGGCGCCGATCGTCTCCTTAGCGAAGTCGCACGAAAGCGTCAGGTTGAGAAGTTCGTCAACGGCGTTAGCAATTTCCCACTCCTTGACCTTGCCGCCCTGGTAGGTGAACGGGATCATCGCGCCCTTGTTGTCCACGCGGCCAACCTGGGCCGTGAAGCTCTTGCCGTTCAGGTCGCCGAGGACGGCCGTGTGAGTGGTGAATCCGCCCGCTGGAGCACCGGAAGTAAGCCCGCCCATCATGTGCTTAAGCCAGAACTCGAAGCCGCCGCTCATCACTTCGAGCTTGACGTCTCCCTCGGCGCCCTTGTGATTGACCGCGAACCGATCAGATCGAAGGACCCGAGCACCAGCCCGAATGCCCTCCGAGTCAATCCGCTCGTACTTGCCGGCCAGCCCCTCATCGGTGAACTCGAAGAACTTGGTGACGGCTACCGCCGTGCCGTAAGTGACCTCATCGGACACGCCGAAGTATGAATCGTGAACAGTGGCCATTACTTAGCCTTCTCCTTCGCCTTGAATTCCTGCCAGCCCTGGCGAATGAGAGCCTGGGCAACGTCCTCGGCGACCTCGATAGGGTCGCCCTTTACTGCGGTGAGGCCCAGTGAAGGAACCTCGACGGCTGCATAAGGGCCGCCATAGACCACCGTCTTCATTAGAGCCTCGCCTTCACTCGAACAATCGCCTCGATCTGGCCTTCATAGACCTGATCGGACGGGAAGCTGACCAGCTTCTTAGGGACGAAGTCCGACGTGACGACGGACTGAATTCCGAGAGTCGGGGAGACCTTCAGGCCGTTCTCGATGCCCTCGGCCATACGCTGAAGCTCCCCCTCGACCTCTTCCGAAGTGGCCGCCGAAAGCTGGCAGTTCACAACAACACTCACTTCGAAAACCTCTTCACGGCTTCGGTTTGTCGCCCACTGCGAGTCAGGCCAGAGCACTTCACCCACGAACACCCATCGGCGTTCCGGGGACCTCGACGGGTAGCCCCAGGTGACCTGATAGCCAGCCAGGGCCGGAAGGGCCCGGATCATGTCGCGCAACGCGCCCTTGAAGGCGAATGCGTTAGTACTCACCGAGCCACCCCAAACACGTCATAGAAAATCCCGTACTTGTACCTCTTCAGGACGGCGTCAACCTCGGGGATGCCGGTCTCGTAGCCGTTCCGGCCCGGAGTTGCCAGCGTGAAGTTCCCGCCCTCGGCGGCCACGAATGCCGTGGCCCGGTCCGGAATGCCGGACCGTTCGGCCGTGAGGACGGAGCGGAGCCGCAGCAAGCCCGCACGCCGTACGTCCTCGGGGGCCTGGGCGAAGCCGTAGCGGAACGTGAGCGCGTACCGGTCGCCCTCCCGCAGCTCGGTAGGAGCCGTGACAAAGCCCGTGGACTCGACAAGCCAGTCAGCCGTATCGACGGCGCCCGAGGGGCCCCGCACGGCCACCAGGGCGGACACGTCGTGAAAGCCGAGGAAGAGCGTCCTCGACCCGTCCGCCTCGACCACGGCACGGGCCGTGCGGGGAACGAAGCTCCGAGCGGTGATCGTCTCGAACTCGGCCGCGACCACGTCGCGGTAGTGCCGCAGCTCGGCGGTAGGAAAGCGGGCCGTGTCGGCTAGGTCCATGTCGGACCGACGCGCTTCGGGGAGGGTGAAGAGGAAGGCCCCGACCACCTCGAAGGTGGTCGTGTCCGTCGCCTGCCCGCCGGCCTGCCATTCCGCCGTGTAAACGCCCTCCGACTGGGGCGGAAGGGCTACCGACCATTCGTCACCCGAGCTGGTCGCGTCGCCCGTGTAAACGGTCTGCCCCTCGGCGTCCCGCACGGTCACCGACGCGGCAGGGACGACCATAGGGGACTCGTCATCTAGAAAAATGTGCGTCAGCTTGACGCCCCTGCCGCTCAGAAACCGCACGTCAAGCCCCCTGCGGGGACTTCCGCGGCCTACCCGGCCCGCGCTTCTCCGGCGCCACCTGGGCGGCCGTTTCGCGGGTCTCAGCGGCAGTACCGGTCACCAGCTCGGCGCGCTGGTCGTTGACCAGCGAGATAGCCAGGCCGGCGGGGAGCTCTACCTCGTCGCCGACGCTGGGATAGGGCCTGTTGTCGAGGAGGCCCGACCCTGCCTCAAGAATGCGAACCTTCATATCCTCAACTTCCGTTGGATGACCGAGGGGGCCGCCCAACTGGGCGGCCCCCTCGACCCGCTTACGCGGTGACAGTCAGAGCCTTGACGGAAGCCAGGTCGAAGAGATCGCCCGTACCGCGCCAGGTGATCTTGAAGGCGGTCACGTCACGGTCATAGCCGTACTCGTCGGACCGGACGACGCGGAGATTCCGCACCTGACGGATCAGGTACTTCGACGGGTCGCCATAGACCAGAACCTTCGCGCCCGCGCCCGAGGTGACCACGTTCGGGTCGGTCATGATCGGGGTGCCAAGGATGGTGTCCGGGGCGCCCGCAGTAAGGGACGGCTGCCAGATGTACCGGCCGTCAGCATCCTTCAGCTTCCGAAGGGTCTGGATCGCCGAATCCGAGGTCATGAAGACCGCGCCCTTGCGGTACGGCTTCAGGATCGAATGCTGAAGGTCGATCAGGTTGTCAGTGGTGACCCCCGCCAGGTTGGCCGCGTTGACGCCACCGGTAGCGCGGGTGATCCAGCCCCAGGGCTTGCCGGTGCCGTTGCCGACCAGGAGGTCAGCCATGACCTTGTCGGCGACAGCCTCGCCCGCGTCCTCGGCGAGGATGCCGAGGATGTCAAGCTGGGAGTCCTGGACGATTTCGGTAGTCGCCTCGACGATCACGCCGTACTTGTAGGCGCCGATGTTCGTCTTCGTCCAAGAGCCGTCGGACTTGCCGTAGGCCGCGTTCTCCGCGACCTGCGAAGCGGTCGGCCGGCCGTTCTTCACGGGGTACTCGATTACCTCACCGGACGCCGTGGTGAGGAGCCGCGCCTTGCCGAAGAAGTCGCTTCGGACTCGCATGGCTTCCTGGACCTGGGCGACGAACGAAGTCGCAAAGGTGTTACCGGCGTTGGCCGCGCTGCCGCTGGTAGCGGTGCGAAGGTCGAAATCGACGCCAGGGAGGTCACCGCGCGCGACCGCGCGCAGCTCGGCCGCCTCGTCGCGCTCGCCCTGGCGCTGCTCGGGGTTGCCGGGAAGGACCAGGCCGCCCGCGCGCTGGGCGAGGGACCGCACCTCGGCCTCACGCTCGCCGCGCTCGACGGCGTCCCGGGCCTCGACCTCCAGGGCGCGAAGGTCGGTATCGATCCGCTCGACGCGCTCGCGCTTCTCGGCTTCGGAAAGAACGGTGTCGGCCTCGATCGCGCGAAGCTCGGTCACCAGGGCGGCTCGCTTCTCAAGCGCGGCCGTTGCCATAGCGGCATAGTTCATAGCTGTTCCAAGTGCTAGTGTCCAAATATTAGGTTCAGGGCAAAAAAGGGGTTGCCCTACAGCCGCTTGGCGCGAATCGCAAGACTCACGACATCGTGATTTCGGCTATGAATGTCGAGGGGGAAGGTCCGCGCTTCAGTCGGGAGCGCCGGAATTTCAACTTCTTCTCGAATTGCGGCCCGGATCGCTTCGAGCGAATCCAGTCGCGCTACAGGAAGCCCGCGCCGCTCGGCCAGAAGCTCAAGAGCGCGAGAGCCGACACCCGAAGTGGAGTCGGCGTATGCCGGGTAGGTCACCGGAGAGACATCGAAGAGGGCGACCTTCTGAAGAGTCCGAAGCGGAAAGCCGTCTTCATCCTCGGCCCAAGAATCGCCCTCGGGGCCAGCCGTCTTAAAGCCGAAACTGGATTGGCTTACGTCACCGCGTTCCATGGCTGTAGTGAGATCGCGCGCGTAAGTGGTGTCGGGCATGTCGACTTCGTAGTGAAGGCCCGTGGTGTCCTCGGAAAGTCGAAGCGTGCCGCTTCGATTCCGGCCGAGGATCAGATTCGGATCATGGTTGAAGAGCGCGCGGATATCGTCGCGCCCGATGCTTTCGGAAGTCGCCCCCTGGGCGACTCGTTCACGAAAGCCGCCGAGGTTGCCCGAGCGGGCATCCCACTTCAGGGCGTAGCCGTAGAAGCGAAACTGTCCGCCCTCGGAGCGGACCTCAAACTCTGTGGGAACCGCGCGGCGTTCGATCTGAACCGCGCTGCTGGCATCTTCAGTCGGTCGGATTAGCGTCACTGGGGTCTTCCTTCTGATCCGTTACGTCGGGGGCCAGTTCTGTGGTGGGGTCCGCGTTCGGATCAGGGACGGCCGGCGGAGCCGGAGCAACCGCGGGCTTCGGCTCTTCCTTCTTCTCGTCGTCGCCGACGATTCCGAGATTCAAGGGCCGGTAATAGCGCTGCCCGAGCTTCTTCGGGAGGGGTGCCAGATCTTCCATGGCTCGGATCTCGTCCGCATTCAGGAAGCCGTTATTGAGCGCCACCTGATAGGACTCGTACCGGTCCTTCGTCTTCGCCCGGAGTCGAGCGTCAACGTTGAACCGGATGTACTGAAGTCCCGGAAGGAGGAAGGTCGAAACCGACTGCTCTATTCGCACAATCCACGGCATGAGCGTCTGGTCAACGAAGAACTTGTTTTGTTCCTCAATGCCGGTTCCCCAGGTCGAGCTAACCGAGCTATCCACCAGATAGGCAGGCACGCGGTACAGGAGCGCAATCTCTGTCTTCTGAAACCGTCGCGTTTCGAGGAACTGAGCCTGTTCGGGAGAGAGCGTGATCGGTTTAAACGATGCGCCGCCCGTTAGGACGCCCACGCTGTGGGAGTTCTTCACGCCCGAATGCGTTTTCCGGAACATATCCCGCAGAAGGCGGGCTTCGTCCGGCCGAGGCGTTCCCGGATGCTCGATGACGCCGGCCATCGTGGTTCCCTGCTCGAAGAAGCGGGACCCGAATTCCTCGGCGACCAACCCGAGGCCGATAGCCTCGCGGGCCATGTCGATGGGCGAAAGACCGCGACTGGCGCCCGGAACCGTGAAAGCTGAGATGTGGAGAATCTGGCTTCGATCGAAGGTTCCTTGAATGGCGCCCTGGTCGTCGCTCACCTGATAGCTGTTGTCCCCTAGTGGCCCGTCCACGATGTGCACGTTCTGCGGGTGGAGGCAGTAGAGGGCGGCCACTTCGCCACGGTCATTCCGGAGG
This sequence comes from Streptomyces sp. NPDC004435, assembly GCF_042873895.1. Lineage (NCBI taxonomy): Bacteria > Bacillati > Actinomycetota > Actinomycetes > Kitasatosporales > Streptomycetaceae > Streptomyces > Streptomyces sp. NPDC004435. Next base: position 356,937 of record NZ_JBIAMB010000003.1, on the reverse strand, counting down.
GTGTAGAGGAATGCGTTCCCATCGGTCAGAAGACTGACGATGACCCGAAACCAAAACTCATACGAGGTCTGGAAAGGGTTGGGCTGACGAATCCACCGAGGCGACCGGATGGCGTCGAAGGATTCCTTCCGGCCGTTGATCTTCGTGTAATGCTCGACAGGAAGGGACGCCACCGCATCGGCAATGAGCGACTGGCAGGCGTATACCGAAACCATCTGTAGCGAGGATCGTCGGGATACTCTCCGGCCTGAGGCCGTGCGAAGTGAGGATCCCGACTCGACATCGCGTGCCCAGTCGGAAGTCAGGCCCGACATGGCCGCTCGAACCTCGCCGCCAATACGTGTAAACAGGCTCACCGCCGCTTACCCCCGTCCGTCGCGAAGCCGATTAGCCCGAGGCACAGGGCCACCGCGAAATGCCCGAGGGGGCGCGCGACGTCATAGGCCGCCGCAGCCACGAAACCGAGGCTGCCGACCTGAAAGACGTTAGGGACAAAGGCGGACGCGACGTTACGGAGGGAGCAGCCCAGCTTGGGCCGATCCATGAATCTCCTAATCGTCGTCTTCTAGGAAGTAGTCCTTCTGCCGGGAGGCAGGGGTAAGAAGCGATTCCAGCTCGGAATCTGAGTACTCTTGGCTGAAGTTCACGAAGGTGACGTGAACTTCTTCCTCGACCGGAATGGCCGTGAGGAAGAAGGCGTTGGCCAGGGCCGCAATGCCGTCGATCTTCTCGCCGGACTTCGCCTTAGAGGGCTTCACCAAACCGTCGCCGGTAACGTCCAACTCGACGTTGTCAGCCATCCAGCGAAGAACCGGGTGGCCGCCGTGCCGCAGCTCCCGCGCGGCCAGGGCGGACTCGATCGCCTTGCTCGGGTCATTCAGTCGGGCCGCACTCTGCGGCACCTTCACGGCTGTAAGGCCGTGCTCCTCCAGCTCGTTGACGAGCTGCGTTGCGTTCCACGGGTCATAGCCGAAGAAGCGAATCCGGAACGCTTCGGCGTCCTCGGCGATGTGCCGGAAGATCGCCTTGAAGTCCGTAGTCGGACCCTCGGTCACCGTGAGGAAACCCTCACGCTCCCAAACCTCGAAATGGCTCCGCATGTTGGACCGCTTTTCGACTGCCGGCCGAGGCACCCAGAAGTGCGGCACAACCGTCCAGCCGTCCGCCTCGGGGTCATTGGGAGAGCCGGGGAACAAGAGGACCCAGGCGTTGAAGTCGCCCGTTGCCGCTAGGTCGATTCCCGCATAGCAAGGGCGGCCCTTAAGTCGCTCCTTCGGGAACTTCTCCGAACCGTTCTCGTCCCACAGGTGCATGTCGAGCCACCTGTTCGCCTGACTGACCCACTGGTTCAGGCGGAAGACACGGAAGGCATTCTGAGCCGTCGGCTTCTCCGCCGCCTCCATCGCCTCGGCCCGCAGGTTGTTGATGTTGAGGAAGGAACCGAGCGCCGGATTCGCGAGATACCAACCCGTCCCCTTCGGGTTCTCAGGAGAAGGCGGCTTGCCTTCGTCCTTCCAATCCCAGTCATCAGGAACGTTGCGCGCGAATACGAATCGCGCGGGATCCATGTTCTGATCCTCGCGGACCCGAAGGGAATGCTCATGCTCCTCAAGAGCGAAGGCCGCGGTTCGATATGCGGCCGTGGTAGCCGCAATCATGATCGGCTGTCGACGCGTACCGAAACCCTGGCGCATCGAATCCCAGAGATGTCGATCCCGCTGTGTCAGAACCTCATCGAAGAGAACCATCGACGGGTTAGTTCCGAGAGCGCCGGCCGCATCGCCGGGGAGCACCTGATAGAAGCTGTTCGTCTTCCGGTCGATGATCCGCTTCTTCGAGTCGATGATTTCGAGTCGACTGTTCAGAATCGTGTTCAGCTCAACCATTCGCTTCGCCGTGTTGTAGACGAGCCCCGCCTGATCGCGGTCAACCGCGACCGAATACACCTCGGCGGATTCCTCGAAGTCTCCAACCAGACCCAGCAAAGCGAACGCGCTAAGAAGCTCGGACTTCCCGTTCTTACGGGCCATCTCAAGCCACGCTATTCGGTACTGGCGAACGTATTCCTCGTACTGGTCATCCCACATGACCGTGCCGAAAAGCGGCTTGACGATCTCTTCCTTCTGCCAAGGATCGAGAAGGAAGGGGGCGCCCGCGTGGCGCCCCTTAGTGTGGACAATCAGCTTCTCAATGAAGTTGATCGCGTGGGTGGCGCGCTTCTCGTCATAGCGGAAGAAGCCTTCTCGCGGCTCGATCGGGCCGAAGGGGGACGAGACGAAATGCTCGCTCATCTCTCACCCCCGGTCTCTTTGCCTTCCACTCTCTATAGACATGTAAAAACGCAGGCCCTCACACCCGATTTCCCTTACTGCTGTTGCAGCCGAGATGGGCGGCCTGGCAATTGCTCTCGACGTGCCCCGGGGTACCGGGGCCGTGCGACAGGGGAACGATGTGATCGAGGGACTTGCTGAGCGGCTTCGGGAAGCGGATGACCCGGTCTATTGGCTGGCCGCATAGCTGACAGACCCAGCCGTCCCGCGCAAAGACCTTCGCGCGGGAGACCTTCTCGTAGGGCACCCCCCACGTTTCACACCGAAGCTTGAGGGCGTACTCGCGGCGCGATAGCCACCCCGCCGGCCTCCGCCGTCGGCGCTTCTTCTGTGGGCCCTCGGCCATACGTACTCCCGTTAGGTGTTGGTCGGATAGAGGCGCGCGTTCTCCGTGGTGGTCTCGCTGACGACGACAGAACCGGCGTAGTCGAGAGAGCGCTGATTGAGGACGCGGCCCGGATTCACCGCCGCGTAGAAAGCCACTTTCGCCGCCATGTAGGCCATGGCCGCCTGATCAAGCTCGGGAGTCCGCTCGACTTCCGAAGAGAGCTGGTAGACCTCATAGGGGATGTCCTCGGCGAAGGCGAAGGTGTAGTTACGCTGAGCGGTAGTTACCGGAGCCACGGATGCCGCCAATCGTTGAAGGTGTGTAAACGCACTAGGCGCGTCACGGGATTCGAACCCGCGTCGCCCCCGGAGAAGGGGGAGTTCTAGGCCGCTGAACTAGACGCGCAATCCGTCCGTCAGATGATCAGTCCGAGTTTCGGGATTAGGGGAGCTACCCCATCGAAGGTGTGGGCGGAATCGAACCGCCTCCTCGCCTTTGGGGCCGGAGAGACCGGCCAGCGTGCCCCCCTGCGGGCTGCACACCCATTCCGGAGGAGCCGACAAGGGCTCAAACTCCGTGGCCCCGAAAGGGGGCCTGGGCGCCCCGCTCAGCTCAGGAGAGAGAGAACCTGAGCGTCGGGACCTTCCTCGGAATCCGAGGGCACAGAGAGCCGCGTACGGTCGCTAGGCGACAGTCCGAAGCGACTCCCGAACTTGATCATCAGATCGGCGGAGTCTCTGAGCACCTGGGCGGCGGGATTCTTGACTAGGCCGCCGTCGCGTCCAGCCACTAGTGGGCCGTACTCCGCCATCGCTTCCCGGGCGGCATTGAAGGTGGCCCAGGCTTCGCAGTAGGCGACCAGATAGGCGCGGTCCAGCCGCGTGACCAGGCCCAGGCGCTCCAGCTCGGGGACGACGCGGCCCCACTCGGCCAGGGCCTCGCCCTTGAGGTCGGCCGGCGGGCGCGGGGCGCCCCGGGACGGCTCCGGCTCGGCGCCGCCCTGCCGCTTCTTCGAGGGGTTACCCCGCAGCTCGACAAGCCGCGAAGGCGTAGGGGGCGGTCCGGGCATGTCTGCCACCTCTCTGGTCTGGAATTCCCTTCTCTGGGAAACGCTTCTGTGAATTGCGCGGAGGCATCCGCGCTGGTCAAGGGCCTAGGCGCTCGCTCGCTCCGCTATCCGTAGCCATCCGCATTCCCACCACTTCAGGCGAACCCCCGCGCGCTCACAGAGAGGGAAGGCGGCGGGTGCGGAGAAGGCGCCCGGAATCCTTTCGGATCCCCCCTCCCGGAAAAATCCGGCCCGGAAGCTGATCCAGAATGCTCGACAGGGCTTCGTCTGGTGTGCTCCGGCGGTTTCACCGCCCACGGTTGCATGGTCGCGGCCCGAGGGGCCGTACAGGGGCGTGCGTGGGAATGGTGGACCCTTCCGCGGGTTCCGCGTAAAGGGTCAGCGTGGGGGATTGGTGGAGGATCTGGCTCGGCTTCGCCGGCCGAGGGATATCCGCTAGTAGCGGACCCCTCTTCGGTAGTCGTTCTCTCTGCGTGTATTGCATGAACGGCAAAGCACTCGAACGTTGTCGAGTGTGTTGGTTCCTCCATCCTTCAGGGGAAGGATGTGGTCTCCGGTGAGGTCATGGTCTTTACCGCAGAAAGAGCAGTAGGGCTGAAGCCTGATGGCTTCGGCTCTCACCTTCTGCCATTGGTAGTCGTACCGTCCTGGCTTTCTGGTGTTCTTGCTCTTGTGTCGACGGGGGGCACCCCCGCAGAGGGGGCACCCTGTACCGATGGGGGATAGGCGTTTGTGGCGGGGGCACATGCTGTAAGGCATGGGGCACCCCCTTTCATAGGGGGCTACCCCTCTCGATTGAGGGGCTACCCTCTTTGTTCTTCACTCTCTATAGACATGTAAAAGCCAGGGCTTCTATGGCCCTGGCTAGAAGAAGTTTCCTTCTTTATAGGGGCGGCCTCGGGAGGGCCGCCCTTCTGCTACTGCTCTCTCTCGTTCGCAGTAGCTCTCTGATCGCGGCCTAGGCCGCTCTGAGCTATGTCCCCCGATCCCCCCGGCTTTCGCTCGCTCGCTCCGCTCACTCTCTACAGCCGACCCCCTTACCCCCTTCGGTAGCTATAGACATGTAAAACCTGCCCAGGTCTAACACCTGGGCTGAAAGTTGCCTCTGACCTGCGGCTTCTTGAGTCCGCCAGGGCATCGAAGCTATGTTTTGGAACGTCAGCGAGGAGCGGCCCCGAACGGGCCGGGAGCTGACCCAGGACCCGTTTAAACCGCCCAGGAAGAAGGCTCGCGTGTTCCTCTCGCCGAAGATCGCCGTCAGTGTGAACCGGTACATCCAGAACGGCCCCGAGGGCCGTGACCCGAGCTTCAAGCACAACTTCGCGGGCCGAATCGAGGTCTCCGGTGGAATCCTCCGCTACTCGACCACCGGCGCCGCCCCGGCGCCCGTGAAGCCGGTCATCGACGTCCCCACGGTCCCCGCTGCGGCCCTCATCCGTCGAATCGCCAAGGCCGGAAACTAGTATTTGGAAAGGTGGCCCTGGTGACGCTCGTCAAGGCCCTCGAAATGATCCGCCCCTTTCAGGGGCTCCCGTACCACGAAAAGGCCGTGAGCCAGCTTCACCTAGCGGCCGGTCGAGGAAATCGCGAGCTTCACCGGGCCGCCTACCGAATCCGAAACGCCTTCGCGGCCTACCAGTACGCCGTGACCTACGGAAAGGCCGAATAGTGGCCCTGTACCTCTCCGCCGTCCTTATCTTCCTCGGCGCCTTCTCCCTGGCCTTCTTCATCCTCGCGGCTACCGTCGATTTCTGGATCGACCGGGCGGAGAAGCGGAGCAACCGTGACTAGCGAGTCCATCGACCTGAACGACCTTTCCCCCGAGGAGCGAGAGCGCATCCTCGGGGACCTCTTCCGAGAGACTGAGAACGACTGTGAGTGAACGAGCCTCTACGGCTCCCAAGATTCTGGAGTTGTGCGCCGGATACGGCGGCTTGGGTATGGCCGTAGAGGCTCTAACCGGGGGCCGGGTCGAATGGGTAGCCGACAACGACCCCCAGAAGTCCAAAATCCTCGAACACCGCTTCCCTGGGGTGCCCAACCTCGGCGATATCACGCAGTTCGACTGGGCGTCCCTCGTAGGCGAGGGAGTAGACATCATCACGGCCGGATTTCCGTGCCAAGACATCAGCAATGCGGGGAAGAGGATTGGCATTGAAGGCTCTCGTTCGGGAATCTGGGCGAACGTCGCTGAAGCCGTTCGCGTCCTGGAGCCGAAATTCATCTTCCTGGAAAACGTCGCCGCGATCCGAAGTCGAGGACTCGCCCGCGTACTCGGGGACCTGGCCGCGTGCGGGTATGACGCTGCGTGGACGTGCTATCGAGCGTCCGCCGCTGGTGCCCCCCACCACCGCGATCGGTTCTTTCTCGTTGCGGCACCTGCCGACCCCCACGGCCGCTGACGGCCGTCGAGGACCCGACTACGCGAAGGCCGCCAGGACCGGGGCCGGGGGCGATGATCTCGTAACCGCGATGGCCCGACTGTGGCCCCGCGACAAGTCCGAGAAGCTACTCAAGACTCCTACCGCGAACTTGGGCCGCAACGGCGCCCCCCAGCACCCCGACAAGAGGAAGAAGGGCGGCCACGGGCCCACCCTCGAAGACGAAGCCTGTTTCCTTCTGGACGTCGAGCCCGGGGCCGACTACGGGGGCGACTTCAGCCCCTCCGAGTGGTGGGGCGACTTCGCGCCCGCCGTACGCCGATGGGAAGTCCTTACCGGGCAACCCGCGCCCGTCCCGGTCGAGTACGGGCCGCGCGGCGGCCTCCGACTGGCCCCCCGTTTCGCCGAATGGCTCATGGGTGTTCTCGACGGCTGGATAACGAAGGTGCCCGGCCTCGACCGAGGCGCCCAGCTCAAGGCGATCGGTGACGGAGTCGTGCCCCAGCAGGCTTACGCGGCGTTCGCTCACCTCATGGGGGAGCTAGAGGGGAGGAGTCGTGCAAGCGTCGGCGACGGTCCCTAGTGACGACCTAGCGCGGGCCGCCTACAACGCCTGGGCCTTCCTGCCCGCCCGGTCCATGGTGAAGACCGCTCGGGCCCACCTCGGGCCCGCCGGCCTCACCTTCACGGGCACGGACGGCTACGCGGTAGGACAGGATTCGGCGCCGGTCGAGGACTACGAGGGGCCCGCGGAAGGGGTCACGGTTCACCTCGGCCGTGACGCCCTGGCGGACCTCGACAGCGGCGGCAGGAAGGACAAGAAGGGCTTCGGGCGGGTAGAGCTTCGCCCCGGCGACGGGCTGATCTTCCGGCCCGGGAACAACGACGTGCCCACCGCCGGGGGCGACTTGATCGCCCAGGCGGACCCGCGCGTCTGGGACATGCTCGACACGCTGTTTACACGCCTCGAAGGGCGACCGCCGGCCCTTCCCGAGCTGGTCGCATTCGACCCCGCCCTACTCAGCCGCTTCTCGAAGGTGAAGGCGCCGAAGGGGAAGGATGGCCTGGGCAGGGCCCTCGACATGTGCGTGTACGACTCGAAGGGGCCCATCCTGGTCAAGATCGGCCCCACCTTCCGGGGGGTCATCATGCCGATCGATCGGGAGGTGCACGAAGAGAACGTGGGCCAGGACGGTCTATGGTGAACACGAAGAACCCCCAACCGGGCGCCGGTTGGGGGTTCGAGTCGTTTACACGCTAGGACTGGTTAGCCTGCCAGTCCTCGATCGCGACAACGGCATGCCCGCCCTTGCGCGCCTTAGAGGAAGCCTTCCGGCCCGTAGAGACCTCGGTTCCGAGGTCATAGAGCCTGAGGAGCGGGGCAGCGTGTTCGGGGCAGAGGTCCAGCTCGCGCGTGTGCACGTCAACACTGACGATGAACTCCCGCACGCCTTCCGTGGTGCCGCATTCGTCGCACCGGGAGACCACTTCCTTAGCCATGGGCCCTCCTCTCACCGAGACTCACAATCGTACCGCCGCTCAGATCGGCACTAAGGAAGTCCTGGCCCTTCATCAGCTTGTAGAAGCGCTGACGCTCCAAGTTGAGCCCGAGATACCTCTCGGTCGTGATGACCGACTTATGGTTGAGAGCGGCCTGAACCACCCGGAGAGCCGCATCGTGCCCGAGGTCGACACAGTCGTCATACAGGATGCGCGCGAACGACCGGCGCACAGTATGCCAGCCGTCGCCGTCCTCAAGCTCAATGCCCGCCCGCTCAGCGGTAGGCCGCAGAATGCGCCGAGGTGAAGTGATCGGGGCCGCCGGGTTGTAGAGCCCCCCGGCGCTCATCCCGCCGCCCTCGACAAAGACCCGTCGGTGAAAGGCGGGGAACAGGACATCGGTCCGCTTCAGGGGGCGGTCAAGCTGAACGGCGTACACGGTCAGCCACTCCCGAAGGGCCCGCTCCAAGTCGCTAGCGAGGGGGTACGTCACCTCCTCCTTCGTCTTCGGGAGGTACACGTACAGCTCGCCCTTCGAGAAGGACACGTCACCCTTCTTCATGCCCAGGGCCTCGGAGATGCGGACGCCCGTGCACGCCACGAAACAGATCAGGGCTACGTCCCGGGGATTTTCGGCGGCGGCCAGTAGCTCCCGCAGCTCGGCCCGAGTCATGCGGTACCGCGACCGGGCGGCCCGCGTGCTCTTCTCGCGTATGCCGTCCAAGAGGACGTCCGGGGTGTGGGGCGTCCACGTACGGCGGTGGCAGAAGCTCAGGAACGCCTTCATGTCGTTCCGGTACTTGCCGAGGGTCTGAGGCTGGCAGGTGGCGGCCAGGCCCTCGGCGCCGTAAAAGAAGTCCTCAAGGTGATGAGCCCGGAGCGAACCGACGTGCAGTCCGCCGGCGCTCCGCTCGAAGCGCGTCAGAAGGCTCTTCTGCGCGTACCGAACCCCCTCCGACTTGGACGACGCGAAGCGCTGACGCGTGTAGGTCTCTCGGGCGAAACTCAGTTTTGGAGTGGTCGCGCGCGGCATGATCTGTGCCTCCTGGTCAAGTGGCAGCTTCCGCGAAGACCGCAGCTCAGCGCCCGTTACTCGACTTGGATACTAGCATTGGGAATCTGTTCGAGTTCAACCAGATCTACCGGCGGCTCGAAAGCTCCATGACGGAGGCGGCCCAGTTCACCGAACTCCTCCTCGACCCCCCCACCGTCGTGGACCCGCCGTCGCCCGAACCGCTCGCCGGACCGTCCGGTCACGTCCGCTTCGAGGGCGTGCGCTTCGCCCACCGGGGCGCCGCGCCGCTCTTCGAGGGCCTCGACCTGGACGTGCCCGGCGGCACCAAGGTCGGTTTCGTCGGCCGCTCCGGCGGCGGCAAGACCACCCTCACCCGGCTGCTGCTGCGGATGACCGACGTCGACGGAGGGCGGATCCTGATCGGCGGTCAGGACATCAGCCGCATGCGCCAGTCCGACCTGCGCGGCCTCATCGCCTCCGTACCGCAGGACCCGGCGATGTTCCACCGCACCCTCCGGGAGAACATCGCCTTCGCCCGGCCCGGGGCCACGGAGGCCGAGGTCCGCAGGGCCGCCGAGGCCGCCCACGTCACCGAGTTCGCCGACGCGCTGCCCGAGGGGTTCGACACCCTGGTCGGGGAGCGCGGGGTGAAGCTCTCCGGCGGACAGCGGCAACGGGTGGCGCTGGCCCGGGCGATCCTGCGCGACGCCCCGATCCTCCTCCTCGACGAGGCGACCAGCGCCCTCGACTCGGAGAGCGAACTCCTCGTCCAGGACGCCCTGTGGCGGCTCATGGAGGGCAGGACCGCGCTCGTCGTGGCCCACCGGCTTTCCACCGTCGCCGGGATGGACCGGCTCGTGGTCCTCGACCGCGGCCGGATCGTCGAACAGGGCGACCACCACCAGCTGCTCGCCGCGGAGGGGGCGTACGCCAAGCTCTGGCGGCACCAGTCAGGCGGCTTCCTCGACGACACCGCGCCCGGGCGGACCGGCCCGGAGGCCACCGTGTCCCACTGACCGCCCGCCCCGGGTCCCGCCGGGCCGCGGTCTCCGGCCGGCGCCGCCTCGACCAGGGGCTTCACCGTGCGCGCCGGGCTCCGGGGGCTGCGGGCCGTGCGGGTGCGGACACGGTCCGCGTCTGCCAGCCTGGTGCCAGCGTGCCCGGCACAACGCCTTGACGGAAACCGTCCGTCCCACCGCCTGCGGGCGGTGGGACGGCGTACGACGGAAGGAGGCGGCCATGCTCATCGGCCACGCCTTCGAAGAGGGCGTCCTGCACCTGTCGCTCCCCGGCGACCTCGCCCTCTCCAGCCGTTCCGCCGCCGATCTGGAGGCCCAGGCCCTGGCCCACGCCCACCGGCCCCGGCACGTCCGGGTCCAGCTCACCACCGCCGATCCCAGCCCCGCCTCGCTGAGCGTGCTCTCCCGCGTCCGCCGCTTCTGCGAGAACGTGCGGATACCCATGACCGTCGTCGGCCCGGTCAGAACGCCGGCGGCGGTGCCCCTGCGGGAATGAGGAACCGGCGCGGCGGCCCGCCGGTGGCCCTCCGTCCATGGCCGGACCGGTCCGGCAGGTCGCCGCGCACGACCGATCACGCACGACCGATCACGCACGACCGATCACGCACGACCGGTCTCGCGGGACTGGTCACGTATGACCAGTCTTGTATGACTTTATAGGCCTTTTGACCCTATATGTTCGCACCTCTTCGCTGGGAAGCTCCTGAGGGGAAGTCCACGGGGGAGCCACGAGGAGGTCCTGTCGATGACCGGCACCACCATGCCGTCCGGGGCGGGTGCCGCACCGGCGCCGGGGAGCGGCCACGCCGTCTCCCCCCGGGTGATCGGGCTGGTCCTGGCCCTGGTCGCCGCCCTGTACGTCGTCGCCCCCGCCATGAACGCGGCCGTCGCCCCCCTCGTCCACACCGACCTCGGCGTCACCGCCGAGGACAACGCCGTCGCCCAGATCACCGGCGCCTGCCTGGCCATCGCGGTCCTCGCGGCGACCGGACGCGCCGGCGACCTCAAGGGCCGGCGGACCACCCTCACCGCCTCCCTCGCGGCGCTCTGCCTCGGCTCCACCGCCCTCGCCGCCTCCTTCGACCCCGCCACCTACGTGCTCGGCCGGATCCTGGTGGCCGCGGCCCTGGCCGCCGTCTTCGTCTCCTGCCTCGCCTTCATGACCACCGTCTCCATGCCCGGCCGCATCCGCCGCATCATGGGCGGCTGGCTCGCCGCCATGTCCCTCGGCTTCGTGCTCGCGGTCAACCTCGCCCCGCACGCGGCGGCCCTCACCGGCTGGCGGATCACCGCCGCCCTCATGGCCGCCGCGGCCGCCACCGCCCTGGTGCTCGTCCGCCGGCTGCTCCCCGAAGCCCGGCCGCTCGCCCGCGAGGCCCTGCCCGACGCGGTCCGCACCGTCTGCCAGGTCCTGTGCGCCGTCGCCCTCGCCGCCGCGCTCCAGCTCGCCCCGCTCTGGGGCTGGCGGGATCTCCGTGTCGGCGTCCTGCTCACCGCGGCCGTGCTCGCCTGCGCCGCCGCCCGGGTCCGCGCCCTGCGCCGTTCCGCCGAGCGCTCCCGCGCCGAGCACGTGCCCGGCGCCGTCAGGACCGGCGCGCTCGTCGCCGGCCTCGCCCTCGGCTTCACCCAGGTCGTCCTCACGATGGCCGTCCCCGTGCTCGTCACCGCCGTCGGACTCTCCACCGCCACCGCCGCCCTGGTGCTCTCCGCCTTCGGCGCCGGTGGGGCCGCCGCCTGTCTGCTGGTCCGGTACCGGGCCGTGTCCCCGCTGGCCGGCGCCTCCCTCGGGCTGCCGCTCGCCGCCCTCGGCCTCGCCCTGCTGCACGCCTTGGTCGACCACGCCGGGCACGCCCTCGGGGGCGGTGTCGCCGTCGTGACCCTCATCGGCTTCGGCACCATGCTGGCCGCCGCCCCGCAGATGGCCCGTTTCCTCGCCGCCGTCCCCCGCCCCCACCTGGGCGTGAACGCGGCCCTGCTGCCCGGCGCCATCCTCGTCGGCACCGCCGCCGCCCAGGCCCTGCCCTACACCTCCGCGCTCGGCCCCCTGCCGCAGCCCACGGAGGCCCGCGAGCTGCTCTGGGTCGGCACGATCGTGGTCGCGGTCGCCGCCCTCGCCCTCGGCCGTCCCGTCGTCGCCCTCGCCGTGGCCGGCGCCTCGGTCCTCCAGTACGTCATGGTGGACGCCGAGACCAGCCAGCCGATGAGCGTCATCGTCGCCCTCGCCGTCGGCGCCGCCGCCGGGGCGGTCGCCTGGTCGCGCCGCGAACAGACCGAGCGACTGACCCGGACCCGGGAGACCGCCACCGCGCTCCAGTGCGCCGTGCTCCACCCCATCCCGGCCCGCCTCGGCGGACTCCGCCTCGCCGGCCTGTACCACCCCGCGACGGCCGGCACCGCCATCGGCGGCGACTTCCTCGAAGCCGTCGACACCCCCTACGGCACCCGCGTCCTCATCGGCGACGTGCGCGGCAAGGGCCTCCAGGCCGTCCAGACCGTCACCGACCTGCTGGGCTGCTTCCGCAGCCAGGCCCACGAGACCGAGGACCTCGGCGAGGTCGCCGCCTGCCTGGACCGGCAGGTCCAGCGGGCCGCCACCGCCCGCGACGACCACGAGCTGTTCGCCACCGCCCTCCTCCTCCAGCACTCCGGGGGCTCCCCCGACCTCCACGCCGTGAACTGCGGCCACCTGGCCCCGCTGGAGGTCGGCCCGGAGCGGACCCGCGAGCTGCACGTGCCCGCCGTGCTGCCGCTCGGCTTCGGCCTGCTCGGCGCGGCCGGAGCCGTACGACCCCACCGGCTCGACCTCGCCCCCGGCGCCACCCTGCTCACCCACACCGACGGCCTCAGCGAGGCGCGCAACTCCACCGGCGAGTTCTACCCGCTGGCCGAGCGGCTCGCCGACGCCTGCCCCCGCACCCCGGACGACCTGGTCCGCCACCTCGACGACGACGTCCGCGACTGGACGCACCACCTCGCCGACGACATCGCCGTCATCGCCCTCGGCCGCCACTGACCGCGGCCCCCGGGATGCGGGCCGCCGGGCGCTGTCGTTGACTGGGGCCGACGATCACGCGCGAGCCGAGGGAGACCACGACATGACCGGACGCTGGGTACGCGGCGGCGCCGCCGGCCTGCTCGCCGGAGCCCTCCTGCTGGGCACGGCGGCCTGTTCCGACGACGGCGACCCCGTGTCGGGAGCGGTCAGCGAGGCCGCCTCGGCGGTCGCCTCCGCCGCCGAGGGGGTCTCCGACGCGGCCTCCGAGGCCGCCGCCAAGGCCGATCAGCAGCTCTCCGAGATCAAGGACGGGGTCGACGCGAAGGACGAGGTGGAGCTCGGCGAGGCCGCCACCGACGCCGACGGCCGCACCACCGTCCCGGTCACCGTCGACAACACGGACGACCGGACCCGGTCCTTCGCGGTCCAGGTGCAGTTCAAGGACGGCGACGGCAAGCTCGTCGACACCGTCGTCGTGACCATCTCCGACGTGCCCGCCGGCAAGCCGGGCGACGGCACCGCCCGCAGCACCCACAAGCTCTCCGGCTCGGTCACCCCCTCGGTCGCCACCGCCCTGCGCTACTGACCCCGGACGGAGCCCGCCGCGCCGCGCCGCGGACCGCGGAGCGGCACGCCACCGCCCCGCGCCACCGACCCCCGACGGAGCCCGCCGCGCCCGAAAACCGGTACCGTCGCGGCCGGCCGGCGCCCAGACTCCTGTGCATGACAGACATGGACGCCTTCCGGTCCGAGGTCGCCTCGTGGGCGGCCGGCGGACCCGGCGACACCGCGCGCGAGCTCGCCGCGCTCCTGCCCGTCCGGACCGTCGTGCTCCTCGAAGGGCGCAGCGACGTGGCGGCGGTCGAGGCGCTGGCGGCCCGCCGCGGCCGCGACCTGGCCGCCGAGGGCGTCTGCGTCCTGTCCATGAACGGCGCCACCAACGCCGCCCGCCACGCCCGGCTCCTCGGCCCGCCGGGCCTCGGCCTCCGCCTCACCGGTCTCTGCGACGTGGCCGAGCGCGCCCACTACGCCCGTGGACTGGAGGCCGCCGGAGCCGATCCCGACGCGTTCTTCGTCTGCGACGCCGACCTGGAGGACGAGCTGATCCGCGCCCTCGGGGTGGACCGGGTCGGGGAACTGGTCGTGTCGGAGGGCGAGGGGCGCCCGCTGCGGACCTTCCTGAACCAGCCCGCCCAGCGCGACCGGAGCCCCGTGGTGCGGATGCGCCGCTTCCTCGGCACCACGTCGGGACGGAAGATCCGCTACGGGCGGGTCCTCGTCGAGGGCCTCGACCTCGCCCGCGTACCGGCTCCGCTGGACGACCTGCTGGCCTCCCTCGCGCCGGGGCCGGCCGCGGGCCGGTGCGCGGGGTGACAACCGCTCACCGGTCTTCGTGCGGACCACCGGGGCGCCGCCCCGTCAGTCCGGGGACGTGAGGGCGTCGAGCGCCCGGTCGAGGGCGGCGAGCAGGGCGGGCGCTTCCGCGGGGGTGTAGAGCATCCGCAGGGCGAGGCCGTCGGAGACGGCGATGACGGCGTCGGCGGTGGCCTCGGGGAGCGGGCTGCCGAGGGAGGCGAGCCGGCCGGCGAGCGCGTCCCGGAGCTCCCGGTCGATCCGCCGCCGGACCTCGGCCAGCCGGGGGTGGTGGGCCGCGTGCACCGCGAAGGCCAGCTGGGCGGCGGTCTCGGCGCGCCGTTCCTCGTCCAGCGGGAGGGTGGTGAGGATCAGTTCGCGCAGCGCCCGCCGCGGCGGCAGGGCCGGGTCGATCGTCCCCATCCGGTACTCGATCCGCTCGCCCGCGAGCTCGGAGGCGAAGAGGAGCAGGTCCTCCTTGGAGCGGAAGTACTTCTGGACCGCTCCCGGCGACCGCCCGCTCGCCGCCGCCACCGTACGGACGCTCACCTGGTCGAGGCCCTCCTCGCCGGCCAGGCGCAGCAGGGCGGCGCCGATCTGGCGGCGCTGTTCCGACCGGTCGACGGTTCTCGGCATCGTCACGCTCCATGGTTTAGGATACGGTTGTATCCTAACGAATGGGGGAGTCATGGAACAGCAGCCCGAACGCTCCGGCGACCCGATGCGGAAACGGGACACCGCGCCCGAGGTGCGGGTCTCGGACCGGGAGCGTGACGCCGCCGTCGACATCCTCGCCGCCGCACTCACCGAAGGGCGTCTCCTCCCGCAGGAACACGCCGACAGGGTCGGGGCCGCGCTCCGCGCCCGCACCGCCGGCGAGCTCGCCGCCCTCACCGCGGACCTGCCCGCCCCCAGGCCCGACAAGGAGGAGCGCAAGCGCAAGGAGCTCGCCGAGTGGTACGCCGAATGGCGCTACTGGCTGGGCGGCGCCCTGGTCCTGTCGGTGATCTGGGGCGTGAGCTGCCTCAGCGACGGCGAACTGCAGTTCTACTGGCCGGTGACCCCGCTCGGCATCTGGGCGGCCGTCCTCCTGGCCGCGGCGTTCCGCCCCGGGAGCGGCAAGGATGACGACACCGCCTGACACGCCCCGGGAGGACGCGTCGAGACACCGTCTTCGGGGTAAACAGAGACCGAACGCCTCCTCTCCCGAACGGACTTGTGTGCGTTGAGCATGCCACTCGGATCCCGTGTGCCAGGCAGGACCTGGACGATTCGCCTCACCGGCCACCACGACCACTCGGCGCGGGTCAGCTGCACCACGACAGGCTGCCGCATGCCCGACCGCTCCAAGGACGTGCGCGCGCTGCGCGCCTTCGCCGCCGAGCACGCGCGGGCCCACGCCCGCCTGGCGACCCCCCGCCCCCACGCCTCGTGCGCCTGCGGGGGAGCGGGTTGCCGCCACCACCAGACCCGGGCCAGCTGCTTCGGCCGGACCCTTCTCGTCCTCATCCACAACCCCGCCGTGGGCGAGGTGTGGACGCTCGCCGAGATCTGCGAGGCGTGCGCCCCGCTGATCACCCACGCCCGGATCGTGGCGCGCTCGACGGGCCCCGCCGAGCCCCGCGGAGCCGAGCGGGTGCCCGAGCCGCGCACCCCCGCCCCGGCCGCCCCCGCAGCCTCGGGACCCGGCGTCCCGGTGCTGTTCTCCTCCCCGGAGGCCGCCGGCGGTGCCGCCGACCCCGCGGGCCGCCGCCAGGGCTCCCGCCCCCGCAGGGGCGGGAGGGGGAACCGTACGGGCGGCGGACGGTACTGACCTCGGGCGGGGCGCCACCACCCCGCCCGGTCACACGCCGCCCACCCCGCCGGGCTGCCCCTGCCGGGGGACGAAGGCGGGGCGGAGGGTCGGGTCCACCGGGTCGTAGTAGCGGTGGAAGACCGGCGTGGCCGCGCCCGACAGGGGCGGGACGATCCAGCTCCAGTCGGCCGGCGTCGGCCGGCCGTGCCGCCGCTCCCGCGCGATGTGCTTCAGGAACCGCTCGGACTCGGTGTGGTGGTCCGCCATCGTCACCCCGTCCTCCTGGAAGGAGTGCAGGACCGCCACGTTCAGCTCCACCAGGGCCCGGTCCCGCCACAGCGTCCGCTCCGACGAGCGGTCCAGGCCCAGCTTCTCCGCGACCAGCGGCAGCAGGTCGTACCGATCCGCGTCGGCGAGGTTCCGGGCGCCTATCTCGGTGCCCATGTACCAGCCGTTGAACGGCGCCGCCGGGTACCGCACCCCGCCGATCTCCAGCACCATGTCGCTGATCGCCGGCACCGCGTACCAGCGCAGCCCCAGCCCGGCGAACCAGGCGTGCTCGGGATGGCGCAGCGGCACCTCCCGCACGGCGCCGTCGGGCAGCTCGTACCACTCCGGCCGGCTGTCCTGCCGCTCCCGCACCATCAGCGGCAGCACCTGGAACGGCTCCTCCTCCCGCTTCCAGCCCAGCTCCCGGGCGAGCGCCGTGACCGCCGCCGCGCGCGGGTCGCCGACCCAGCGGCCGGAGGGGGCGCGGTGGCCCGCGTACCGGACCAGCTGGTCGTTGACGATCCGGGGCGCCGGCCGGCCGGGCCGGTCCGGGGCGAAGACGGTGAGGACCGGCCGGATCCGCCCGCCGTTGCCCGCCGCCCGCAGGTGTTCGGCGCAGGCGGCGGCGATCCCGTCGGCGGTCGACACCCCGCGCAGGTCGCGCACGACGAGGCTGCTCCAGTAGAGCCGGCCGATGCAGCGGGCCGCGTTGCGCCAGGCGACCCGGGCGCCGAAGGCCAGCTCCTCGGGCGTGTGCTCGTAGGTGCCGGTACGGGCGATCTCGGCCCGCACCCGGCGGACCCGGGCGTCCGCGTCCCCGGCGCCCGGGGTCTCCTCGTGGAACTGGCGGAGGAACTCCTCCGCCCGCCGCCGGTCCACCCGGTCCGGCTCGCGCGGACCGGCCGGCGGCGGCACGGGGCCGGAATCCGCGGCGGCGGCCGAGTAGGGGCATGCGGCGCCGGCGGGAGCGGACGCGCGGCGACGGATCAGACTGAAGACCAAGGTGTTTCCTCCCTGGTTCATGACTACCCTACGGAATCGTCCGACTGTGGAGAGTGTTCGAACTTCGCGAGGAAGGACGGTCCGTCCTGGTATGGTGCCCGGCCGGTCCGCCTCAGGCGCCGGTCAGCACGTCCGCGCGCACCCGCTCCAGCACGAGCCCGCCGTCGAGCCGCACCCGGGCCGTGACCACCGGCCGCCGGCCGCGGTACGCCTCCCAGGCCGGCTCCAGCTCGCGCACCTGCTCCTCCAGGCGCTCCCGGCTGGCCGGCGGCATCTGGGCGCCGAACGACTCCAGGAGCGAGACGAGGCGTTCGTACTCCGCCGCCTCCGCGTCCGGCCGGGACTCCTCCGGCTCGTCGACCCGCTCGACGACCCCCTCCGCGCCCGCCCCGAGCAGCAGCGCCCCGGCCACCGCCGCCGGCTCCTCGGCCGGGTCGCCGGCCGCCGTGACCGTGCCGGCCACCCTGAGATCGACCGCGAGGCGCACCCGCAGGCCCTGTGTGAGCGTCATCCGGCCTTGATAGCACGGCCCGGATCCGGCCCGGGGCGCGGACCTGGTCCGTCAGGCCGCGACGGGCGTGGCACGGGGCGGTGCGGGGACGCCCACGGCCGGAGCCACGGGACCGTCCCTGACCACCAGGAGGGCCGTGGTGTCGTCCTCCAGACCGTGCGCGCCGAACCGGGCCAGGTCCTCCCTGAGCAGCTCCGGGATCCGGTCCCCGGGCTCGTCCGCCCAGGCCCGCAGGCGTCCTTCCAGCGGGTAGAAGGCACCGCCCGCGTCCCGGGTCTCGGAGACGCCGTCGGTGAACATCAGCAGCCGGTCGCCGGGGCCGAACGGCACCTCCTCCACGGTGAACGGGGCGTCCACCGGCACCGGCAGATGCACCGGGACGGACGGCGCGGAGAGCTCGACCGTCTCCACGGTCCCGCCCCGCTGCACCACCGGGGCCGGGTGGCCGCAGCTGAGCAGCCGGATCACCGGCCGGTCGTCGGGGATCTCCGCGAGCAGCACGGTCGAGAAGCGGTCGGCCGCGTCCGACTCCGGGGCCCGCTCCGCGTACCGGGCCATGCTGGCCTCCAGGCGCTGGGCGATCGCGGGCAGGTCCGGGGCCGTGTAGGCGGCCTCGCGGAAGGAGCCGAGGAGCAGCGACGCGGCCTCGACCGCCGGAAGGCCCTTGCCCTGGACGTCGCCGAGCATGATCCGCACGCCGTCGCGGACCTTGAGCGCCTTGTAGAAGTCGCCCCCGACGTGCGCGCCGGCGGCGGACGCCTCGTACAGCAGCCGCAGGTCGACGGAGCCCAGGCGGGGCGGCAGCGGGCGCAGGACGGCCGACTGGGCGGCCTCCGCCACCGCGCTGATCTGCCGCAGTTCCGCCTCCCGGCGCTGCCGGGCGTGGCTGGAGACGGCCGCGGCGAGGACCACGGAGGCGAGCACGACCTGATTGGCCAGGGCGGGGACGAGCGGTTCGCCGCGCACGACGGACAGGGCGCCGGTCACGGCCATGGCGAGTCCGCCGATCGCGACGGTGCCCCGGGCGCTCCAGGTCGCCGCGGCGAGCGCCGGAGCGGCGATGAGGAAGCGGCCGAACCGTTCCTCCGGCGAGGTCAGGACGTCCGCGAGGGTCGCGAGGACGATCACGAGGAACGGCAGTGCCCGTCCGACGGCGTAGCGCAGCTCCGCGCGGCACGCGACACCCGGCGCGGGTGACCGCCGCACGGTTCTGGTCGGTGACGCGGACATGGCCCTCCTTCGCCGGACTCCCGCCCGGCGGCGGGTCTCGACGGCCTACCTGGCCAGAGTGCCCCTCGGCGCGGGCCGAGGGCAGGGCCGTTCGTCACCCGGGGCAGGGTCCTCCGACCCTGGCCGGGCGATCAGGAGGGCAGGTTCTGCTCGGCCCAGACGACCTTGCCGCCGGAGGTGCGGCAGGAACCCCAGCGGCGGCAGAGCATGTTGACCAGCTGGAGCCCGCGGCCGCCCTCGTCGCTCAGGTCGGCGTGCTGGATCTGCGGCAGGTCGGGTCCGGTGTCCGAGACCTCCACGACCAGCCGCTCCCCGCGCAGCAGCCGCAGCTCGCCCGGCCCGTTGCCGTACCGCAGGGCGTTGCCGACCAGCTCCGACACGACCAGCTCGCACACGTCAGCGAGCTCGTCCAGGCCCCACTCGGCGAGCTGGCGGGTGACCAGCCGCCGGGCCTCCGACGCGGCCCTGCCGTCACCCGACAGCGGCCACACCCTCAGCCCCGTCTCCGCGCCGAGCGGCACGGCTCGCGCGGTCAGCAGCACCGCCTCGTCGAAGCGGCCGGAGCCCGCCGGGGCCACCGCGATGAGCCCGCCGGCCTCCAGCGCCGCCGGGGGCAGCCCGAGCGCCGCCGACCGCAGCCTGCCGAGCTGTTCCTCCAGGTCGGCGCCGCGCGCCTTCACCAGACCGTCGGTGTACAGCACGAGCGCCCCGCCCTCCGGCACGGTCACCGTCACCGGGTCGTACGGGATCACCCCGGCGCCCAGCGGGGCCCCGGCCGGCAGCGGGACGAAGTCCGCTCCGCCGCGCCCGTCGAGCAGCAGCGGCGGCAGCAGCCCGGCGCCGGCCAGGGTGCAGCGGGAGTCCGCCGGGTCGTAGACCGCGCAGAGGAAGGTCGCGACCTGGTCGTCCTCCAGGTCGCGGGTGGCGAGGTCGAGCCGGGCGAGGACCCGCTCGGGCGCCATGTCGAGGGTCATCAGGGTGCGGGCGACGGCCCGGAGCCGGCCCATGGTGGCGGCGGCCGGCAGCCCCTGGCCCATGACGTCGCCGGCCATCAGGGCCGTACGCCCGCCGGGCAGGGACATGACGTCGTACCAGTCGCCGCCCACCGGGTGCCTCGCCGCCGAGGGGGTGTACTCGGCGTGCACCCGCAGTCCGGGGGTGACCGGGGTGGCGCGGGGCAGCAGGCTGCGCTGGAGGGAGACGACGCGCTCGCGCTCGCGGCCGTACAGCCGGGCGTTGTCGATGAAGACGGCGGCGCGGGAGGCCAGCTGTTCGGCGAGGGCCAGATCGGTGGGGGAGAAGGGCGGGCTGCCGGCGCCGCGGACGAAGTCGGCACTGCCGAGCAGCAGTCCGCGGGCGATCAGCGGCACCGCGAGATAGCTGTGCACGCCGAGCGCGCGCATCTTCGCCGCGCCGCTCGCGGTGGGCGAGACGCGGGCGAAGTCCTCCTCGCGCATCCGGGCCACGAGGACCGGCTTGCCCTGGCGCAGACAGTTCTGGTGGAGCAGCGTCTCGTGGTGCTTCTGGTCGCGGACGAAGGTCTCGCCGACCGGCGTCGCCTCCAGGGTGGACATGGTGTCGACGGCGGAGAGCGCGACCGCCCGCATGGGCGGGACGCCGCGCCCTGTCCAGCGGGAGCCCTCCTCCCCGCGCAGCACGCTCTCCATGAGGTCGACGGCGGCGCCGTCGGCGAAGTCGGGCACGGTGAACTCGGCCAGCTCCCGGGCCGTGCGCTCCAGGTCCAGGGTGGTGCCGATCCGGGTGCTCGCGGCGTTGAGCCAGGCGAGCCGTCCCTCGGTGCCGGGGCCGTCGAGCGGAATCCCGCCGCTGTCGCGCCGGCGGCGGGCGCGGAGCGCCGCGGACCGGTACACGGTCGAGGTCCGCACGGCCGAGACCCTGCCGGTCAGACGCCGTCCGCCGCTGCCGCCGCTCACTCTTCCGGCCTCCAGACGCGATCTCGACCCGGTGTGAGGGACAGTCTGCACCGGAAGCCCGTCCGGCGCACCATCCGAACAGCAGCGGAATCGGAGCCGAACGGTAGCTGTGTCACATCCGCCGAACGGGTGAAACCTGTTCGGGGTGTGTTTCGTCCTCCCTCCCGGGAGCGCGCCGGAAGGCGCGGGGTCGCATCGGGAACGAGAGGATCGGAGGGCGCATGCGCCGGATGGGCAAGTACACCGCGCACGTGGCCGTGTTGGCGTCGGCGGTCGGCATCAGCCTCGCCGCCTGGGGGGCGACGGCACTGGTGGGCGGGGACGAGCAGGCCGCCGCGTCGGCGACCGGGGGAGCGCCCCGGCCGGGGGTGCCGGCGCAGCGGGCCGAGGAGCCGGTCCGGCCCGCGAAGCCGACGGTGCGGGTGCCGGTGGGGATCGCGCACGCGGCGGAGGCGGGCGGACGGGCCGTCAACATCACCATCGACGACGGCCCGGACCCGCGCTGGACGCCGCAGATGCTGGACGTCCTGAAGCAGCACGACGTCAAGGCCGTGTTCTGCATGATCGGCCCGCAGGCGAAGCGCCACCCGGAGCTGGTGAAGCGGGTGGTGGCCGAGGGGCACCGGCTGTGCGACCACACGATGACCCACGACACGGCGATGGACCGCAAGTCCGTGGCGTACCAGGAGCGGCAGATCCTCGACGCGCGGAAGATGATCGAGGAGGCCGCGGGCGGGGTGGAGGTGCAGTACTACCGCGCCCCGGGCGGCGCCTTCACCCCGGACAGCAGGAAGATAGCCGCGATCGCCGGGATGCGGCCGCTCGGCTGGAACGTGGACACCAAGGACTTCGAGCGGCCCGGCGCCGCCGCGATCGTGGCGACCGTCAAGAACGAGTTGCCGAACGGTCCGACCATCCTCTTCCACGACGGCGGAGGCGACCGCTCGCAGAGCGTGGCGGCACTGCGGGAGGTGCTGCCGTGGCTGAAGGAGCAGGGGCGCACCTTCAGCTTCCCGGTCCGCACCGCCCCGGACACCCCCTGAGGCCCGGGGCCGCACGGTCCGTCAGCGCCTGACGGTGTCGTCGGTCTTGAGGTCCCCGACGGTCTCGTCGAAGGCGGCCACCTGGTCGGGGCAGTAGACCTGGAGCACGATCCGTTCGGCTTCGACGGCCTTGGAGTCGGCGATGAC
The DNA here is from genome assembly GCF_042873895.1 of Streptomyces sp. NPDC004435. Taxonomy (NCBI): domain Bacteria; kingdom Bacillati; phylum Actinomycetota; class Actinomycetes; order Kitasatosporales; family Streptomycetaceae; genus Streptomyces; species Streptomyces sp. NPDC004435. The sequence continues at coordinate 335,015 of NZ_JBIAMB010000003.1, read as the reverse complement.
CGGGCGGCTGCCCGGGCCGGTGGCGCCGTTCGACAGCTGCTGGAGCCGGTACAGCGCCTTCTTCAGGGCGTTGCCGGGGTCCTCGCAGACCTGTCCGCCGTCGGTGCCGAGCAGGCGTACGGCGGTCTCCTGGTCGGGGGCGGGGTAACCCGCCTTCACCAGTTCCTCGCTGAGCTGCCCGGCCTTGTTCGTGGCCTCCGTGGTCCGCTTGAAGCTGCTGTACCGGACGAGGCCGGTGATCAGCAGTCCGACCAGGATCACGATGGCGCCCCAGTAGATCCACTTGTGCTCGGAGGCGAAGCGGGTCGGGCTCATGAGGCGTTCCCCTCGGTCGGGGCGGCGGCCTCGGCCGTGCGCCAGCCGGGCTTGCGCAGCTTCAGGAAGGCCCACGGGATGAGCAGTCCGAGGACGAGCAGGCCGCCGCCGACGATGGCGATGTACGACCAGAGGCTGCCGCTGCCGAACTGCGAGGGCGGGACGAAGCCGATGAGCATGGCCGCGAGCGAGGCGAGCAGGCCGACCGAGCAGATGAGGCCGAGGGCGGGCGCCCGGTAGCCGCGCGGGTGGTCCGGCTTGAGCTTCCGCAGACGCATCGCGGCGACGAACATCAGCAGGTAGACGATGAGGTAGACCTGCGTGGTGATGGTCGAGAAGATCCAGTACACGCTGGAGACGTTCGGGATCAGCGCGTAGCCGAGGGCGATGACCGAGGTCACGACGCCCTGGGTGACGAGGATGTTCTGCTGGATGCCGAACCTGTTGAGCTTCTGGAGGAAGGGCGGCAGGTAGCCCTCGCTCCGGGAGATCTCCAGGAGGCCCTTGGACGGGCCGGCGAGCCAGGTCAGCATGCCGCCGAGCGAGGCGGAGATCAGCATGACGGCGGCGATGGGGGTCATCCAGCCGACGTCGAAGTACGAGAAGAAGGCGTCGAAGGCCTGCATCACGCCCGCGGTGAGGCTGAGCTGGTCGGCCGGGACGACCCAGCTGATGGCCAGCGCCGGGAGGATGAAGATCAGCAGGACCAGGCCCATCGCCAGGAACATCGACTTGGGGTACTCCTTCGCCGGGTCCTTCAGCGAGGAGACGTGCACGGCGTTCATCTCCATGCCCGAGTACGACAGGAAGTTGTTCACGATCAGCACCAGGCTCGCCAGGCCGGTCCACTGGGGGAGCAGGTGGCTGCCGTCCATCGGCGCCGCCGAGGGGTTGCCCTGGCCGAGGAAGACCATGCCCAGCACGACCAGGATGGTGCCGGGCACCAGGGTGCCGATGATCAGGCCCCAGCTGGACAGTCCGGCGAGGGCCTTGGTGCCCCGCGAGGAGACCCAGACGCCGGTCCAGTACAGGACCATGATGACGATCGCCGTGTAGACGCCGTTCGAGGCGAGCGAGGGATCGATCACAAAGGCGATGGTCGAGGCCACGAAGGCCAGCAGGCTCGGGTAGTAGAAGATCGTCATGGCGAACTGGCACCAGACGGCGAGGAAGCCGAGCGGCTTCGAGAGCCCCTCGGACACCCAGCGGTAGACGCCGCCGGACCAGCCCGAGGCCAGTTCGGCGGAGACCAGGGCCGTCGGCAGCAGGAAGACGACGGCGGGCACCAGATACAGGAACACGCAGGCGAGGCCGTAGATCGCCATCGTCGGCGCGGCGCGCAGGCTGGCGACCGACGCGGTGGTCATGAGGGCCAGCGTCACCCAGGTGATCGTGGGCGGTGGGACCGGCCGTACGGCGGCGCGGGGTTTCGGCAGATCGGCCGCGGCGTCCATCGAGGCCATGGGCCCTCCCAGGGGGATGTCGACGTGATCCGCACCAGACTCGGCGACGACGGGGGCGTCCGCAGCGCCGGTGGTCCGTCCGGGTGGCGGGGCGGAGGCGGGGCGGGGGCGGGGGCTGCGGACCGTCCGGGGCGAGTGCTCCTCTCGTGCCCAGCGAGGCCGCGCCGGCGCCGTACCCGTGGTGGCTGAAAATCATCGGCATCGTGCTCTACGCACCGGGCTCCGCGCGGTTGACGCCACCCATCTGGTACGAGATCGGCCACCGCCGGCCTCGCGGTGCCGTCCGACCGGGTCCCACGGTCGGCCGCCCGCGTGCTGTCGCTGCCCGCATCGGTGCGGGTGTCGGTCGTCACCCCCGGCCTGTCCGCCGGCGATCCCGCGCACGGCGGGCCCGAGCTCCTGACGCTGCCCGCGCTGTTCCTCCTCGCCCCCGGCGACCACCTGAGCGCCGCCGCCGCCGAACTCGGCGCGGGGCTCGTGACGACCGGCGCGACCTTCGTGGCGGCGGTGGTGCCCGCGGTGGCGGCGACGCCGCTGTCCCGGGGGTCGCGGCGACCGCCCCGGCCGACCCTGATCCTGCCCGGCTTCTTCGCGCTGACGGTCGGTTCGCTCGGCACGAGGGGGTTGACCGCCCTCGCCGGCGGGCACGTCGTGGACGGACTCACCGGCCTTCCGGAGCTCGTCCCGGTCGTCGCCGCCCTCGCGGTCGGACCCGGCCTCGGCGCCGCGCTCGTACCGGATCGAAGCGGAAGGGGGGAACCCCCTGGCCAGCCAAATTGAGCTTAGGCTAACCTAAGCGCCGTGCAAGCAGGTGAAGAGACCCCCACGGTCCCCCGCCCGCGCGGTCACGAGCTGTCGGCCACCGCCGTCACCGTCGCCTACGACGGAGTCGACGTCGTCCATGACGCCTCCCTGACCCTGCGGCCCGGCCAGGTGACCGTCCTCGTGGGACCGAACGGCAGCGGCAAGTCGACGCTGCTGCGTACGGTCGCGCGCCTCCAGCGGCCCCGCCGCGCCGAACTCGTCCTCGACGGCGACACCGACGGGCTCGCCCTGAGCCCCCGTGAGTTCGCCCGCAAGGTGGCCCTCCTGACCCAGGGACGGCCCACCCCGGGCGGGCTCACCGTCCGCGACCTCGTCGAGTTCGGCCGCTACCCGTACCGCGGCCGCTGGGGGAAGTCCGACCCGGACGGCCCCGCCGCGGTGGACCGGGCCCTCGCCCTCACCGGCGTGGACGAACTCGCCGACCGGGGAGCCGAACACCTCTCCGGCGGGCAGCTCCAGCGGGTCTGGCTCGCCGGCTGCCTCGCCCAGGAGACCGGCGTCCTCCTCCTCGACGAGCCCACCACCTACCTCGACCTGCGCTACCAGGTCGAACTCCTCGACCTCATGCGCGACCTGGCGGACCACCACGGCATCGCCGTCGGCGCCGTCCTCCACGACCTCGACCAGGCCGCCGCCGTCGCCGACCGGATCGTCCTGCTCCACGCCGGACGCGTCGTCGCCGACGGCCTCCCCGAGGAGGTCCTCACCGGACCCCGCCTCACGGAGACTTACGGCATCCGCATCGAGGTCGACACCGACCCCCTCACCGGCCGGCTGCGCACCCGCGCCATCGGCCGGCACCACACGCGGACCCCCGCGCGATCCGAAAGGCTCAGCCCCACCCCATGAGAAAGCACCTTCTCACCGCAGCGGCCCTCACCACGGCGGCCCTCGCCCTGACCACTCTCACGGCGTGTGGCACCACCGAGCCCGCCGCCGACGCCAAGGCCGACAAGAAGGCCGAGCCGATCACCCTCACCGACGACACCGGCACCGAGGTCAAGCTCGACGGCCCGGCCACGAAGGTCATCGGCACCGAGTGGAACGTCGTCGAGCAGCTCATCTCGCTCGGCGTCGACCCCGTCGGCGTCTCCGACGTCAAGGGCTACAAGACCTGGAACACCGCCGTCCCGCTCAAGAACGAGCCCAAGGACGTCGGCACCCGCGGCGAGCCCAGCATGGACACCATCGCGGCCCTCAAGCCCGACCTCATCCTCGCCACCTCCGACCTGCCGCCGGCCGCCGTCAAGCAGCTGCGCGCCGTCGCCCCGGTCCTGGAGGTCAAGGCCGCCGACGCCGCGAACCCCATCGGCCAGATGACGAAGAACCTCGACCTCATCGCCAAGGCCACCGGCACCACGGCCAAGGCCGACGAGCTCAAGAAGAGCTTCGAGACCAAGCTGACCGAGGGCAAGAAGGCCCTCGCCGACGCCGGCCTCGCGGGCGCCGAGTACGCCTTCGCCGACGGCTACCTCGTCTCCAACCAGGTCTCCATCCGCCCCTTCACCAGCGGTTCGCTGATTGGCGGCGTCAACGAGAAGCTCGGCCTGAAGAACGCCTGGACCGTCAAGGGCGACCCGGCCTACGGCCTCGGCGCCACCGACGTCGAGGGCCTCACCAAGCTCGGTGACGGCGTCCACTTCGCCTACATCGGCAACGACGGCGACCCGAGCGCCACCCCCTTCTCCGGCGTCCTCGCCAAGGACAAGGTGTGGACCTCCCTGTCCTTCGTCAAGAAGGGCAACGTCCACCGCCTCCCCGACGGCATCTGGATGTTCGGCGGCACCGAGTCGATGAACCAGTACGTCGACTCCGTCGTCACCGCGCTCACCAAGAAGTAGGACACGAGGAACCACAGCACCATGGCCGTCACCGCGACCACCCCCGCTGCCCGTCCACAGGCCGCAGCCACCCGCACGGGCGCGGCAGCGGTGACGGCCGCCCTGCTCCTCCTCGTCACCTGCCTCGCGCTCGTCGACATCACCCAGGGCACCGCCTCCGTCGGCGCCGCCGAGATCGTCAAGGCGATCACCGGCGACGCCGACCCCGGCGACGCCTCCGTCGTCGTCGCCTCCCGGCTGCCCCGCATGGTCGCCGGACTCCTCGTCGGCGCCGCCCTCGGCATGGCCGGCGCGGCCCTCCAGGCCGTCAGCCGCAACGCCCTCGCCGCGCCCGACACCCTCGCCGTCAACTCCGGCGCCTACTTCTCGCTCGGCCTCGCCGCCGCCACCGGCGTCTCCCTGCCCTTCCTCGCCTCCTCCGGCATCGCCTTCGCCGGCGGCCTCATCGCCGCCGCCGTCGTGCTCGGCCTCTCCGGCCTCGGCTCCGGCACGGTCCGGCTCGTCCTCGCCGGCAGCGCCCTCTCCCTGGGCCTCACCGCCCTCACCGAGGGCCTGCTGCTGCTCTTCCCGCAGCAGACCGAGGGCGTCTACCACTGGAACCAGGGCAGCATCGCCCAGAACGGCTTCGACGGCGTGCTCCAGATGCTGCCGTTCGCCGTCGTCGGCCTCCTCGGACTGCTCCTCCTCGCCCGCCGCGTCGACGCCCTCGCCCTCGGCGACGAGGCCGCCCGCGGACTCGGCGTACCGGTCCGCTCCACCCGCGTCATCGCCGTCGTGCTCGCCGCGCTCCTCGCCACCGCCGCCGTCACCCTCGCCGGGCCCGTCGGCTTCGTCGGCCTGTGCGCCCCGGCCCTCATGCGCCCGCTCGCCCGCCGCTTCCGTGGCTACGCCCGCAGCCGGGTCTTCGTCCCCGCCGCCGGACTCGCGGGCGCCGCCCTCGTCCTCGGCGCCGACGTCCTGCTGCGCACGCTCATCCCCGCCGACACCGCCGTCCTGGTCCCGACCGGCGTCGTCACCAGCCTCGTCGGCGCCGTCTTCGTCATCGTGATGGCCACCCGGCTCCGGGACACCGGGGACGTCGCCGTCGACCGGCTCCGCATCCGCGGCCGCACCGCCTTCCTCGCCACCACCGCCGTCCTCGTCGCCGCCCTGGTCGGCGTCATGATCGGCGGCGTGCTCCTCGGCGACGCCAAGCTCCTCCTCGGCGACGTGACCAACTGGGCGGCCGGACAGGCCGGCCAGGCCGTCTCCTTCGTCCTCGACACCCGGGTGCCCCGGGTCCTCGCCGCGCTCTTCGCGGGCGCCGCCCTCGCCCTGGCCGGAACCCTCGTCCAGGCCGTCACCCGCAACCCGCTCGCCGAGCCCGGCATCATGGGCGTCTCCGGCGGCGCGGCCCTCGGCGCCGTACTGCTCGTCACCACCGTGCCGATGGCGGGCTCCTGGAGCGTGGCCGGCGCCGCTTTCACCGGCGCCGCGGGCGCCGCCCTCATCGTCTTCGGCTTCGCCGCCCGCGGCGGCTTCAAGCAGACCCGGCTCGTCCTCGTCGGCTTCGCCGTCCACACCGCCACCGCGGCCGTCGTCGCCCTGCTCATCATCCTCACCGACCCCTTCAACGCGACCAAGGCACTGACCTGGCTGTCCGGCTCCACCTACGGCCGGACCCTGCCCGACGTCCTGCCCCTGGCCGTCGCCGTCGTCGTGGGCATCGCCATCGCCGTCGCCCGCCGCACCGAACTCGACCTCGTCTCGCTCGACGAGGACACCCCCCGCCTCCTCGGCCTCCCGCTCGGCCCCGGCCGGCTCGGCTTCCTCGTCCTGAGCGTGGTGCTCAGCGCCACCGCCGTCGCCGCCGCCGGCACCATCGGCTTCGTCGGCCTGGTCGCCCCGCACGCCGCCCGCGCCCTCGTCGGCCGCCGCCACCACCGGGTGATCCCGGTCGCGGTCCTCCTCGGCGCCGTCCTCGTCGGCGCCGCCGACACCGTGGGCCGTACCGTCATCGCCCCCGCGCAGCTCGGCGCCGGCACGATGACGGCCATCATCGGCACCCCGTACTTCCTGTACCTCCTGGTCCGCAGCCGCCGCTGACCGGCCCGTAGGATCACCGGGACGTACGGGTGAGAGCGAGGAGAGCGTGGCCGTGACCGCCGTGGTGGAACCGACCCTGCCGGCCCCGCCCGCACACCCCGAACTCCTGGAGCGGGACGAGGACGGGCAGCGGCTCGGCGCGCTGCTGTGGCGGCCGGGACCCGGCTGGCGGGCCGTCAGCAGCGCGGTCCTCGGCGGCGGGATCGGCCCCCGGGCCTGGGTGATGAACGTCCAGGTCGCCCACGGCTACACCCGCACCGACCCCGAGGCACACCTCGCGGACCTCGCCCGGCGGGCAGGACTGCACGGCCCCGGCGTGGGACTGATGACCGCCGCCGAGGTCGCCCGGCGCGGCACCGCCGCCGACGGCGGCGTCGGCGCGGTCGCCACCGCCGGGATCGACGTACGCGGCTGGGCGGCGGCCCCCGGGCCCGCCGTCCCCGCACCCCAGGCCCCCGGCACCATCAACATCGTCGTCACCGTGCCCGCGCCGCTCACCGACGCCGCCCTCGTCAACGCCGTCGCGACCGCCACCGAAGCGAAGGTCCAGGCCCTCCTCGACGCCGGCCACGACTGCTCGGGAACGCCGACGGACGCGGTCTGCGTCCTCGCCCGCGAGCCCGGGACCGCCGTCCCCACCGAGCCCTTCGCCGGCCCCCGCTCGCTCTGGGGCGCCCGCCTGGCGCGCGCCGTCCACGCGGCGGTCGGGGCCGCTCTGCCCACGCCCGGCGCCCGCTGAGCGCTGCCACCTCGGGCCGGGGCCTCCCGGTCCACGGCGCACGGACGCCGGTGGCCCGCTCCCCGGGGGGGAACGGGCCACCGCGACCGGCAGGCACGGACGTCAGCCGAGCACGACCGGCAGGTCGAAGAGGTCGTTCTGGGTCACGACCGGCTTGTTCCGCAGCTCCTCGCGCGGCACCGCGAGCCTCAGCCCGGGGAAGCGCGCGTACAGCGCGGGCAGCGCCACCGACGCCTCCAGACGGGACAGCGCCGCCCCCGGGCAGACGTGCGGGCCGTGCCCGAAGGAGATGTGCCGGATCGGGCTGCGGGTGACGTCGAAGTCGCCCGCCGTCCCGCCGTGCTGCACCTCGTCCCGGCCGATCGCGCCGTGCGACACGATCAGCGCCTCGCCCTTCGGCAGGACCCGGTCGCCGACCTCGATGTCCTCGCTCGCGAACCGGATCAGCACGTGCGAGGTGGGCGTCGCCCAGCGCAGCGTCTCCTCGATCACGTTCTCCCACGGCACCTCGCCCTTGAGGACCAGCGCCCGCTGCTCGGGGTGGGTCTCCAGGGCGACCACGGCGTTCACGATGAGGCTGATCGTCGTCTCGTGACCGGCCGCCACCATCAGCTGGAGCGTGTTGGTGATCTCCTCGGTGGTGAGCCGGTCGCCGTCCTCCGACGCCTCGATCAGCGCGCTGGTCAGGTCGTCGCCGGGCGACTCCTTCTTGCCCGCCACGATCCCGGCGAAGAGCGCGCCGAGGTCCGCCATCATCTGCGGCACCTCCTCCGGCGGCGTCTGCGTCGAGAAGAACTTGTCGAAGAGGGCCTTCATCCGCGGGTGGTCGGCGGCGTCCACCCCCATCAGCTCGCCCACGACGTTCATCGGCAGCGGGTAGGCGAACTCGGCCTTCAGGTCCACCGTCCCGCCCGCCGGCTGCTCCGCGAGGCGGTCGAGCAGCCCGCTCGTCAGCTCCTCGATCCCGGCCCGCAGCCGCTCCACCCGGCGCGCGGTGAGCGCCTGGGCGACCAGGGTGCGCAGCCGCCGGTGCTCCTCTCCGTCCACCGTCAGCATCGACTTGCCGGGGTTGGCGAGGCCGATCAGCGGCCAGTCGAGCGGTATCTCGCCGCGCCGCCAGGCGCCCCACTGCCCGATGTCCTTGACGAGCCGGGAGTCGGTGAGGAGCGCGCGCGCCTCGGCGTGGCGGGTGACGGCGTAGCAGGGCACGCCGCCGGGGAGCACGACCCGGGCCAGCGGGCCCGCCTCGCGCAGCCGGGCGCTCTCGCCGTCGAGGTCCGAGACGAACGGGTCGAGGACGACCGGTGCGGCGCCCGCGGTGTGGTCGATGGGGCAGGTCATGCGGTCCCTCCAAGGGCGGGGGTCGGCGTGTACGTCACCGGCAGCGCGGTGAGGCCGCGCAGCCAGGGGGAGGGGCGACGTGTCAGGGTGGGTTCGGCGACGGCGAGATCGACGTCCGGCAGCCGGTCGAGCAGGACCTCGATGCCGGTCCTGGCGATGGTCTCGGCGACCTCCTGCGCGGGGAACGGACAGCGGTGCTCGCCGTGGCCGAAGGAGAGGTGGGCGTTGTTGCCGCCGGTGAGCGCGGCGGCGTCGGCCCGGACGTGCGGGTCCGCGTTGGCCGCGGCGAGGCCCAGCAGGACCAGATCACCGCGCTCGATCCGGCGCCCGCCGAGGTGGGTGTCGCGCGAGGCCCAGCGGCCGGCCACGTTCTGCGTGGGGGTGTCCTCCCACAGGACCTCGTTCATCGCCTCGCCGACGCTGTGCCGGCCGCCGGAGAGCGAGGCGGCGAAGCGGTCGTCGGTGAGCATCAGCCGCAGCGAGTTGCCGATCCAGTCGGCGGTGGGCTGGTGGCCGGCGGCCATCATCACCATGAGGTCCTGGGCGACCTCCTCGACGGTGAACCCGGCGGTGTTGCCGAGCATCCGCGAGGCGACGTCCTCACCGGGCTCCGCCACCTTGGCGGCGAGCAGCGCCCCCATCGAGGCGGCCAGGTGCTGCTGGCCCGCGAGCGCGCCCGGACCGCCGTTGATCATGTCGTTCATCGCCGTGACCAGCGCGGGGCCCTCCTCGTCGGAGAAGCCGTAGATGCTGGCGAGCACCCGGACCGGCAGCAGCATGGCGTACTCGGCGATGATGTCGCACGCCCCCTTGCCGCACAGCCCGTCGATCAGCTCGTCGGCGAACCGCTCGGCGCGCCGCCGCAGTTCGAAGGGGTCGACGGACTCCAGCGCGGCCGAGATCACCCCGGCCCGCTCGCGGTGGCGCTCGCCGACCGTGTACAGGATCGACGGCTGCTTGCGGCCGATCATGGGCAGCAGCGGCCAGTCCGCGGGGATGGCGTCCCACTGGTTCCACAGCTCGGAGTCGCGGGAGAAGAGCACCGGGTCGCTGGTGACCTGGTGCAGCTCGCGGTAGCCGAGGACGAGCCAGGCGGGCACGTCGCCGTCGAGGACGACGGGGGCGACGGCCCCGTGGTCCCGCCGGATCCGCCGGTACAGCTCGACGGGGTCGGTGTGGAAGCGGGGGCCGCTCAGCGGGACGGGCGCGGTCTCGGCAGGGTTCACGGGGCGGGCTCCGGTACGGGCCGCGGACCGTGCTCCGGGTCGGCGGCGACGACGTTCTTCAGGTGCTCGACGAGCGAGATGAGGACCTGCTTGCTGGACTCCCGGGACCGGGCGTCGCAGAAGACCAGCGGGACCTCGTCCGGGAGGTCGAGTGCCTCGCGGACCTCGGCGGACGTGTGCGCGGGCCCGCCGAAGTCGTTGCAGGCGACGACGAACGGGGTGCCGTGGTGCTCCAGGCGGTCGACCGCGTACCAGGAGTCCGCGATCCGGCGGGTGTCGACGAGGACGACCGCGCCGAGCGTGCCGGAGAAGAGCCGGTCCCACAGGAACCAGAACCGCTCCTGACCGGGCGCGCCGAACAGGTACAGCACGTTGTGCGCGTCGAGCGAGATCCGGCCGAAGTCGAAGGCGACGGTGGTGGCCGTCTTGGCGGCCACCCCGCCCGTGTCGTCGATGCCCTCGCCGGCCTGCGACATGGTCTCCTCGGTGTTCAGCGGACGGATCTCGCTGACCGAGCGGACCAGGGTGGTCTTGCCGACTCCGAAGCCGCCGACGACGACGATCTTCAAACCGTTGTCGGCGGTGCTGCTCAGGGTCTGGTGCTGCTCAGAGATTGCGGAGTCCAACGAGCACCTGCTCCAGGATGTCGTGATCGGGAAGGCGGTACGAGGAAGGGCGCGGGTGCCGCGCGCTGATCCGGCCGGTGTCGTGCAGGTCGGCCAGGAGGATGCGGGTGATCGACACGGGCAGTCCGAGCCCGGCGGCCACCTCCACCACGGCGGTGGGGAAACGGCACATGCGCAGGATGGCGGCGTGTTCGGACTGCATGCCGGGGACCGGATCGCATTCCGCGACGACGAGCGTGACCACGTCGAAGGCTTTGGACCCGGAGCTGCTTCGGCCGCCGGTCACGGTGTAGAGCCGGTCGGGGGAGTCGTCGCGACCCGGCCTGGCGCGGCCCTTCATCCCCGCGGCCTCGCGACGAGGTGCTCGCCCAGCTGCTCGACCAGTTCGGCCATGTTGTGCCCGACGAGCCCGGCGTCGGCGTCCTCGTCGGCGACGAGCGCGAGATGGGCGCCCTCCCCGGCCTCGACGATGAAGAGGATGCCGCCGTAGAACTCGGCCATCGCGGAGCGGACCCCGCCGGTGCCGTCGCCGAACTCCACGGAGGCGCCGTGCGAAAGGCTCTGGATGCCCGCGGCGATGGCGGCGAGCTGGTCGGCCTGGTCGACGGAGAGCCCGGAGGTGCGGCAGAGCTTGAGGCCGTCCCGGGAGAGCACCAGGGCGTGCCGGGTGCCCGGGGTGCGTTCCAGCAGGCCCTCCAGGAGCCAGCTGAGCTTGTCGTCGGTGGTCGTGCCGGTCATCGCGGATTGCCTTCCGAATGGGGGTGGTTCGAGGACGGCGTGGTCGGTTCCGTCGCGGGGGGAGCGGAGGAGTCGGGGTCGGCGGCGGGCGTCGCGCCGGGCTTGCCCCCGGTGCCGCGCAGGCCGCTCTGGAAGCCGCCGAAGCGGGCACGGGCCGCCTCGCCGGTGCGGGGCGCCGCCGGGCGGGGCGGGTCGACCGGGGACCTGCCGGTCTCCTGGTGCGCGGCCAGGGTCCGGCCGCGCCGCCGGCGCGGCAGCGAGATCCCGGGCTCCGCGTCCTCGGCCGGGGTGGCGTCGGCGGGCGGGCGGGTGGCCTCCGGCTCGGTGGCGGTGGCGGAGGCCGGGGCTGGGCCGGAGTCGGGGGCGGTGCGGGGGCCGGGCACGGGGAGCGGCGGGGCCGCGGGGGCGGCGGCGGGGGCGCCGGTCGCCTCGTTGCCGCGCGTGACGATCTCCTGGGGGATCATCAGGACGACGCCGGTACCGCCCCGCGCGGAGGGCCGGAAGGAGACCGAGAGGTTGTGCTTGCGGGCCAGCCGGCCGACGACGTGGAGGCCGAGGCGGGTGCCGGAGAGACCGGCCAGGTCCTGGGTCCCCGCGTCGACGGCGGTCTCGGCGCGCCGGAGCTGCACGTCGCTCATGGTGAGGCCGCTGTCCTCCACGGTGATGACGACGCCCGCCGGGACCTCCTCCACGTAGACGTGGACCTCCGCGCTGGGCGGCGAGAAGTTGGCGGCGTTGTCGAGGAGTTCGGCGAGCGCGTGCATGACGCCCTCGGCGGCGTGGCCGGCGACGGCCGCCTCGCACTGGGAGTGCAGCCGGACCCGCTGGTAGCCGGCGATGCGGCCCATGGCGCCGCGCAGGATCGACTCCATGACGATGGGCCGGGCCCAGCGGCGGCCGGAGCGGGCGCCGGTGAGGATCGCGACGGAGTCGGCGAGCCGGCCGGCCTGGGCGGTGCGGTGGTCCAGGTGGAGGAGGTCGGCGAGGACGTCCTCGTCGGCGTGCCGGTGCTCCATCTCGCGCAGGTCGGCCATCATGCTCGTGGCCAGCGCCTGCATGCGTCCGGCCGCGTTGGCGGCGGCGGCGAGGGCGGCGGAGCGGGCGGACTCGGCGCGGCGCAGCCGCTGCTCGATCCCCGCCAAGGCGGCGGCGTGGCCGGCGGCGAGGCGCTCCGCCTCGGCCCGCTGGGCGCGCACGAGTTCGTCGGTGCGCGCCGCGTGCGCGGCCGTCCCGGCGGCGGCCTCGGCCTCGTGACGCTCCTTCAGGGCGGCCGTCTCGCGCTCGGCGGCGGCCTGGCGCTGGGTGGCGTAGGTGTCCTGGGAGGCGACCTGGGCGGTCAGCCGTTCGACCCGCTTGGCGAGGCCGCGGGCGGTGCGCGCGTACCAGGTGACGGCGAAGGCGGCGGCCGCGAGCAGCAGCACGCCGCAGACCGCGAACCAGGCCAGCGGGGAGCGGACTTCGGCCGGGGCCGCACTCGTCGCGGCGGCGGTGAGGGTACCGCCCGCGGCGACGGTCAGCACGGAGGCGATCAGGGCAGGGCGGAACGGGGTGGGCGACGCCGACATCAACCGGACTCTCGAGAGGCAGGCACAGGGGAGGTTCGGAACGACCGCACTATAGAGGCGTTCTTGATCGGTCCGGAACTCTCCCTGACCGGATTGGTTTCCGGACTGACACAAAACCTTCCAAAAGGTGGCCCGGATTCCGTTTCGGCGCGAGCCCGGGGGCGGCGCGCCCATCACCCGTGCCGGAAGGGCAGAATGACGGTCCGTACGGTACGGACCCGAGCGCGGCCCGCACCCGTCCACGACCGGAAGGCCCTCCCGTGAAGCTGCCCGACACCGGAAGGCGTGTCCTCGTCAGCGGCGCCTCGCGAGGGCTCGGCCGGGCGGTCGCCCGCGCCTTCGCCGCCAACGGCGACCTCGTCGCCGTCCACCACGGCACGCGCGCCGAGGAGGCCCGCGCCACCCTCGCCTCCCTCGACGGGACCGGACACGTCCTGGTCGGCGGCGACCTCGCGGACCCGGCGGGGGCGGCCGCGGTGGTCGACGCCGCGGTCGAGGGCCTCGCCGGCGGGATCGACGTCCTGGTCAACAACGCGGCCGTGAACCTCCCGCACCCCCTGGCGGAGACCCCGTACGAGGAGTGGGCGGAGCTCTGGCGGCAGCACGTCGCCGTGAACCTGCTCGCCACCGCGAACCTGAGCCACCTCGTGGCCCGCGGGATGATCGACCGGGGCACGGGCGGACGCCTCGTCAACATCGGCTCCCGGGGCGCCTTCCGGGGCGAGCCCGACCACCCCGCCTACGGCGCCACCAAGGCCGCCGTCCACGCGCTCGGCCAGTCCCTCGCGGTCTCCCTCGCCCCGTACGGCATCGGCGTCGCCTCGGTCGCCCCCGGCTTCTTCGCCACCGAGCGGGTCGCGCCCCGCCTGGCAGGGCCGGAGGGCGAGGCGATCCGCGCGCAGAGCCCCTTCGGCCGGGTCGCGGACGCCGACGAGATCGCCGCCGCCGTCCTCTGGCTCGCCTCGCCCGCCGCCGAATGGGCGTCCGGCACGATCCTGGACCTCAACGGCGCCTCGTACCTCCGGAGCTGACCCGAACGGTGACCGGCGCGCCCCGGCGCGCGCCGCTCGAACGCCTGCCTCCCGCGCGCTTGCCCGAAAGGATGAACGGCGGCGGTCGGCGGCGTTTCGCACCGGGGTCGCCGTCACCCTGCTGCCGTGCGTAAGGAGCGCGAGTCCACGGTCCCCTCCCAGCGGACGCCCCGGCGTCCCCGCCCCGCCGCCGGACACGCCGTCCGGCCGGTGCGACAACCGGTGACGGGGCCGGGCCTGCGGGCCCGGGCCCGCTACTGGGTCGACCGGACGGTGGTGCGCGGGGTGAGCGCCCTCGTCGGCTGGCTGGCCCTGGCCTGCCTCGGCCTGGTGGCGCCCGCCAGCGCCCTCCTCGTCTGGACCGACACCAAGGCCCCGGACACCCTCCAGGGGAAGGCCGCCACGGTCTGGCGGACCGTCGGCCAGACCCTCCGCCTCGGCGGCGAGGTCGGGCCGCCGCTGCGGATGGCCCTCTCGGTCTTCCTGGCCCTGGTGTCCCTGCTGTACGTCTCCTTCCTCGTCGGCATCGTCACCACCGCCCTCACCGACCGCCTCGCCGAGCTCGAACGCGGCCAGACCACGGTGGTCGAACGCGGCCACACCCTGGTCCTCGGCTGGTCCGAGCAGACCCCCACCGTCGTCGCGGAGCTGCTGGCCGCCCACGCCCAGCGCGGCCGGGGCGCCGTGGTGGTCCTCGCGGACCGCGACAAGGCGGAGATGGAACGGGAGTTACGGGACGTCCTGCCGCCCCGTGCCCGGGTGCGCCTGCTGTGCCGCCGGGGCCGGCCCGCCGACCCCGGCGCGCTGGCCCGGGTCACCCCCGCCGCCGCCGGGGCGGTGGTCGTCCTGCCACCGGACGCTCCCGGCGCCGACGCCCAGGTGACCAGGACGCTCCTGGCGCTGCGGGCGGTGGTGGGGGAGGGGTGTCCGGTACGGATCGTGGCCGCGGTCCGGGACGGCTCCCATCTCGCCACCGCCCGTCTCGCCGCGGGTCCGGGCGCGGTGGTCCTGGACGTCGACGACCTCGCCGCCCGGCTGCTCGTCCAGTGCGTCCTGGAGCCCGGGCTCGCGCTCGTCCTGGAGGACCTGCTCGACTTCGCCGGCGCGGAACTCCACATCCTGCGCCCGCCCGGCCTCCCCGGCCGGCGCTACGGCGAACTCGCCGCCGCCTGCCCGGACTCCTGCGCCGTCGGCATCGTCCGCGCCGACGGCACCCCGCACCTCAACCCGCCCCCGCAGACAGTCCTGGCCCCCGGCGACGGCCTGGTCGTCCTGGCCGAGGACCACCGGGCCACCGTCCTCCCCGCGGCGTCGGCCCCCGGCCCCGTCACCGTCCCCCGCCCCACCCGGCCCCGGACCGCCGCCGCTCCCCGCCGGGCCCTCGTCCTCGGCTGGAACCGCCGGGGCGAACGCGTCCTGGAGGGCCTGGCGCGGGGCGGGGTCGCGGTCGTGCGGGACGAGGGCGCCGGGCGGCCGGCGGCACCGGAGCAGTACGACCACGTGGTGGTCCTCGCCGGACCGGACGGCGACGGCTGCCCCGACCCGGACGGTCCCGCCCTCGAAGCCCTGCTCCACCTCCGGGCGCGGGCACGGGAGACGGGCCGGACCGCGCCGGCCGTCGTCGAACTCACCGACGCCCGCAGCCGCAGGCTGGCCCCCGCCGGCCCCCGCACCGAACTCCTGCTCACCGGCCGGCTCGCCGCCCTCCTGATCGCCCAGGTCTCCCAGGACATCCACCTCGCGGCGGCCTTCGACACGCTCTTCGCCGCCACCGGCGACGGCGTCCGCCTCCGCCCGGCCACCGACTTCGTCCCGCCCGGGACCGAGGCCCCCTTCGGATCGCTCGTCACCGCCGCCGCCCGCGACGGCGCCGCCGCCATCGGCTACCGCCCCCGCGACTCCCCCCGCCCCCGCCTCAACCCGCCGAAGACCGAGACCCGTCACTGGGGTGCCGGAGACGTCCTGATCGTCGTCGGACCGCCCCCGGGGCGCCCCTGGGGGACGCGCCCCTGATCAGCGCCTTTCCTTGGGTGATACGAGCGAGGACCCTTCGCTTTCTCGTGTCATCCGACAGTACGGGAGCCGTGCGGGCGCGGCGCAGACTCTGTGCCACGGCCGCACCGGACGGAACCGGCGGACCTCACCGTCCGCCAATCCGGCGCGCCCGTACGAGTTGTGACCGACCATCACCGCGGAACGCACGAGGGGACAGCACATGACGGTGCAGCAGTACGACGGGATCGGCGAGGCGTTCGAGGGATTCAAGACCCTGCCGATCATCCGCTACGGAGAGGTGCCCAGCGTCCTGCGGCTGGTCGGCGACGTCACCGGGAAGACGGTGCTCGACCTCGCCTGCGGCACCGGCTTCTACAGCCGGGAGCTCAAGCGCCGCGGCGCCGCCGACGTGTACGGCGTCGACATCTCCTCCGAGATGATCGCCGCCGCCCGCGGGATCGAGGCGCGCGACCCGCTGGGCCTGCGCTACGAGGTCGAGGACGTCGCCGCACTGAAGCCGGCGGAGACGCCGTTCGACATCGCGCTCGGCGTGCAGTGTCTCAACTACGCCGAATCCAGGGACGAGCTGGACCGGATGTGCGCCAACATCCACCGGAGCCTGAAGCCCGGCGGCATGTTCTACGTCTTCGCCCAGAGGCCCGACTACGCCTTCGACTGCGCGTCCCTGGAGACGTACGGCTTCCGCTGCGAGCCGACCGGCGAGGAGAACGAGCTGGGACCGAGGGTCCGTGTCACCGCGCTCCTCGACCCGCAGCCCATCAGCATCATGGGGACCGTCCCGCGCCGCGAGGTCTACGAGGAGGCCCTGACCGGCGCCGGCTTCCGCGAGGTCGAGTGGGTCCCGCTGCACGTCTCCGACGAGGGCCTGCGCACCTACGGCGAGGAGCACTGGGCCGACCTCCTGGCCCACCCGCCGCTGGTGCTCCTGCGCTGCCGCGCCTGACCCCGCTCAGCCCCCGGGGGCACGCACCGGCCCGCCGCCGGCTCGCGTGCCCCCGGGCCTGGAGCCGTATCGCACGCGTACGGGGCGGGGGTCAGGCCCCGGACAGTTCGGGCAGCAGGTCCGGGTTGACGGTCCGCAGGATCGTCGCCACGTCGCCGGGATCGGCCGCCGCCCACAACACCCGCCTGGCCGCCCGGTACTTCGCGGCGAGCCGCTCCCGCTGCTCCGGCGGCAGCGCGGTCGCCCGGTCGGCCCGGCTGTTGTGCGCGTTGTCGGCGATCTTCACCAGCGTCGCCTCGGGATCCCGCGCCACCCGGCGGATCTTCTCCTCGTACGAGCCCTCCGGGTCGTTGGTGACCGCCTCGACGATCCGGACCACCCGATCGGGCACCCCGGCCGCCCGCAGCTCCTCGCCCGTCCACGCCGTGTCCTCGACGACGTCGTGGAGGAGCCCCGCCATCGTCAGCTCGGTCCCGAACGGCACCAGGCCGGCGGCGACGGCCCGGACGTGCTCCACGTACGGGACACCGATCTTGTCGGTCTGACCGGCGTGTGCCCGGTCGGCGAGTGCGTCCACTTCGGCGAGGGTCATCATGCGCCCATCATCCCGGCATCCCCCTCGTCCCGGCATGCCGCCTTCCCCGTCCGTCGGAGCCCGCCCGCCCGTCCGCACGCGCATGCCGCCACACAGTGTTCACACGGCGGAGGAATTCCCTTGCGGGCCGGGCCCGTTGCCCCGGGCATGACTCTCGGCGCAACGCTCAGCTCGACCCACCGCCAGCTGTCCGTCGACACCACCGTGCGCCTGGCGCGCGAGGCCCGGGACGCCGGGCTGCACTCCGCGTGGTTCGGCCAGTCCTTCGCGTACGACTCGCCCACGCTGGCCGCGATCGTCGGCCGCGAGGTGCCGGGGCTGCACGTGGGGACGGCCGCGCTCCCCGTCTTCGGCCGCCATCCGCTGCTCGTCTCCGGCCAGGCCCAGACCGCCCAGGCCGCCACCGGGGGCCGCTACCACCTCGGCCTCGCCCTCGGCACCCGCCACCTCACCGAGACCGCCTTCGGGCTCCCGTACCAGCGGCCCATCGGGCTGCTCAGGGAGTTCCTGACCGCCCTGCGCCCGCTCCTCCACACCGGCGAGGCCGACTTCCACGGCGAACTGCTGACCGCGACGACGCCCTACTCGGCCGCCGTCCCCGGCGCACGGCCGCCGGTCCCCGTCCTGGTCGCCGCGATGGGCCCGCAGGCCCTGCGCGTCAGCGGCGAGCTCGCCGACGGCATCCTGCCCTTCCTCGCGGGGCCGCGCGCCCTCGCCGAGCACATCGTCCCCGCCGTGACCGCCGCCGCGCGGAAGGCGGGCCGCCCCGCGCCCAGGATCGTGGCCCTGGTGCCCGGAGCGGTCACCGACGACCCCGACGGCCTGCGCCGCCGGGCCGCCGAAGCCCTCGCCCTCTACGAGCGCATCCCCTCGTACCAGCGCGTCATCGAGCTCTCCGGGGCGGACCGGGCCGCCGACCTGGCGGTGCTCGGCGACGAGGAGACCCTCGCCGCCGAGATCCGCCGGTACCGGGACGCCGGCGCGACCGAGCTGGTCTTCACGGCGACCGACCTGGGCGGCGAGGAGGCCCGCCGGCGGACCTGGAAGCTCCTCGGCGAGCTCTCCGGCGGCCTGGCCTGACCCACGAGGCCGGCGCGCCGTGAATTCGAGCACGTGTTCGGTTGCCGGTTATGCTGGATCCATGACCGCGGCACCACCCGACCTCCCCGGCCTCCAGGGATCCCTGTTCGACCAGGGTGACGACCCCCGCCCCGGCGCCCTGGACGGCGTCCGGCGGACCCCGCTGGCCCACGGGGCCTGGGTCGACCACCTGCCGGGGTGGTTCCACGGCGCCGACACCCTCTTCCAGGAGCTGGTCGGCCGGGTGGAGTGGCGCGCCGAGGAGCGCCGGATGTACGACGACGTGGTCGCCGTCCCCCGCCTCCTCGCGCACTACCGCGAGGGCGAAGCCCTCCCGCACCCCGCGCTCACCGAGGCCCGCACCGCCCTCGGCGCCCACTACGCGGCCGAGCTCGGGGAGGGGTTCGCCACCGCCGGACTCTGCCTCTACCGCGACGGGCGCGACAGCGTCGCCTGGCACGGCGACAGGACCGGCCGCTCCTCCACCCGCGACACCCTCGTCGCCATCCTCTCGCTCGGCGACCCGCGCGATCTCGTCCTCCGCCCCCGGGGCGGCGGACCGGTCGCGCTCCGCCTCCCGCTCGGCCACGGCGACCTCGTCGTGATGGGCGGCTCCTGCCAGCGCACCTGGGACCACGCGGTCCCCAAGACGAGCCGCGCGGTCGGGCCGCGGATCAGCGTCCAGTTCCGCCCGCGCGGCGTCCGCTGACCCCTCCGTGATCACCCGCGGGCGTCGGGAACCGCGCGCCCCCGGGAGCGCGTGAATCAGAACGCGCCGGGTGGCGGCTTCTGTTGCCAGCCGGAACTGGCCATGGTCGTCCGGACCGCCCGGTGGCCCCGAACGGCGGGCCCGGCGCTTCAGAAGCGCACAACTGCCCAGCAAGACGCCAGGGTTCCCGGGATCCGGACTCGTCCGGTCCGGGGGTTGTGGGCCCGGGAGGGCGGGCAGGTTTGCAGCGTCGCGTGGCGGGAATTGTCGGCCGTCAGTGACAGCGGCAACATACGACGGATTCCGAGGACTGAAGGAGGTGGAGCGACCATGCCCCTGCATGCCGTCGAAATCCCCGAGCTGTGGATGCCTCATCCACTCAAGGTCAATCCGCACCTGCCGGGTCTACGAGCGGAGAGCGAGACCTGGGCTCGCGACATGGGCATGCTGGACGCCGGCGACGGACGGCCCGACCCCCGTCCGATCTGGACCCCGACCCAGTTCCGCGCCATGACGGTGGACCTGCTCACCGCCTGGACGCTGCCCGACGCCACCCCCGCCGCCCTCCGGCTCAACCACCGCTTCAACATCTGGGCCCTCGCCTGGGACGACTACTTCGCCCACGCCTTCAAGCGGACGAGCGACCTCCAGGGCGCCCACGACTTCACCGCCAGGCTCCACGCCTTCCTGCGCCCCGAGGAGGGCGCCCGCCTGCCCGAGCCCGTCAACGCCGTCGAGCGCGGCATCGCCGACCTCCAGCAGCACCTCTTCCCGCCCCGACTGGCCCACTGGCGCCAGGAGTTCTGCCGGGCGCTGGCCCGCTACATCGACGCCGGCGTCGAGGAGCTGGCCAACAGCCGCACCGGCCGCGTCCCCCACCTCATCGACTACGCGCCCTTCCGGCGGGAGAGCTTCGCCGCCCACACCGCCCCCTACTCCGTCGAGCTGGCCACCGGCGCCCGAATACCCGAGCGGATCCGGCACAGCCGGACCGTCCGCGGCCTCACCGCCGCGTTCATGGACGTCATGGGCCTGGCGAACGACATCGCCTCCTACGAGCGGGAGGTCCACGAGGAGCACGACGTCAACAACCTCGTCGTGGTCCTCGGCACCTCCCTCGGCATCCCCCTGCGCGAGGCCGTGCCGGCCTCCGTCCACCTCGTCAACTCCCGTATGCGCGACTTCGAGCAGCTCCGCGAGGAGGACATGCCGCTGCTCGCCCGCCGCGCGGGGCTGAGCCCCGAGGAGCAGGCCGAGCTGGACACCTGGCTGGGCGGCGCGTGCAGCTTCCTCTCCGGCCTGCACGCCTGGTACACGGGCGCCCCCCGGTACGTCCCCACCGAAACGGCCTTCCCGGAGCAGCGCCTCCCCACCTCCGCCACCGCGGAGGAGTGGTACGGAAGGGGGGCCGGCAGGCACGCGCCGACACCCCCGTCCGCCGTCGGGCTCGGCTGTGACGCCGAACCATGAGCGGTCTACCGCAGCCGCAGCAGGCGCAGCAGCCGGTCCCACCGTGACGGCCGCGCCCCGGGCCGTACGTCCGAAGGCCCGGGTACGGCCTCCGGTACCGCGTCCGGGGCGGCGGCCGGCGCGGGGATCCCGGGCAGCTGAGAGGCCGGAGCCGCCGGCAGCGGCGCCTCGGACTGCTCGCCCCGCGGAACCCGGGGGGCGAACGAGACCGGCAGCGCCGTCAGATGGCGTGCCCAGGTGGAGGAGCGCCAGCTCAGGCTCTCCTCGGGGACGGACAGCACGATGTCGGGCAGCCGGGTGAGCAGGATGTCGATGCCGACGTCGGCGATGATGCGGCCGACGTCCTGGCCGGGGCACTCGTGGCTGCCGGCGCTGAACGACAGGTGCGCGCGGTTGTGGTGGACCGGCGCCGACGGGTCAGGACGCACCGCCTCGTCCATGTTCCCGGCCGCCAGGCCCAGCAGCAGCATGTCGCCCGCGCCGATCCGCTGCCCGCCGAGGGTGGTGTCCCCGTTGGCGTACCGGGACGGACACACCATCAGCGGCGGCTCGTCCCACAGGACCTGCTCGACGGCCTCGGGCAGCGTCATCTGGCCGCCGGCCAGCGAACCGCGGAACCGCGGATCGGTCACCACCATCCGCAGCACGTTCGACATCAGGTTGGCGGTGGTCTCGTAGCCGGCCAGCAGGACGAGCCGCAGGTGGTGCACGACCTCCTCGTCGGTGAGGCCGGCCGGGTGGGCCAGCAGCGCCGAGGCGATGTCCTGGCCGGGGTTGTCGTGCTTCTCCAGGACGAGCCGTTCCAGGCTCTCGACCACGAACGCGTTGCTCGCGAGCGAGGTCTCGGTCGCCTTGAACAGGTCCCGGGCCGCCTGGACGAGCTGAGGCGCCGCCTCGTCGGACATGCCGAGCAGATGGATGAGGGTGAGCATCGGCAGGTGCTCGGTGAACCGGTCGACCAGCTCGGCCTCGCCGGCCTCGCAGAAGGTGTCGATCAGCTCGTGGGCGAAGCGGTTGATGCGGCGCCGGATCCCCCGGTGGTCGAACTGGTCGAGGGAGGCGGTCACGGCGCTGCGCAGCCGCTGGTGCTCCTCGCCGTCCGCGCAGACGCAGTCGGGGCGCCAGCCGATCATCGGCATCAGCGGCGAGGTGGCGGGGTCGATCTCGCCGGTGCTCCAGCCGTGCCAGACCCGCGGGTCGCGGGAGAACTGGGTGGAGCGGGTGGCGACGTCCCGGTTCTCGTTGTAGCCGAGGACCAGCCAGGCGCGGACGTCGCCGTCGAGCAGGACGGGCGCCACCGGGCCGTGGGCGGCGCGCAGCTCCTCGTACAGGCCCATCGGGTCGGTCTCGGCGGCGGGGCCGTAGAGGCGGGCCGCGCCGCCCGGTCCGGTGGCCGCGTGGGCCGGGCAGCCGGGCGGGGGGACGAGCCCGCTCTCGCTCGGTGCGTGCTCGTGGGCGGGGAGGGTCATACGGTCTCCTGGGCGGCGAGGGAGCACAGGTAGACCATCAGCGAGAGCAGGGCGTCCCGGCAGGACGCCCGGTCGCGGGCGTCGCAGGCGACGAGGGGGACGGACTCGCTGAGGGCCAGGGCCGTGCGCAGTTCTGACAGCTGGTACTGGGGCGCCTCGGGGAAGGTGTTGACGGCCACCACGAAGGGGACGCGGCGGTCCTCCAGGCGCGTGATGATCTCGAAGCAGACCTCGATCCTGCGGGTGTCGACGAGGACGACCGCGCCGAGCGCGCCCTCGAAGATCCCGTTCCACAGGAACCAGAAGCGCTCCTGGCCCGGGGTCCCGAACAGGTAGAGGATCAGCTCCTCGTTGATGCTGATCCGGCCGAAGTCCATCGCGACGGTCGTGGTCGTCTTGCCCGACGCCCCGGGATTGTGGTCGATCCCGACGCCGGCCTGTGTCATGCGCTCCTCGGTGGTCAGCGGGGGCATCTCGCTGACCGCTCCGACCAGCGTGGTCTTGCCGACTCCGAAGCCGCCGACGACGACGACCTTGACGCCCCTGGCGCCGTGCGGCAGCAGCAGGTCGGTGTCGCGCGGTCCTGCCCTGAGCGTGTCAGAGTCTCCGTAGTCCATGGATCACCGCCTCCAGAAGGCCGCGGTCGGGGAAGGCCGCGACGGGCACGGGTGCAATCGCCTCCACGCGTTCGTCGTCGACGAGCTGGGACAGCAGCACGGTCACGACGCTGAAGGGGAGGCTGAGGTAGGCCGACACCTCGGCCACCGACAGCGGGTACTCGCACATGGAGAGGATGGCCGCCTGTTCGGGCTGCATCGAGGGTTCCGACGCGGACCTCGTCGCGATCAGCGTGACGAGGTCGAAGGTCTTGGCAGAGGAGCCCTCGCCGCCGGTGATGACGTAGAGCGGAACGGGGTTTCCCTCTTCCCAGGGGCGGTGCCGGTCCGGGGGATGGGGGTTGTCCGAGGTCACATCGCCTGCCGGACGATGTCTTCACGGGGCGGACTGGTCATGTGCCGGCCGATCCTGACCACGAGCGCCCGCATGCGGGCCCCGAGGAGTCCGGCGTCGACCTCCTCGTCGGCGAGGACGGCGAGGTAGGCGCCGGGGCCGGCCGCCATCAGGGAGAAGTAGCCGCCGTCGGCCTCGATGCCGACCATGTGGGTGGTGCCGTTCCCGTGCGGGAACATCTGGGCGATGGCGCGGGCCAGGCTCTGGATGCCGGAACAGGCTGCGGCGATCGCGTCGGCGGTGTCGGGCGCGGTGTTGGCCTGGCCGATGCAGAGGCCGTCCGCGGAGAGGACGACCACGTGCCGCACGTGCGGAACGCCGCCCACGAGCTCGGTGAGCATCCAGTCGATGTTGGGCAGTGGCTGCATGTTATTCGACCTCATCAGACGGCTGGCTGTGCGGAGTGGGGGATGCGGGGCCCGCGTGCTTGTCGGCGTTGAACGCCTCCCACATCAGGCCGGGTTCGCGCGTGGACCTGCGGGGGGCCGGGGCGGGGTCGGGGCCGGTGCGGAGGACCGGCGTCGGGACGGGGGAGTCGCGGCGGCGGCGCGGGAGGCCGTTCAGGGTCGTCCCGTCGATGAAGGGGGCCGCGTCGTCGTCGAAGGCCGCGAGGAGGGGGTCGGGCGCGGGCGGCGGCGGTACGGGCACCGGCGCGGGGGCCGGCGGCGGCACGGTCGGGCCGGTCCGCGACGGCAGCGGGCGGATCGGCCCGCCCGCGCGCTTCCGGGCGGGTTCAGGGGTTCTCACGACGGGCCTCTCCACCGTGGTGATCAGGCGCCGGGGTACGAGGATCACGGCCCGTACGCCTCCGTAGGCGGAGGGACGCAGGTCGACGTCGCAGCCATGTTCACGGGCCAGCCGGCTCACGACCGGCAGGCCGAGCTGCGTGACCTCGCCCAGACCCGCGAGGAACAGACCCGAGGCCGAGTCCGTCATCACGCGGTTGATCCGGCTGCGGACCTCTTCGGTGAGGCCGACGCCGCGGTCCTCGATCTCGATCGCGATGCCCGAGGGCACCTCGAAGGCGCTCACCTCCACGGGGGTGTGCGGCGGCGAGAACGACGTGGCGTTGTCGAGGAGTTCGGCGAGGAGGTGGATCAGCGGCTCGGCGCCGGGGCCGGTGATCGCCGCCTCGGTCACCGACTGGAGCTTGACCCGCGGGTAGGCCACGATGCGGGACATGGCGCCGCGCAGCACGTCGTAGAGCGGGATGGGCTTCGACCACTGGCGTCCCGGGCGCGCGTCGCCGAGGACGGCGATGCTGGCCGCGAGGCGGCCGATGAGGGCGTTGCGGTGGTCGACGTCCTGGAGACCGCGGGCGAGCACGAGGTCCGTGCCGTGGACGATCTGCATCTCCCGGAGGTCCTTGGCGAGCTGGTGCACGATCGCCTGGACGCGGCGCGCGACGGCGACGAGGGTCCGCTGGGAGGAGTCCCGCGTGTTCTCCTCGGCCTCGACGGCCTCCAGGAGTGTCTGGAGGGCCCTCTTGAGCGCGGCGGTGAACTCGTCGTCGAGGTGGTCGCCCAGACGGATGGAGTGCACGATCTCCGCGGTGGTGTCGCCCTTCTGGAGCCGGGCGACGGCCGCCGGGAGGAGCTGCTCGGCCATCCAGATGGTGGTCGTGGTCTGGTCGGCGAGGCGCCCGAGCAGCGCGGCCTCGCGCTCCGCGTGGGCCTGCTGAGCCGCCCGCACCACGCGCAGGTTCCGGGCCTCGCCCGCCGCCCGCGCGAGGCGCACGGTCAGGATGGTGCTGCCGACCGTGAGGGAGACCGCCGCGAAGCCGTACCAGGCCACCGGTGTCCGTATCTGCGCAGGCGCGAAGAGCAGCCCTATGGCGAAGAGGGCGGCCAGGACCCCCGGCGGGACGAGCCACACCGGAGCCGGCGCACCGGGCCTTGCTCTGGAAGTTGAACCTGCGCGAACCATCAACGGTTTCCCTCAACGTCTGGAATAGGAGAGGACTGAAGTGGCGCGACGAACCGGCGGGAAAGTGCGGACAATCGATCGATCACGCACACGTGCTCGAATGGGACCACTTTCGGGTCCCTTTCGCGCACGCGTCGATGGCCTTCTCTCCCTGTGGCCGTGCTCCGTCGACGCGCCCGCTCCCAGCGTTCATGACTCGCTGTGAGCGTGGCGCAACACATCTGCGGAGCATAGTCAGTTCGGGATTGGCGTGTGACCTCGATGGAAGGAAGGGTTCTATCAATCAAACTGCCCCCATAAGGGGGCAGGAATGAGTATCGAAAATGACAGCAAGTGATCAGGCTGCGTACTTTTTACCGGTCATTTCGAAAGGTGCGCGAGTCGGCGCTCTCCTCCTCGGGCGCGCCCTCCGCGGTCGTCAGCGCCGCCGCGGGATCCCGGTCCGCCGGTCCCGCCGGGGACCAGCCGCCCGCCTCCCGGCGGTAGGGCCACCACCGCCCGTCCTCGCCGAGCCGCAGCTGCGCCTGACCACCCGTCAGGGTCCAGTGCGCCCCGGACCGGACCAGCTCCGGACGCTCCCCGTCCTCCCAGGCGTCGGCGAGCCGCGCCGCCGCCCGGGCCAGCGCCTCCTCACCGGGGGTCCAGGACTCCTCCAGTACGGCGAGGGCCGCGGCCCCGCCCCACCGCCACGCGCGCGTGGCGGCGTCCAGACCCGCCCGCGACCGCCCGGTCCTGGAGGCGAGGCGCGCCGCCACCCACGACGGCGGCCGCCCGGCCGCGAGCCGTACCGCGTCCTCGGAGACCGTCAGCTCCGCCGCCGGGAGGCCCGGCGGGACCGGTCGGCCGGAGAGGAGTTCGGTGAGGAGCCGGTGCGCCCGGCCCGCCGTGTCCGCCGCCAGGAACTCCAGGGCGTCCGGCTCCACACCCGGCTCCGGGTCCGTCTCCGTGTCCAGCGACGGCGGTTCCCCGGGAGCCGCCGCGGGCACCGGCACCGTGGGCAGCGGCGGCAGGATGTCCCGCAGCGCGTACGCCTCCGCCGCCGACACCCCGGCCCGCTCGGCCCCGGCACCCTCCCGCGCCCCGGCGTCCTTCGCCGCGCCGGACGGTGCCCCGCCGCCCGCGCGGGCGGCGCTGCGGGCCTGGAGCGCGTCCACGACCGCCCGCTGTCCCCGCCCCCGCATGAGGAGCAGCGCGAACGGGTCCTCGTCGAGGATCCGCGCCATCTGATGGCAGAGCGCCGCCGTGTGCGGGCAGTGGTCCCACGCCTCGCAGCCGCACTCCGGGTCCAGGTCGCCGATGCCCGGCAGCAGGTCGACGCCCACCGCCGCCGCGTCCTCCACCAGATGCGGCGGCATCTCGCGGTCGAGCAGCGCGGCGATGTGCCCGGCGCTGTCCACGGCGAGGTCGAGCAGCCGGTCCCACTCCTCGTCCGTCAGGGTGCGCACCAGCACGTCGCTGCGGTACCCGGTGCCGTCCCGGTCCTGCACCACGGCGGTGATCCGTCCGGGCCGCACCGTCACCGCGCCGACCGCGCCCGCGCGCGCGTGGCGGCGGCCCGCCTTCACCTGCTGGCCGTCGAGCGCGGTGTCCTCCAGCGCCTTCAGCCACGCCTGGCCCCACCACGTGCGGGTGAACGCCCCGCCCCGGGCCGGCGGCGGCGCCGTGAAGGTCAGCTCCGCGGCCTCGTGGCCCGTCCCGTACTCGCTCATCGTCCGTCCCCGTCCCCGCGCAGGGAGACCAGCTCCGCCAGCTCCGCGTCGGTCAGTTCGGTCAGCTCCGCGGGCGTGTCGCCCGATGTGCCGAGCACCGCGTCGGCCAGCTCGCGTTTGCGGGCGAGCATGGCGGCGATCCGGTCCTCGACGGTCCCCTCGGCGACGATCCGGTGCACCTGCACCGGCCGCGTCTGCCCGATCCGGTACGCCCGGTCGGTGGCCTGGGCCTCCACGGCCGGGTTCCACCAGCGGTCGTAGTGCACCACGTGCTCGGCCCGCGTCAGGTTGAGCCCCGTCCCCGCCGCCTTCAGCGACAGCAGGAAGACCGGCACCTCGCCGTCCTGGAAGCGGGCGACCATCGCCTCCCGCTCGGCGACCGGGGTGCCGCCGTGCAGGAACTGCGTCCGCACCCCGCGCTCCGCCAGATGCGCCTCCAGCAGCCTGGCCATCGCCACGTACTGGGTGAAGACGAGGGTGCTCGCCCCCTCGGCCAGGATCGTGTCGAGGAGCTCGTCGAGGAGCTCCAGCTTCCCCGAGCGGCCCGCGATCCGGGGCTCCTTCTCCTTCAGGTACTGCGCCGGGTGGTTGCAGACCTGCTTCAGCGAGGTCAGCAGCTTGACCACCAGACCGCGCCGCGCCATCCCCTCGGCCTCCGCGATGGCCAGCAGGTTCTCGCGCACCACCGCCTCGTAGAGGCCGGCCTGTTCCGGTGTCAGGGAGACGGCCCGGTCGGTCTCGGTCTTCGGCGGCAACTCCGGTGCGATCCCGGGGTCGGCCTTGCGGCGGCGCAGCAGGAAGGGCCGGACGAGCGCGCCGAGCCGCTCCGCCGCGGCCGGGTCGGTGCCGCCCTCGACGGCGGCGGCGTACCGGCGCCGGAACGCCCCGAGCCCGCCGAGCAGTCCCGGTGTCGTCCAGTCGAGGATCGCCCACAGCTCGGAGAGGTTGTTCTCCACGGGCGTGCCGGAGAGCGCCACGCGCGCGCGTGCGCCGACCGTCCGCAGCCGGCGGGCGGTCGCGGAGTAGGGGTTCTTGACGTGCTGGGCCTCGTCCGCCACCAGCAGCCCCCAGGGCCGGTCGGCGAGCCGTTCCGCGTCGAGCCGCATGGTGCCGTACGTGGTGAGGACGACGTCCCCGGCCCCGAGCCCGTCGAGGTCACGCGTGGTGCCGTGGAAGCGGCGCACGCGCGTGCCGGGCGCGAACCGCTCGAACTCGCGTTGCCAGTTGCCCATCAGCGAGGTCGGGCAGACCACGAGGGTGGGACCCGCGGTGGCCGGTTCGGTCTGCCGGTGCAGATGGAGCGCGATGACGGTGATGGTCTTGCCCAGGCCCATGTCGTCGGCGAGGCAGCCGCCGAGGCCGAGCGAGGTCATCCGGTGCAGCCAGTTCAGCCCGCGCAGCTGGTAGTCGCGCAGGGTGGCGGCGAGCGCGGCCGGCTGAGGGACCTCGTGGACGCCGCCCTCCGGGTCGGCCAGCCGCTCGCGCAGCCGCTCCAGGGCGCCGGTGGCGACCACCTCGACCTGACGCCCGTCGACCTCCGTCGTGCCGGTGAGGACGGCGGCGAGCGCGTCGACCGGCGTCACCTTGCGGTCCTGCCGCTCCCGGGCGCGCAGCACCTCCGCGGGGTCGACCACGACCCACCGGTCGCGCAGCCGGACGAGCGGCCGCCCGGCCTCGGCGAGGCGGTCGAGGTCGGCCCGTGTCAGCTCCTGGTCGCCCACGGAGAAGCGCCAGTTGAAGGCGAGCAGGGCGTCCGCGGAGAGGAACGAGGGCAGACCGCCCCCGCCGCCCGCGCCGTCGTCGTCGGCCGCGGAGCGGGCGCCACCGAAGGCGCCGCCGTCGGACGGGTCGCCGTCGGACGCGCCGTCACCCGACGGTCCCGGCGCCGCAGGATCCACCGTGCCGACCACCGCGCGGGCCGTCAGCCGGTCCGTCAGCTCGCGCGGCCAGTGCACCTGCATCCCGGTCGCGGCCAGCGCGCGGGACGCCGGGCCCAGCAGCTCCACGACCTCCTCGTCGGCCAGTTCCATCGTGTCCGGCACGGCCGCGGACAGCAGCGGGGCGAGCGGCGGCCAGGCGCGCGCGGCCCGCCGCAGCGCCAGCAGCGCGTCCATCCGGGCGCGCGGCCCGAGCGCCGCCGCGGCCGGCCCGGCGCCCGCCCAGGCGTCGGCCGCGTCCACGACCACCGTCGGGTCGGCGGCGGAGTGCAGCTGGAGCACGGCCCGGAAGTCCGGGGCGGCTTCCGGGGCGGCGGCGCCGGTCAGTTCGAGGCGGAGCGAGAGCCGTACGCCGGCGTCGTGACCGGCCGCCAGATCGGCGGCCCACGCACGCTGTTCGGACACGGCCTGCGGCTCCTCGGCGGCGAACGCGGGACCGCCCGCCGCGATCGGAGCGGCCGGGGTGCGGGGGAGGACGTCGGCGACGGCGTCGAGGAAGGCGCGCAGCAGCGTCTCCGGCTCCGGGAGCAGCGGATCGCCGTCCGGGTCCGCGTCCGGACCGGAATCCAGCGGGACGGCGTGCGCGGTGGGCGGCATCGAGGCGGCCAGCGTCCGCAGCCGGTCCAGCTCCCCGGGGCCCAGGGGCCCGGCCCGCCAGGAGTCGTGGCCGCCGGCCGTCACACCGGGCAGGAGCAGTCCGCGCGCCGTGAAGTCCAGCGCCAGGAGGGCCGCGCCGCCCCAGAACGAGGCGGCCGGGTCGGCGTCGCCGGAGAGACGGGCGCCCACCAGGAACGGCAGGGCGTCCCGTACGGACAGGGAGAGCGCGGGGACGGACGCGGTCAGGAGGTCGGTCCCGTCCACGACCGTCAGCTCGTCCGGCACCGCGCCGGCCGGACCCGGGTCGGGCAGGGGCTCGTCCTCGGGCGACCAGAGGACGATCCGCCCCGCACGCGGCGGATCGTCGGGGAGGAAGACGGCGGCGGGGGAAGCGTCACCGGAGAGGACGGGAGCTTCGGCCGAGGGTGCGGGAAGCGCACCGGAGGGAAGGACGGCGGAGGGTTCGGGGGTGGGGCGAGAGGATCCGGGCGACGACGTCAACGCATTCCTCAAATTTGACTACCTGCGGAAGGAGTGGCCGACCCTACCCCAACCGCCGCGCGGAACGCGCACATCCGGGCGTGACGCCCGACACATGGGCACCCTTCCGGGCCGCGGTGATTCCGGGGGGTGGGGAACACCCCACCCCCCGGCACCCGCCCGCCCCCGCAGCGGGCCGGGTGGTGACGCCATGGTTCCGGACCGTCACCGGTTCGTACGGTGAGGACCGCCGCCGCCGACTCGGCGCGGACGGCAGCCGCCCCCTCCTCACAGAAGCCGGAGCCCTCCCATGCCCCAGGCCACCGCCACCGCTCCCGCCCCGGCGGTCGCCGCCCGGACGCGGCGCACCGGCAGCGAGTTCGCGCCGCTCCTGCGCATGGTGAAGGAGCAGGGCCTCCTCGACCACCGGCCCGGCTGGTACGCCCGGGACATCGGGCTCACCCTCCTGGGCCTCGCCGCCGTCGCCGCCGTGCTGCTCCTCGCCGGCCCGAGCTGGTGGTCCGTCCTCCTCGCGGTCCCCCTGGCCGTCCTCTCCGCCCGCGCCGCCTTCCTCGCCCACGACGCCGGACACGCCCAGATCACCGCCGACCGCAGGGCCGGCCGCGCGATCCAGCTCCTCCACGCCAACCTCCTCCTCGGCATGAGCCGCGAATGGTGGAACGACAAGCACAACCGCCACCACGCCCACCCCAACCACCTCGACAAGGACCCGGACGTCGCCGCCGACATCCTCGTCTTCGCCGAGCACCAGACCGCGGGCCGCACCGGGCCGCGCGCCTTCCTCACCCGCCACCAGGCCCTGCTCTTCTTCCCGCTGACCACCCTGGAGGCCCTCGCGCTCAAGCTCTACGGCGTGCGGGCCGTGCTCGCGAAGGACGGCCCCTACCGCACCCGGAGCGAGCGCCTGACCGAGGGCGCCCTGCTCCTGCTCCACTTCACCGGGTACGCGGCGCTGCTCCTCATCGCCCTCACCCCCGCCCAGGCCCTCGCCTTCGCCCTCGTCCACCAGATGCTGCTCGGCCTCCACCTCGGCATGGCCTTCGCCCCCAACCACAAGGGCATGGAGCGGCCCGACCAGCACCCGGACGGCGACAGCTGGGGCCATCTGCGCCGCCAGGTCCTCACCTCCCGCAACATCCGGGGCGGCGCCCTCACCGACTGGTTCCTCGGCGGCCTCAACTACCAGGTCGAGCACCACCTCTTCCCGTCCATGCCCCGCCCCCACCTGCGCCTCGCCCAGCCCGCCGTCCGCGCCCACTGCCGGGCCCTGGGCATCCCGTACACCGAGACCGGCTTCACCGACTCCTACCGGCAGGCGCTCGGCCACCTCCACGAGGTGGGCGCCGGGCTCCGCGAGGAGCACGCCGGCCGCCCGGAGTAGGGTCGAACGCGCATCCGATCACCACTGAGTGAGCACCAGGGGGTCTCCCGCATGAGCGACGGCACCGTCACCACCGTGAGCAGCAACGGCGTCTACTCCTTCACCAAGCCCAACCGGGCCTCCATCACGCTCCTCACCGGACTCGGCGTGGAGGGCGACGTGCACGCCGGCGTCACCGTCAAGCACCGCTCCCGCGTCGCCCAGGACCCCACCCAGCCGAACCTCCGTCAGGTCCACCTCATCCACGGCGAGCTCTTCGACGAGGTCGCCGAGGCCGGCTTCGAGGTCGCCCCGGGCGACCTGGGGGAGAACGTCACCACCCGCGGCGTCGACCTGCTCGCCCTGCCCACCGGCGCCCTCCTCCACCTCGGCCAGGAGGCCGTCGTCGAGATCACCGGCCTGCGCAACCCCTGCGCCCAGATCGACGGCTTCAGCCACGGACTGCTCAAGCAGGTCGTCGGCCGCGGCCCCGAGGGCGAACTCGTCCGCAAGGCCGGGATCATGGGCATCGTGCGGACCGGCGGCGAGGTGCGCCCCGGGGACCCGATCCGGGTCGAACTGCCGGCCGGGCCCCACCGTCCGCTGGAGCGCGTCTGAGCCCGGCGCCCGGGCCGGCCGGGGCCCCTCAGGAAGGGCGCACGGCCAGCGCGTCGAGCCCTTCGAGCAGGGCGGGCAGCCGCTCGCCCCGGGCCACCGGCAGCACCCTGCGCGGCCAGTCGTCGAGGAGGACGAAGGCCATGTCGTCGGTACGGGCCACCAGCGACCAGCCGGGACCGTCGGCGCGCAGGGTCCGTGCCCCCTCGCCGGCGAATCCGGACCGCACCCTGCCCACCGGCGGCGGCTCCTCCAGATAGCCGCGCAGCTCGTCCAGGACACGCCGCACGCCGTCGTACGGATCCGGCCCGCCCTCCGCCGCCCCGCCGGACGGCTCCGGAGCGGCCTCGGGCCCGGCGTCCGACTCGACCCGGCCGCGCCACTCGTTCCAGTGCAGCCCCACCTCGTCGGCGCCGAGCCGCCGCTGCGCGGGGCCCCAGACGTCCCCGGAGGGCGGGACCAGCGGGGCGGGGTCGCCCTCCTCCGGCTCGGGGTCGTGCGGGTCGGGGACGCCCGGGGCCTGGGTGGCCACGGCGAGCGGCCAGCCCGGGAGCCCGGCGACGACGGACCCCTCGTCGGGGGAGAGGTCGTAGGCCATGCCGCAGTCCCAGGAGGCGATCGCGACCGCGACCAGCGACACGTCGTCGATGACGACCGTCCAGCGGGCGCCGAGCCCGTCCTGCCCGAACACGAGCCCGTACCCCTCCTCGTACGGTTCGAGGCCGAGCGCCGCACAGGCCGCCGGGTAGTCGTCCCCGAGCACACAGGGGAAGCGCGCGGGCGTCAGCAGGCACGCGGTCAGCACGAACAGCGCGTCGTCGTCCGCCGGCGCACCGGCCGGGGACGCGGCCCGTACGTCGTCGGCCGTCGGTTCCTCCGCCACCACGGCACCCTCCTCGGCTCGCCGCCCATCGGATCGTCGGCGCACCTTAACCAGTGAGTAGCTTCGCCGTCGAGAGGAGTGTGCTTCGGGGTCACTCCATGACCCGCGGCGCCCGCGCCCGTCCGCCGTGGCCGCCCCTCTCGGGACGGCCACGGCGGACGGGTCTCCGGCGCACGGGCCGGACGAGGTGCGGTGAGGGCTACTTGCCGGTGCCTCCCAGGTGCGCCGCCCAGGGGTAGTAGACGAAGGCGAAGGACGCCGGCGCGCCGGTGATCCGGTTGCCGAGCCACACGTCGTTCGTCAGCTGGAGGCCGGAGAACATGGGGTTCATCTCGTCGTGCAGTTTGCGCTCCATCTGTACGACCAGCTCGGCGCGGGCGCTCTCGTCCTTCGTGGCCACCGCCTCGGCGTAGAGCGCGTCGATGCCGTCGTAGCCGGACTGGTTGAACGAGCCGCCGGTCACCGCGGTGATGCCGAGCCAGTCGAGCGGGTTGGCGATGTTCGGCCAGAACTGGGTGTACAGCAGGTCGGTGTCGCCGCGCGTCGCCGGGTCGTAGAGGTAGTTCGAGTAGCCCGTCGCGGGCACGACGTCGAGCTTGAACTTCAGGCCGATCCTGTCCGCCGCGTCCTTGATCCCCACGCCCAGCTGCTGCGTCTCCGCCTGCTGCGGGACGACGAGGCTGATCTCCTTCGCCTTCACGTCGGCCGGAACGCCGGCGAGCAGCTTCTTCGCCTCCTCGATCCTCGCCGTGCCGTCGGTCCTGACCGAGTCGGCGTACGTGGTCAGACCCTTCTCGGCGAAGCCGTACGCGGCGGGCACGGCCTGCAGCGGCGCGGGCGTGCCCGAACCGGCGTACACCTGGCTGCCGATGCCCTTCGCGCGTCCGACACGACCCCGCTCGGCTATCGTCGCCGGATGCCCGACGCCTCGAAGTCCGACACGGCAATGGCCGCGTGGCGGGAATGGCAGGAAGCCCCCTGGGGCCGTCTGCGCTATGCGATCGCCGAGGCCAATCTGGTCCGCCATTTCGACGGGCTGGGCGACGGGCAGCTGCGTGTACTCGACCTCGCCGGCGGGGACGGCGCCGACGCCGTACGCCTCGCGGCCCGCGGACACCATGTGACCGTCGTCGACCACGCCCCCGCCATGCTCGCCGCCGCGACCGAGCGTGCTTCGGCGGCCGGCGTGACCGACCTGATCGCCTGCGTGCGGGCCGACGTGGCCGACCTGCCCACCGACCTCGCCGCGGGCCGGTTCGACGTGGTGCTGTGCCACAACCTCCTCCCGTACGTGGACGACGTGCCGGCCACCCTTGCTCGGGCCCTCGCCCCGTTGAAGCGCGGCGGCCTCCTGTCGGTGATGGCGATCAACCGGCATTCCGCCGCCCTGAACCTCGCCGTCCGGGAGACGGACCCGGCCGCCGCGCTGGCCGCGCTCGACACCGACCGGAGCCGAACCCTGATGTTCGACGCGGCGCTGACGCTGCACGCGGCCGAGGAGATCATCCACCTCCTCCACGGCCTCGGCTGCCAGGACGTCCAGCACTACGGCATCCGCAGCTTCTGCGACTACATCACCGACGACGCCCGCAAGTACGAACCGGCGTTCTACGCCGACCTCGAACGCCTCGAACTCGCCGCGACCGACCGACCGCCCTACATGCACACCGCTCGCCTCTTCCAGCTCACGGCGCGCAAGCAGGACAGCTGACGCCCCCCCCGGGCGGCACGGGCGGACCGAGCACGAACCGCACAGGCACACCGATGGACGAGGAACCGCTCAGCGAGCCGTCCGGGAGCTCCCTCCAGCCGCCGGAACCGCCACCCCGCCGGCCCTCCCGGCCGCCCCAAGAAGCGTGATCATGGCCTTGACCTGCGGATTTCGTACGAGTCGCGGGCGTGAACAGTCGGCGAACCCCTGGCGCGACGGGTTTCGGAGGCGCTGTGCCACGCCCTAGCCTCCCCGCCATGTCCGACTTCTCACGCCGTAAGGTCCTCGGCACCCTCGCTGCGGGTTCCGTGCTCTCCGTCCTGCCTCCCTCCCTCCTGACCGCCATGGCCGCCCCGATGCCGCGCGGTGGTCTCCGGGCCATCGAGCACGTCATCGTGCTGATGCAGGAGAACCGTTCCTTCGACAACTACTTCGGAGCTCTCAGAGGCGTCCGCGGCTTCGGTGACAACAGAGCGCTGCGACTGCCCGACGGTACGAGCGTGTTCGAGCAGCCCCGCTCCGGCGGGCCCGCCGTCCTGCCGTTCTCCGCGCGGCAGGCGGCCGTCGACGCCGGACGGCCCGAGAGCGACATCCAGTACCTCGGCTCGCTGCCGCACGGTTTCGCCGACGGGGTGCAGGCGCGCGCGAACGGCTGGTGGAACGACTGGGTCGCGGCCAAGGGCCAGAGCACCATGGCCCACTACGACCGGCGTGACATCCCGCTCCAGTACGAACTCGCCGACCGCTTCACCATCTGCGACGCCTACCACTGCTCCGTCTTCGGCTCCACGAACCCCAACCGCAACTACCTGTGGACCGGCACCACCGGGTTCGAGCCCGGCGGCGGGAGCCGGGCCGTCACCAACGCCGCCTACTCCTACGGCCACGCCGGCTACGACTGGACCACCTATCCGGAGCGGCTGGAGGCCGCCGGGGTGTCCTGGCAGATCTACCAGGAGTGGGACAACTTCACCGACAACGCGGTGGAGTACTTCAAGCCGTGGAAGCGGATCGGCCGGAAGATCCTCACCTCCGCCGGGTTCCCCCACGCCACCACCGAGGAGTTCTACGACAAGCTGTGGGCGAAGGGCGACAGCGAGCGGCGGGCCGACCTGGCCCGGTTCCGCACCGCGGTCGACGCCCTCCCCGAGGACGAGCGCCGGCTGTTCCTGCGCGGTGCCCACCGCTCCGAACCGGGCACCCTGCTCACCCGGATCAAGGCCGACATCAAGGCCGGGACCCTCCCGAAGGTCAGCTGGGTGGTGCCCACGGCCGCGCTGTCCGAGCACCCCGGCTCCTCCACGCCCGTCGGCAGCGCCGGCCTCGTCTACGACCTGCTGGACGCCATCGCCTCGGACCCGAAGACGTGGTCGAAGACCGTGCTGTTCATCAACTTCGACGAGAACGACGGCTACTTCGACCACGTCCCCGCCCCCACCGCGCCCCGGCCGGACAGCGGCGACGGGGACGACTGGGTGGGCGGCCGCCCCGTCGGCCCCGGACCGCGTGTCCCGATGACCGTCGTGTCCCCCTGGACGGTCGGCGGCTTCGTGAACTCCGAGCTCTTCGACCACACCTCGGTGATCAGGTTCCTGGAGAAGTGGACCGGGGTCCAGGAGCCGAACATCAGCGCCTGGCGGCGCAGCGTCTTCGGCGACCTGACCTCCGTCTTCGATTTCGACCGCGCCCACCGGCAGCCAAAGGTGGAGCGCCCCGGCGCGGTCCCGGCACCGGTCGGCCGCTGGAACCCGGTGCCGCCCGCGGCGCAGGAGCTGCCCGTCCAGGAGCCCGGCGTCCGCCCCACCCGGCCCTCCCCGTACCGGCTCGCGCTGCGCGCCGCCGTCACCGACACCGAGGTGCGGCTGGCGCTCGGCAACGAGGGGCGCCGGACCGCCGTGATCACCGCGTACCCGGGGGACGGGACCGCCCCGCGCGCCTGGACCGTCGCCGGCCGGGACAGCGCCGCCGGCAGCCTGCAGTACGGCCCCGGAGGCTACGACGTCCAGGTCCACGGCCCCGGCTGGGCGCTGTGGGAACTGCGCGGCGCCGGCATCGGCGCCGAGGCGCACGTGGCGGAGCGCGCCCACACCGGCCACGTGGACGTGGTGTGCACCAACCCCTCGAAGCGCACCCGGACGCTCCTGGTCGGCGAGTCGACCCATGAGCGACGCGGCGAGGACGGCGTGCAGAGCGTGCGGCTGGCGCCCGGCGGGAAGCGGACCGTGTCCGTGCCGCTCGCCCGGCACGGCTGGTACGACATCGTGGTGCTCGACGAGGACGACCCGCGCTTCTTGCGCCGGATGTCCGGCAGACCCGCGGGCGGCGGACGGGGCACCACGGACCCGGCGATCGGGACCGCGCCGGCGCTGAGCGCGTCGATCGACCTGCCCGAGCCGCTGCCTCCGCTGACCGCCCCCTTCGTGCAGGGCAGCCCTGCCGAGGTGGTGGTGCGCGTGCGCAACGAAGAGAAGGGACGGCTGCGGGACCTGGCCGTGTCACTGCTCGCACCGGCCGGCTGGACGGTGAAGTCCTCCGGGCCGGTCCCGCGCAGCCTGCCCGGCGGAGGCACGGCGGACCTGCGATTCACCGTCGTCCCCGCAGCGGACGCCACGACCGCCTCGCTCGTCGTCGCCGCCCGTGCGGAGGGCGACGGGCTGCTCCGGGTCGCGGACGCCCGGGTCCGGGCGGAGGTCGCCCGCGCGGTGAGTTTCACCCTGACCGCGCCCGCGAGCTCTCCCGGCACCGACGGCTGCGCGCTGTCCCCGGAGAAGCCGCTGTCCGTGACGGCGACCGTCACCAACGCCGGGAGCGCTCCGCTCACGGCGGTGTCGGCCCGGCTCGCGGTACCGGACGGGTGGCGTGCCGAGCCGACCGCCGGGACTCCCGCCTCGATCCCCGCCCGTGCCACGGCGAAGGTGGTCTGGCAGGTCACCGCGCCCGCGTCGGCGGCGCGCACCCCCGCCACGCTGACGGCGACCGTCGGCGGGCGCACCGCGGCCGGCACGACGGTGGAGCAGACCGGATCGCTGGCCACCCGGGTGGGCCCGGTGATGACCGGCTACCTGCTCGCCGAGGACTTCGAGTCCCTCGCCGACCGGCTGGCCCCCGCCACCGATCTGAGCCGTCCCGGGCTGCGGGGCTGGACGCGGACCGCGCCCGAGGGGTGGACGGTCACCAACGCCGCCGGGATGCCGAAGGGCACGGAGGAGCTCGACGGCTGGTCGTTCCTGTCCCGGCAGTTCTGGTTCCCCGCCGGCCAGGAGCGCCAGGCGTTCGGCCGGTCCCTGGGCATCGTCGCCGTCGCCGACCCGGACGACTGGGACGACAAGGGCAGCCCGTCCAGCCGTGGCACCTTCGACTCGACGCTGACGACGCCCGCCGTCGCGATCCCGTCGGGGACCCCGACGCTGTACCTGGGCTTCGACTCCCACTACCGGCAGGAGAGTCCGCAGGAGGCGGAGGTGACCGTGCTCTTCGACACCGGCGCCACCTCTCGGGTGCTGCACTACTCCAGCGCGGCGTCGGGGAACACCAACGGGGGCCGCGACCAGCAGAACCGCCTCGTCACCTCGTCCTTCCCCGTACCGGCCGACGCGCGCTCGGTGAAGGTGGGCTTCCGGATCCACCACGCGGGCAACAACTGGTTCTGGGCGGTCGACAACATCAGGCTGAGTGCCTCGCCCATAGCCGACGCCTGACCGACTCCGGGCAGCTGACCGGCTCCAGGCGCCTGACCGGCTCCGGGCGCCTGACCGGCTCCGGGCGCCTGGACCGGCTCCGGGCGCCGGCCCGGACTCCCCCCTCCCAGCCGTCAGAGGCGGGGCGGGGGCGAGGGTCCGGCGCCCGTCAGCCGACCGGGCCGACAGGCCGGCCCCGGACCTCCTCGGGCGAGGGGTGCCGGGGCCGGGCGCGGGAAGCGCGGGGGGTGGGATCAGACGGTGCTCCGGGCGGCGACGACCCGGCGGCGGCGGACGACCAGGAGACCCGCGGCGGCGACGCCGAGCGCGGCGAGGCCGTACGTGACGCCGGTGGCCTCGTCGGTGCCCGCGTCGGGGCCGGCCGCCCATCCGAAGCCCGCCTCCACGGCGCCGTTCGGCGTGGCGGAGATCCGGTAGGTGACGGTCTGCTTGATGCGGGGCGGGCACTTGAGGGTCAGGGTGTCCGTGCCGGCCGCGGCGTCCCTCGGCAGCGTGAACGTGCCCACGAGGACACCGGGCCGCTCTCCGGCGAAGAGGTGGAACGGGCCGGCCACCACCGATTCGCCCTTTCCGTAGGTCTCGGCGCCGCAGGCGGTGGTGGTGACGGTGACGGTGGTGCCGGGGGCCGCGAGCCCCGGGTTGACCCGCACGTCACCCGAGGGTGCCGCGGAGGCGTGGGGGGCGGACAGGGCGAGGGCGGACAGGACCAGGGCGAGCTGGGCACCCGTACGTGCGAGACGCATGCTTCCTTCTCTCGTTCGGCGGAGCCTTCCCGGCCGGCTGGGCAGCGCGGCACCTGTGCTGTGCTCCGAGCACGAGAAGAACCCCGCCCCGTGACCACCGCAACGGGAGGTTCGCCCGCGATGTCGCGCGTTCGGGCGCTTGATCGTCCGCCGCTTCGGTCATCACCGCAGGTCACGGATGTCCCGGTGGATCGTGAGAACGCGGGGGAGTCTGCGCGCGAACGGGCGAGGGGCGGGAACCGGCGTGGTTCCCGCCCCTGGAGGGGTGCGCGTCGCGGCGGAGGGGTCAGCCCAGGCTCAGGACCGCCGTGACGGCCTCCCGCAAGGTGGCCTCGGGATCCGCCGAGGCACCCGCGGAGCGCCAGGCGACGAAGCCGTCCGGACGGACCAGCACCGCGCCGTCCACGGTGACGCCGTGGGCCTCCGCCCAGTCCGTGTCGCTCGCGGGCGAGAGCTCGGCGTCGGGTCCGCCGCCGATCCGGTACGCGTCGATCGGCACCGAGAGCTTCCCGCCGACGCGCGCCGCCGCCGCGTGCCAGCCGCCGGCGCCGTCCTCGGAGCTCAGCAGGACCAGCGACCGCTCGTACAGGTCGAGGGTGGAGACCCGGTCACCGGCACGGTCCAGCCACAGGTGCGGCGCCCGGCTGCCGGGCTCGCCCGTCAGCCGCAGCCCGTCGGAGACCACCGGCACCGCGGGGTCGGCGCCCAGGACGGCGCCCTGCGGATAGCGGTAGCCGAGCACCTCGTTGAGGATCCCGCCCTTGCCGCCCCTGGGGCCGCCGAATCCGGTCGCGGGGGCGTACCCCGGGTGGCTGTGCTCCACCGACCGCGCCGCGGCCCGCGCGCTCGTCACCACGGCCACCGGCCGCCGCTCCGCGTCGTAGGAGGCGAGCAGCCCCGGTCCCGCCCAGCCGTTCAGGACGGCGGCGAGCTTCCAGGCGAGGTTGTGCGCGTCCTGGATCCCGGTGTTGGAGCCGAACGCCCCGGTGGGCGGCATCTCGTGGGCGGAGTCGCCGGCGAGGAACACCCGGCCGTCCGCGTACCGTTCGGCGATCCGCTCGGCCGCGTGCCACGGCGCCCGGCCGGTGATCTCCACGTCGAGGTCGGGGACGCCCACGGCCCGCCGGATGTGGTCCCTGCACCGCTCGTCCGTGAACTCCTCCAGCGTCTCGCCCTGTTCGGGGTGCCAGGGGGCGTGGAAGACCCAGCGCTCCCGGTTGTCGATCGGCAGGAGGGCGCCCTCGGCGTCCGGGTTCGTGAGGTAGCCGACGATGAAGCGCCGGTCCCCGACGACGCCCGCGAGCGCGCGCGAGGTGAAGGTGATGCTCACGTTGTGGAACAGGTCGCCCTGACCGGTCTGGCCGATGCCGAGCAGCTCGCGGACCGGGCTGCGCGGACCGTCCGCCGCGACGAGGTAGTCCGCGCGGATCGTGGTGTGCTCGCCGGTCTCACGGCTCTTGACCCGGGCGGTCACCCCGTCGGCGTCCTGCTCGAAGGACATCAGCTCGGTCGAGTACCGCAGGTCGCCGCCGAGCTCCCCGGCACGTGCGAGCAGCACCGGTTCGAGGTCGTTCTGGCTGCACAGGCACCATCCGGTGGGGCTGAAGCGGGCCAGCCCGCCGCCGGGGTCGATCTCCTTGAACAGCCACTCGCCCTCCTCGCCCACCAGGCTCGGCGTCTGGAGGATGCCGTTGTTGTGCGCGAGGACCGAAGCGGCCCGCTGGATGGGCTCCGAGACCCCGGCACCCCGGAAGACCTCCATGGTGCGGACGTTGTTGCCCCGGCCGCGCGGGTGGATCGACGTCCCCGAGTGGCGCTCCACCAGGGTGTGCGGCACTCCGAGACGGCCCAGGAACAGCGAGGTGGAGAGGCCCACGAGCGAGCCGCCGACGATGAGTACGGGTGTCCGGTGACCGATCGCCTCACCGGCCGCTTCGAGTGGGTTCATGGTGTGCCTCCTGCGTCGCCCGCGACGAGAGTCGGGGATGGAATCCAGATTCAAGTCCTTCCGAGGCGTACCCGCGTGCCGGGGCACCCGGATGGCACGCGGTTCACTCGCCTGCTCCATGGGACTCGCGCGCTCTCGGCGCTCCTGTCAACCATCGACACGTGGCGATCCCGGCGTGTCGGACACGCGGATCGTTCCCACTCCCCCTCCCACTGAAGAGAAAGAGGTGTGCCGGATGGCCCCCTCGGGACGCATCTCACAGTCGGTGTTCGACGGCTCCAGGCTGCGGGTGATCCTCCTGCTCGACCTGTACGAGGGAGCGCAGCAGCAGTTCCTCGACGCGTACGAACTCATGCGCCGGCAGGTCGCCTCCGTGCCCGGCCACATCAGCGACCAGCTGTGCCAGTCCATCGAGAACCCCTCGCAGTGGCTCATCACCAGCGAGTGGGAGAGCGCGCCGCCGTTCCTCGCGTGGGTGAACAGCGAGGAGCACGTCGAGACCGTCAAGCCCATGCACAGCTGCGTCCGGGACACCCGGTCGATGCGCTACAGCGTCCTGCGCGAGACGAACCCCGACCGGCCGCAGCCGGCGGTGGCCGCGGACACGCAGGTGGAGGCGCGGGTCGGCGACGGAGTGGCGCGCCACGCCCTGACCTTCACCGTCAAGCCGGGGTCGGAGTCGAAGGTCGCCGAGATCCTCTCCGGGTACCAGTCGCCCTCGGCGCAGGTCGACGAGACCACCCGGCTCCGCCGCACCTCGCTCTTCATGCACGGCAACCGCGTCGTGCGGGCCGTGGAGGTCGAGGGCGACCTGCTCGCGGCGCTGCGGCACGTCGCCCGCCAGCCCGAGGTGCGCGCGGTCGAGGAGGCCATCAACCCCTACCTGGAGCAGGACCGGGACCTGTCCGACCCGGACTCCGCGCGCGTCTTCTTCACCCGGGCCGCCCTCCCCGCCGTCCAGCACGTGGTGGCGGACCGGCCGGCCCCGGCCGGCCTGCGGCGGCACGCGCTGTACTACCCGGCCAAGGAAGGCCGCGGCACGGACCTGGCCCGGCTGCTCGCGCACCAGGACAGGGAAGCGGCCGGGGACCCCGGCAACCCCGTGTACGGCAGCACCGTCTTCCAGCGCGACGACATCGTGGTGCGCCTGATCGACGTCGTCGGCGAGCCCGACCTCGACGCCCTCGCCTCCCTCGGCCTGAAGGGCACCGGGAAGGCCACCGAACTGGAGCGCCTGCTCGACGGCCCCGCGATCGGCGTCGAGGGCTCCCTGGACACGGAGCGCAACGTCAACCGCCTCCTGTCGCACATCGACATGCTGCCGGTCACCGACCGTTCGGCGACCGTCTGACGGACGGTCGCGGCTTCCGCCACGGCCGTCGGCCGCTCCCTCGCACGGCACAGCCACATCTGGAGGTATCAACCATGCTCAAGCAGCATCCGCGCATCGTGAACCTGAGCGAGACCGAACCCAACCGCAGGCGGGGAGGCGACCTGCGGGCCATGCTCACGCCGGCCACGGTCGGGTCCACCAGCGGCTTCATGGGCCTGGCCATCGTGCAGCCGGGCGAGCGCATCGGCGAGCACTACCACCCGTACTCCGAGGAGTTCGTGTACGTGGTCTCCGGAGCGCTGGAGGTGGACCTGGACGGCGAGACCCACGAACTGCGGCCGGAGCAGGGGCTCCTCATCCCGATCGACGTGCGGCACCGCTTCCGCAACGTGGGCACCGAGGAGGCCCGGATGGTCTTCCACCTGGGCCCGCTCGCGCCCCGGCCGAGTCTCGGCCACGTGGACACCGAGATCACCGAGGACGGCGCGCCGGCCCCGGTGGGACCCCACCTGATCGTCCACGACCCCGGGCGGACGGCCGAGCGAAGCGGGGCCATCGAGTGACGCGGCGAGTGGCCGTCACCGGTATCGGTGTGGTCGCTCCGGGCGGGACCGGGGCGAAGGCCTTCTGGGACCTCCTCACCGCCGGCCGTACCGCGACGAGGGGCATCACCCTCTTCGATCCGGCCGGTCTGCGCTCCCGCATCGCCGCCGAGTGCGACTTCGACCCCGAGGCCCACGGGCTGGGCCCGGAGCTGAGCCGCCACGCCGACCGGTACATCCAGTTCGCCGCCGTCGCCGCCGACGAGGCCGTCCAGGACGCCGGGCTCGACACCGCCGCGGAGGACCCCTGGCGCGTCGCCGTCTCCCTGGGCAGCGCCGTCGGTGGCACCACCCGGCTCGAACACGACTACGTCCTGGTCAGCGAGGGCGGACAGCGGTGGGACGTGGACCACCGGGCCGCCGACCCCCGCCTGCACCTGGCGTTCTCGCCGAGCACGCTCGCCTCCCTCGTGGCGGAACGGTTCGGCGCCCGCGGCCCGGTGCAGACGGTCTCCACCGGCTGCACCTCCGGTCTCGACGCCGTCGGCTACGCCTTCCACACCATCCAGGAGGGCCGCGCGGACGTCTGCATCGCCGGCGCGTCGGACTCGCCGATCTCCCCGATCACCATGGCCTGCTTCGACGCCATCAAGGCCACGTCGCCCGACAACGACGACCCGGAGCACGCCTCCAGGCCCTTCGACAACAACCGCAAGGGCTTCGTCATGGGCGAGGGCGCGGCCGTCCTCGTCCTGGAGGAGTACGAGCACGCCCGGGCCCGGGGCGCGCACGTCTACTGCGAGATCGGCGGCTACGCCACCTTCGGCAACGCCTACCACATGACCGGTCTGACCGGTGAGGGCGTGGAGATGTCCCGGGCGATCGACTCCACGCTCGACCAGGCCCGGATCGACCCCGTGCTCGTCGACTACGTCAACGCGCACGGATCCGGCACCCGGCAGAACGACCGGCACGAGACCGCGGCGGTCAAGCGGTCGCTGGGCGCGCACGCCTACGACACGCCCATGAGCTCCATCAAATCCATGGTGGGGCACTCGCTGGGCGCCATCGGCGCCATCGAGGTGGCCGCCTGCGTCCTGGCGCTCAAGCACCAGGTCGTGCCTCCGACGGCGAACTACGAGACCCCCGACCCCGAGTGCGACCTGGACTACGTACCGCGCACCGCCCGCTCCCGGAAGCTCAGGAACGTGCTCTCAGTGGGCAGCGGATTCGGCGGCTTCCAGTCCGCGGTCCTCCTCACGGGGTCGACCGGGAGGACACGATGAGCACCGAGCGACCGGCGCGGGTGGCAGTCACCGGCATAG
Organism: Streptomyces sp. NPDC004435; assembly: GCF_042873895.1. Taxonomy (NCBI): domain Bacteria; kingdom Bacillati; phylum Actinomycetota; class Actinomycetes; order Kitasatosporales; family Streptomycetaceae; genus Streptomyces; species Streptomyces sp. NPDC004435. The sequence goes on along the minus strand of NZ_JBIAMB010000003.1, from coordinate 291,099 downwards.
GGGTGATCGCCCCCGACGGACTGTGCGTCGACGAGTACTGGAAGTCCGTACGGGAAGGGCTCGGCGTGCTGGACCGCGTCACCCGGGACGGGTGCGAGGACCTGCCGCTCAAGGTCGCGGGAGAGGTGCGCGGCTTCGAGGCGTCCGACCTGATCGAGGAGCGCTTCCTCGTCCAGACCGACCGCTTCAGCCACTACGCGATGGCCGCCGCCCAGCTCGCCCTCGACGACGCCGGCATCCCCCGCGACGCCCCGGAGGACCCGTTCTCCATCGGCGTCGTCACGGCGGCCGGCTCCGGCGGCGGCGAGTTCGGCCAGCGCGAGCTCCAGAAGCTGTGGGGCCAGGGATCCAGGTTCGTCGGCCCCTACCAGTCCATCGCCTGGTTCTACGCCGCGAGCACCGGCCAGATCTCCATCCGCAGCGGCTTCAAGGGCCCGTGCGGAGTCGTCGCCAGCGACGAGGCGGGCGGCCTCGACGGCATCGCCCACGCGGCCCGGGCCGTACGGCGCGGTACCGGCGCGGTGCTCGTCGGGGCGGCGGAGGCCCCCCTCGCCCCGTACTCGGTGGTGTGCCAGCTCGGATACGCGGAGCTCAGCACCGTCGAGGACCCCGACCGCGCCTACCGCCCCTTCACCGAGGCGGCCTGCGGCTTCGTCCCCGCCGAGGGCGGCGCGATGCTCGTCGTGGAGGACGAGGCGCGCGCCCGCGACCGGGGGGCGGCCGTCCGCGCCTTCGTCGCCGGCCACGGCGCCACGTTCACCGGCGCGTCGCGGTGGCGGGAGTCCCGGGAGGGACTCGCCCGCGCCATCCGCGTCGCCCTGGACGAGGCGGGGTGCGCCCCCGAGGAGATCGACGTCGTCTTCGCCGACGCCATGGGCGTGCCCGAGGCGGACCGCGCCGAGGCGCTGGCGATCGCCGACGCCCTCGGGGCGCACGCCGCCCGCGTGCCCGTCACGGCGCCCAAGACGGGCATCGGCCGCGCCTACTGCGGGGCGCCCGTCCTGGACACCGCCTCCGCGGTGCTCGCGATGGAGCACGGCGTGGTGCCCCCCACCCCCTACGTGTTCGACATCTGCCACGACCTCGATCTGGTGATGTCCCGCGCTCGCCCCGCCGAGCTGCGCACGGCCCTGGTCCTCAGCCGGGGACTCATGGGATCCAACGCGGCGCTGGTCGTGCGCCGCGGTGACGACTCCGCCCGGTAGGACCGGGCGGGAAGGAGAGCACAGATGATCACCACGGCACTGACCTTCGACGAACTCGCCGCGCTGATGAAGCAGGCGGCCGGGGTCACCGTCGACCCGCGCGACCTGGAGAAGGCACCGGACGCGCCCTTCAGCACCCTCGGCGTCGACTCGCTCGGCCTGCTGGGCATCGTCGGCGAGCTGGAGAACCGGTACGGGGTGGCCCTGCCCACCGACGCCGAGCGCAGCAAGTCGCCGGCCGACTTCCTCGACCTGGTCAACGGCTCGCTCCAGAAGGGGGCCTGACGTGTCCGGTCGCACCGACAACAGCATCACCATCGAGGCACCGCTCGACCTCGTCTGGGACATCACCAACGACATCGAGAACTGGCCCACCCTCTTCAGCGAGTACGCCGCGCTGGAGGTGCTCTCCCGCGAGGGCGACTCCACCACCTTCCGCCTGACCATGCACCCGGACGAGAACGGGAAGGTCTGGAGCTGGGTGTCGGAGCGCACCGTGGACCGCGTCGCACGGACCGTCCGCGCCCACCGCGTCGAGACCGGCCCGTTCGACCACATGAACATCCGCTGGGAGTACGAGGACACGGCGGCCGGCGTCCGGATGCGGTGGGTGCAGGACTTCGCCATGAAGCCCGACGCCCCGGTCGACGACGCCTGGATGACCGACAACATCAACCGCAACTCCCGCACCCAGATGGCCCTCATCCGGGACCGCATCGAGCAGGTCGCCCGTGAACGCCGGAGCGCCCCGGTCCTGCCCGGCTGACCGGACCCGGTCTCCGCACCCCGCATCTCCAGGAAGGACGCTCGATGCACCACGCCCTGATCGTCGCCCGTATGGCACCGGACTCCGCTCCCGCCATCGCTGACGTGTTCGCCGCCTCCGACCGCGGTGAGCTCCCGCACCTGGTCGGCGTCACCCGCCGCCGCCTGTTCCAGTTCGGCGACGTGTACCTGCACCTCATCGAGTCGGAGCAGGACCCCGGGCCCGCCATCGCGAGACTGACCGGCCACCCGGAGTTCCGGGACGCCAGCGAGAAGCTGTCGGCGTACGTCAGCGCGTACGACCCGGAGACGTGGCGGAGCCCGAAGGACGCCATGGCGCAGTGCTTCTACCGCTGGGAGCGCGACGGAGGGTCCTGACCTCCGAGCCGCCGCACGGCGGGAGAAAACCCGAGGCCGCCCGCCCCGCATGAAGCGGGGCGGGCGGCCTCGGGTTTGGGCGGTCCGTCCGCTCAGAGGGGGACGGTGCACTCGAAGGCGTGCAGGTACGCGTTGACGGGGCGGATCTCGCCGATGACGAGGCCGGCGTCCGTCAGCCGGTCGACCATGCTCTGCCGGGTGTGCTTGGCGCCGCCGACGTTGAGGAGCAGCAGGAGGTCCATCGCCGTCGTGAACTTCATCGAGGGCGTGTCGTCCACGAGGTTCTCGATCACGACGACCCGGGCACCGGGGCGCGCCGCCGCGCGGACGTTGGCGAGCGTCCTGCGGGTGCTCTCGTCGTCCCACTCCAGGATGTTCTTGATGACGTACACGTCGGCCCGGACCGGGATGTCCTCGCGGCAGTCGCCCGCGACGACCCGGACCCGGGAGGCGAGCGCGCCGCCGTCCCGCAGGCGCGGGTCGGCGTTCTCGACGACCCCGGGCAGGTCGAGGAGCGTGCCCTCCAGAGCGGGGTGGCGCTCCAGGAGGCTCGCCAGGACGTGCCCCTGACCGCCTCCGATGTCCGCGACGGAGGTGGCACCGCTCAGGTCGAGGAGGTCGGCGACGTCCTGGGCGGACTGTCGGCTCGACGTGGTCATGGCGCGGTTGAACACGTACGCCGACTCGGGCGCCTGCTCGTTGAGGTACGTGAAGAACTGCTCCTCGTACACGTCCTCGAAGACGTCACGGCCGGAGCGCACCGCCTCGTCGAGCTTCGGCCACACGTTCCAGGTCCACGGCTCCGTGCACCACAGGGCGATGTACCGCAGGCTGTGCGGGTCGTCCTCGCGCAGCAGCCGGGACATCTCCGTGTGCGAGAACGTGCCGTCGGCGTTCTCCGCGAAGACGCCCTGGCAGGACAGCGCGCGGAGCAGGCGGCGCAGCGTCCGCGGCTCGGTCCGGGCCGCGGCGGCCAGGTCCTCCACAGTCGTGGGCGTGTCGCCCAGGGCGTCCGCCACGCCGAGGCGGACGGCGGCGCGGACGGCGGCGGCACAGGCCGCCCCGAACACGAGCTCCCGCAGCCGCATGGGCGGCGGAGGGGCGGGATCGACGGTGGGGGGCACGGGATCGACAGTCGTCATCTGTCACCTTCTCGTCGGTGAGGTGCGAGGGGATGGGGGTGAGGGGGGATGGGGGTGAGGGGGGATGGGGAGGGAGGGGTGGGGATGCGGAGGGTGGGGGAGGGACCGTCAGCACATGCCCGCGGGCTCCGAGACCTCGCAGGTGTTGCCGCGGAACGTGTTGCCCTGACCGGTGTCCCGGTTGGCGAGGTCGGCCGAGCCGTTGCGCAGGACGACGTTGTCGCGGATCTCGTTGCGTTCGTTGAGGGCGCCCACGAAGCTCTTGAAGAGCACGATGCCGCCCGACAGCGGCGAGGTGCCGACGTTGTCCACGATCCTGTTCTCCGTGACCAGCGTCTCCTCGGCGCCGGTCAGGACGATGCCCGAGCCCTGGAGGAAGGGCAGCCGGGGCGTCTTCGGGCAGTGCTTGTTGTTGGCGTGGACGTGGTTCCGGCGCAGGGTCATCGCCCCGGCGCGCGGGGTGGACTCGTCGCCCACCACGAACACGGCGGCGCAGTTGCCGGTCGCCTCGTTGCGCTCGACGGTCAGGTTGCGCAGGCGCCGCACCGTGAGGCCGATGCGGTTCCCGGACACGCGGTTGTGGCTGATGACCGTCCCCTCGGCGTCGACGGCACCCGACTCGGTGTCGGTGGTGTTCGAGACGAACAGTCCGGCGTCGGCGTTGTCCCGGGCGACGTTGTGCTTGAGGACGCTGCGCACGGAGCGCTCCAGGGCGATGCCCCAGTTGCCGTTCTCCTCGGCGGTGACGCGCTGGATCCTCAGCCGGTCGGTCCGCGAGGCCCACAGGCCGTTCCTGGCGAAGCCCCGCAGCTGAAGCGAGCGCACGGTGACGCCCTCCACGGGGCGGTCGGCGGTGCCGGTCACGCAGATGCCGTGGCCGGCACCTGCGCAGGTCTCGTCCGCGGCGGCCTTGTTGGGCGTGAGGACGGTGGGGAGGACGTTCGAGCCGCGCAGGGTCAGGTTCGAGGTGGTGATGCGGACGCTCTCGCGGTAGGTGCCCGGGGAGAGCACGACCGTGTCCCCGGGCTTCGCCGCGTCCACCGCTTTCTGGATCGATTCGCCGGGCTTGACCCGGTGCACCGTCCGATGGTCGGCCACCGGGGCGGCGGCTCCCATTCCCGAGACCACGAGGGTCACGGTGCATGCCAGGTAGGCGATCTGCCGTTTCGTCATACGGCGAAGCTATGAGCGGGTCATCGGCCCCGCCACCGCTGATCGTCCAGGCGGACCTAGGCATACCTCCCTGCGATCCACGCGCCCGGCGTGGCGCGCGGCCACCGGGGGAGAACGTGCCTCCGGCGTGGATCATGGCCCCGCCGGGGGGCGTCACCCCGGCGCGGAAGGTGAGAGGGGTTCGGATGCGTCGCTGGTGGCCTCTGACGGCGATCTGCCTCGGCACCTTCATGCTGCTGCTCGACGTCACGATCGTGATCGTGGCGCTGCCCGCCATGGCGGCGGACCTCCGCACCGACCTCTCCGACGTGGAGTGGGTCGTCGACGTCTACGCGCTGGCCCTGGCGTCCCTGCTGCTCGGTGTCGGGTCCCGCGCCGACCGGATCGGCCGCAGAAAGGTGTACCTCACCGGACTGGCCGTCTTCACCGCGGCGTCGGCGGTCTGCGGCCTCGCCCCGGACGCGGGTGTGCTGATCGGTGCCAGGGCGGTGCAGGGAATGGGCGCCGCCGGCATGTTCGGTACGACGATCGCCCTGCTCGGCTCGCACTACCGCGGCCGGGAGCGGGGCATCGCCTTCGCGGTGTGGGGAGCGACGAACTCCGTCGCGGCGGCGGCCGGGCCGATGGTCGGCGGGCTGCTCACCCAGTACCTGGACTGGCGGTGGATCTTCTTCGTCAACCTGCCGCTCTGTCTGATCGCCACCGTGACGACCTGGCGCTTCGTGGGCGAGGCCAAGGGCCGGCCGCGGGGCGGGCAGCGGGCGGACGTCCTCGGCGTGGTGACGTTCACGGTGGCGAGCGGTTCCCTCACCTTCGGGTTGATCCGAGCCCACTCCGACGGCTGGTCGGCTCCGCTCACCCTCGGTCTGTTCGCGGCGGCGGGCGTCGCCCTCGCCCTCTTCGTCCTGGTGGAGAGGGGGCACGAGGAGCCCGTCCTCGACCTGTCGCTGTTCCGCAGCCCCTCGTTCACCGGCATCATGGTCAGCGCCCTGTTCCTGCAGGGCGCGGCCTTCGCCCATCTGCTCTACGAGTCGCTCTGGATGCAGTCGGTCCTGGGGTACGAGCCGGTCGAGGCGGGTCTCTTCATCCTGCCGATGTGCGCTTCCGCGTTCGCCGCCTCGGCGCTCGCGGGCCGCTTCGGTCCCTGGCCGCCCCGGGTGTCCATCGGGGGCGGGCTCGCGCTCATCGCGCTGGGCTCCGGCATGCAGGCCGGCCTCGACGCGGGGTCCTCCGGGACGAGTCTCGTGGCCGGACTCGTCGTCGCCGGGGTGGGGGTCGGGCTCGTCACGCCGAGCCTCGCGGCGGCGGCGCTGGCCACGGTGCCCCCGGAGCGCGGCGGCATGGTGGGCGGTGCGGTCAACACCTTCCGCCAGCTGGGCTTCGCCCTGGGGGTCGCGGTGTTCGGCCTGATCTTCCAGTCGCGGGTCGAGGGCGTGCTCGCGACCGACGGAGGGATCCCGGACCCGCACGGGACGGCCGCCGCGCTGAGCGGAGGACAGGCCGGGCCGATCGTCGCCGGGCTGCCGGAGGGCGACCGCGCCGCCATGACGGAGCTGGTCCGCGAGGCGTTCGCGTCCGGCCTGAACGCCGTGCTCCTCGTATCGGCGGCGCTGGGCGCGGTCGCCTCGCTGCTCGTGGTCGCGACGGTACGCGTCCCCGCGGGCGGCTTCGAGCACGGCCGGCCCGGGGCGGACCCGAGCCCCCGCGACGGGGAGCCGCGTGCGGACGCCGCCCTCTGACGCGTGAGCCGGCCCCGGGGCGTGCCTCCGCATTCCTTCGACGTGCCTCCGCTGCCTTCGACGTGCCTCAGCCGTCCCCGGGAACGCCTTGGCGGTCCTTCACCCCGAGCAGGGAGCGGGCCACGGTCTCGGGGGTCTGGTTGCGTTCCCGGGCGAGGGTGAGGACGGCACGGCAGGCGAGCTCGTTGACGCCGAAGGTGAGCTGGCCGGGGGAGACCCAGGTGGCGGCCTCGTCGATGCGGTCCTGGTCGTCCTCGGCGCAGGCGGCGACATAGACCGCGGCCGCCTCGAACAGGTTGTGACCCTGTCGTCCGGCGCGGGCCGGCGGGGCGGCTCCGTCCCCGGACGCGCGTCGGGCGGAGGGGAGGAGCTTGCGCAAGCGTTGCGCTATCCGTGCCACGGCCGACCGCCTTTCCCCGGGCCCGGTTGCCCGGTGTTTCCACGGTAGACAGTGAAGTGCCGGGACAGAAGGGGGCGTTGGGGGTTGCGCCCGTCGGCCGGCGGGAACGCGCACCCGACGAGGGAGTCCGGCGCGTCCCGCGAGGCGGGGCCTTTCCCGTCGCGCGCTCCGCCGGCGCCTGCCTCAGTCCTCCCGTCGCGCGCTCCGCCGACGCCTGCCTCAGTCCTCCCGTACCGCCAGGGCGAGGAAGCGGGCGTCCTCGTCCACGTACGACACGAGCCGCCAGCCGGCCTCGGCGAGGACGGCGCGCAGCCGGGGCTCGGCGCGGAGGTCGTCCGGGGTGATCCGCCGTCCGTGCCGGGCGGCGAGCGCGGCGCGCCCGATCGGGTGGAAGAGCGCGAGACGGCCCCCGGGCCGCACCACTCGGGCGAGTTCGCGCAGGTCGGTGACCGGATCGGCCAGGTGGGAGACGAGGCCGCCACCGAAGACCGCGTCGAGGCCGCCGTTCCGGAGCGGCAGCCTGCCGACGTCGGTGAGGAGCAGGGCCCCGGCGCCCGTACCGCCTCCGCGTCCGGCCCGTACCGCCTCCGCGAGCATCTCCGGGGTGAGGTCCGCGCCGATCACGGTCCCCGAAGGCCCGACGGCGGTACGCAGCGGGGGCAGCGCCCTGCCCGTGCCGCAGCCCGCGTCGAGCACCGCGTCGCCGGGGCGGAGGCCCAGTTCGGCGACGGCGGCGGCGTAGGCGGGGCCGTCGTCGGGGAAACGGCTGTCCCAGCCGGCCGCGCGGGTGGCGAAGAACGCTCGGACATCTGTGGGGTCATCGCTCATGAGCCCATGATCGCCCACCCCCGCGTGTGAACGTTCTGTGTGCACGTTCGAACGCCGTCCGGTCGAACCGGTACTTCTCTCCGTCATATTCCAACAGCTTTCGAAATGCGCCCCCGGTGCGCCCCCCTGTGCGCACTAGCGTCCCCGAGTCATGGGACACCTGGACCACGCCACCTTCGGCTGGCTGACACCTGTGCTGTCGTACGCGATGGCCTGCATAGGCGCCGCCCTCGGGCTGCGCTGCACCGTCCGCGCGCTCGACGCGACCGGCCGCTCACGACGGAACTGGCTGCTCACCGCCGCCTCCGCGATCGGCACGGGCATCTGGACCATGCACTTCGTGGCCATGCTCGGCTTCGGCGTCACCGGCACCGACATCCGCTACGACGTACCGCTCACCATCCTCAGCCTCGTCATCGCGATGGGCGTCGTGGGCGTCGGGGTCTTCGCCGTCGGCTACGGGCGCGACCGTATTCGATCACTCCTGATCGGAGGGCTGACGACCGGGATCGGCGTGGCGAGCATGCACTACATGGGCATGGCCGCCCTCCGGCTCCACGGCACCGTCCACTACGACCCGCTGCTCGTCGCCCTCTCGGTCCTCATCGCGGTGGTCGCCGCCACCGCGGCCCTGTGGGCGGCCCTCAACATCCACGCGCCGCTCGCGGTCGCGCTCGCCTCCCTCGTCATGGGAGCGGCCGTCAGCAGCATGCACTACACGGGCATGCTCGCCGTCGGGGTGGAGGTCGTCCCCTCCGCCGCGGACCTCCCCGGCGCCACGGTCATGCAGTTCATCTTCCCGCTCGCCGTCGGCCTCGGCTCCTACCTCTTCATCACCTCCGCCTTCGTGGCCCTCTCCCCGACGGCCAGGGAGCGCGCCGCGTACGCCTCGGCCGAAAGCCTCACCGAACCGGACGAGCGCGCCGTCGACGTGGCCCCGCCCGGCTTCCGCGCCGCCAGGAACGCCGTCCGCACGCCGACCCCCTGACCGCCGCCCCCGCCCCCTCCCGCCGTCCCGCGCCTTTCCCCGCCCCGCCCCCTTCCCTCGTGCTCCTGCCCGTCCCCCCGTCCCCCTCCTCCCGTCCCCCTCCTCCCGTCCCCTTCCAGCCCCGATCTGCCCCCTCAGCCGGAACGAGGAGCCCATGCGAACTCCCCGCAAGAACCAGGACGCCGCGGCGCCCGCGCCGCCGGCGACCGCACGCGGGCGGCGCGCGCACGCCGGGCCGCCCGCCGACGAACCGGAACCACGGACCGCCGACCCGGGGCCGGGCACCCTGCCCGGCGCCGACGCCCCGGCGGACGACCATGCGGTCGGCAGGGCGGACCGTGTGGCGGACGGCAGGGCAGCCCGCGTGGCGGACGGCATGGCTGATGGCCGAGCGGACGGCGGAGCGGACAGAACAGGGAGTGGCGTCGCGGAGGGCGGTGCCGTGGACCGTCCGGCGCACGCCCCCGCCGAACGGGCCCCGGGGCGAGGGCTGCGGCCCCGCACCGTGCGCGCCAAGATCGTCTCGCTCCTCATGGTCCCGGTCGTCTCCCTCCTCGCGCTCTGGGGCTTCGCCACCGTCACCACCGCCCAGGACATGGCACGGATCCGCCAGCTCCAGCGCGTCGACGCCGACATCCGGCAGCCCGTCTCCGCCGCCGTCGCCGCCCTCCAGGAGGAACGCCGGGCCGCCCTCCGGCAGATCGCGGCCCCGGGCGCCGGGCGCGCCGCCGAGCTCAAGGACCGGATCCGCCGCACCGACGAGGCCGTCGCCCGGCTCCGCCTTGGCGACGGCCACACCGTCGCCGACTCCGGCGACCTGCCCGCCGACGTCGCCCGGCGCGTCGGCGCCTTCGTCCGCGAGTCCCAGGGCATCACCCGGCTTCGCGCGGGCGCCGCCGAGGGCGAGGGCGACTGGGACCGCGTGTACGCCGCGTACACCACCGCCGTCTCGGCGGGCTTCGCCGTCGGCGGAGCCCTCAGCGGCATCCAGGACACCGGACAGGGCTCCCACGCGCGCGTGCTCCTCGAACTCGCCCGCGCCGATGAGATGCTCGCCCGCGAGGACGTCCTCCTCGGCTCCGCCCACCTCACCGGCCGGCTGACCGCCGCCCACCAACGCGCCTTCACCGGCGCCGCCGAGACCCGCCGCACGCTGCTCGCCTCGGCCGCCGCCGACCTGCCCGCGGCCGGCCGCGCCGCCTGGACCCGGCTCACCGGCGACCCCGACCACGCGCGGCTCACCACCGCCGAGGACCGCGTCGCCGACGCCGCCGACGGCCGCCCCGCCGCCCAGGCCGCGCCCTCCGCCGACTGGGACCCCGCCCTCGCCGCCGTACGCACCGGACTGGCCGCCGTCGACACCGAGGCGCGCGCCGCCGCTGCCGACGACACCGGCGCCTTCGCGGGCGGGATCCTCACCCCCGCCGGCGCCGCCGTCGTCCTCGGCCTCGCCGCCGTCGCCGCCTCCCTCGTCATCTCGGTACGGATCGGCCGCGGGCTCGTCATCGAACTCGTCAGCCTCCGCAACACCGCCCTCGGCATCGCCCGCCGCAAACTCCCCGCCGCCATGGACCGGCTGCGTGCCGGGGAGGAGATCGACGTCCAGGCCGAGGCCCCGCCGGGGCCCCCGCCCCAGGACGAGATCGGACAGGTCGGAGAGGCCCTCACCACCGTCCACCGGGCCGCCCTCTCCGCGGCCGTCGAGCGCGCCGAGCTGGCCAGCGGCATCTCCGGGGTCTTCGTCAACCTCGCCCGCCGCAGCCAGGTCCTCGTCCACCGCCAGCTCAACCTCCTGGACAGCATGGAGCGGCGCGCCGACGACCCGGCCGAACTCGGCGACCTCTTCCGCCTCGACCACCTGACCACCCGGATGCGCCGCCACGCCGAGAGCCTGATCATCCTCTCCGGCGCCGCCCCCGGCCGCGCCTGGCGCATGCCGGTCCTCCTCACCAACGTCGTCCGCGCCGCCGTCTCCGAGATCGAGGACTACGCGCGCGTGGAGGTGCGCGGGCTCCCCGAGACCGCCGTGGCGGGCGGAGCCGTCGCCGACCTCACGCACCTCCTCGCCGAGCTCATCGAGAACGCGGCACAGTTCTCCCCGCCCCACACGAAGGTCCGGGTCAGCGGCGAACCCGTCGGCAACGGCTACGCGCTGGAGATCGAGGACCGCGGGCTCGGCATGGGCAAGGACAGCCTCACGGAGGCCAACGCCCGCATCGCCCAGTCGGAGGCCCTCGACCTCTTCGACAGCGACCGGCTCGGTCTCTTCGTCGTCAGCCGGCTCTCCTCGCGGCACGCGATCAAGGTGCACCTGCGGCCCTCCCCGTACGGCGGCACCACCGCCGTCGTCCTGCTGCCCACCGAGCTCCTCCAGGGCACCCACCCGACCGGCCCCGCCCCCGTCGACCACGCGGCCGAGGAGACCGCCGCGCCCACGGACACCGCCGAGCGGGGCGAGGACCGGGCCGCCCGTGAACGAGCGGAGGCCCACCGCGCCGAGGCCCGCCGCTTCACCACCCCTCCGGCCGGCCCCCGCACCCCCCCGACCTCCGGCGGCGCTCCCAAGCCCCCCGCGGGCACCCCGGGGGCGCCGAGCACCTCCGCCACGCCCACGCCCACGCCCCCACCCCCGCAGCCCGACCGGCCGCCGGCCCGGCCGCGCCCGACGGCTGTCCCGGCGCTCGCCCCGCGCCCCGAACCCGCCCGACCCGACCCCGTACCGGCGGGCGTGACGACCCTCCGCCCGCGCGCCCACGCCGTACCGCCGCAACAGCACGAGCCGTCGTCGGCCCGTCGCGACCAGGGGGCCGGAGAAGCCGACGGCGACGCGGGACTGCCCCGCCGCATCCGGCAGGCGAGCCTCGTGCCGCAGTTGCGGGAGGTGCCCGCGCCGGTCCCCGCGCCCGCCCCCGCGTCCCCCGGCGCGCCGGAGCGGACCCCCGAGGAGGTACGCGACCGGATGGCCGCCTACCGCGACGGCTGGCAGCGCGGCGGCGGCCCCGCGCCGGGCACCCGACGCCCCCTCGGCGGCGGCGCCCCCGAGGCGTCCGTGACGACGGCCGGAACCGCACCGGGCCGCCTCTCCCGTCCGTACGTCGACGCCGGCCCCCCGCCCACGCCACGCGACACCGCCCCCGGCACCCCGGGAGAGGCCCCGTACGACCCGCGGAGCGACGCACGCGCGCGTACCGACCTCGGCCCCTACTTCGGCGCCCGCGCCAACCCGCCCCAGGACCCCCGATCCGAAGGAGACGACGCATGATCGACCACGAGAGGATCTCCCACCACCGCTCCGGCGAACTCGACTGGCTCCTCGACGAACTGGTGACCCGGGTCCGCGAGGTCCGGCACACCGTGGTGCTCTCCGGCGACGGCCTCCCGGTCGGCGCCTCCAGCGGACTCAGCCGCGAGGACGCCGAGCACCTCGCCGCCATCGCCTCCGGCTTCCACAGCCTCGCCAAGGGCGCCGGACGCCAGTTCCACACCGGCGGCGTCCGCCAGACCATGGTCGAGATGGACGACGGCTTCCTCTTCGTCGCCGCCGCGGGCGACGGTTCCTGCCTGGCCGTCCTCAGCTCCGTCAGCGCCGACATCGGCCTCATCGCCTACGAGATGGCACGGCTCGTGAAACGCGTCGGCGAGCACCTGCACACCCCGCCCCGGCTCTCGGTGACCCCGCCGGCCGCCGGCTGACCGGAGACTCCCATGACCATGGACAGCACCGGCGACACCGCGGCCGACACCACCGGCGGCGGCCCGCCGGCGCCGGGCAGCCAGTGGTACGACGCCGACGCCGGACCGCTCGTCCGGCCGTACGCGATGACCGGCGGCCGCACCAAACCCGGCCCCAGCAACGTGCGGTTCGACCTCATCGCCCTCGTCGTCGTCGACGACGACCCGCCGGGCCCGGCCGAGGAGGCCGTCCTCGGCCCCGAACACCGCGCCCTGCTCGCCCTCTGCCGGGCCGAGACCCAGTCCGTGGCCGAACTCGCCGCCGACGCCGACCTGCCCGTGGGCGTGGTCAGGGTCCTTCTCGGCGACCTCCTCGAATCGGGCTTCGTACGCGTCAGCCGGCCCGTACCGCCCGCCCAGCTCCCCGACGAACGCATCCTGAGAGAAGTGATCGATGGCCTACGAGCGCTCTGACCGCACCGGCGCGGACGGCGGCGACGACACCGCTCTCGCCCTGAAGATCCTCGTCGCGGGCGGCTTCGGCGTCGGCAAGACCACCCTGGTCGGCGCCGTCAGCGAGATCCGCCCGCTGCGCACCGAGGAGCGGCTCAGCAGGGCCGGTGAACTCGTCGACGACACCGGGGGAGTGGACCGGAAGACCACCACCACCGTGGCCATGGACTTCGGCCGGATCACGATCCGCGCGGGCCTGTCCCTCTACCTCTTCGGCACCCCCGGACAGGACCGCTTCTGGTTCCTGTGGGACGAGCTCTCCCAGGGCGCCCTGGGAGCCGTCGTCCTCGCCGACACGCGCCGCCTGGAGGACTGTTTCCCGGCGGTCGACTACTTCGAGCACCGGAAGATCCCGTTCGTGGTCGCGGTCAACTGCTTCGAGGGCGCCCGCTCCTACGGGGCGCAGGACGTGTCCCGCGCCCTCGACCTGGACCAGGGCACGCCCGTGGTCCTCTGCGACGCGCGCGACCGGGACTCGGGCAAGGAGGTCCTCATCCGGGTCGTCGAGTACGCCGGGCGCATGCACACCGCCCGGCTCCTCGACACGGTCGGCTGAACCCGCGGGCGTCGGCCTGCCGGTCGGCCATACGCGCTGGGGCGGGCACGCCGGTCGGCCTGACGGGCTGGGGCGAGCCATGCCGGTCGGCCCCACCTGTCGGGGCGGCCTCTCGGTCGGACATGCCGGGGCGTCCTCTCGGTCGGCCGAACCGGCCGGGGCGGTCTGCCGATCGGCCGAACCCGCTGGCGGGCGGTCAGCCGGCCCGAAGCGGCCCGCCGGAGGCGTCAGTCGGAGACCCCGCCCGCCGAGGCCACCTTCTCGATCGTCACCCGGACGACGAGCTCTCCCGGCACCCCGTTGCGGGCGCCGAACTCCGCCGCGCGGTCCTCGCCCATGTAGCGACCGCCGATGACGGTCGCCCAGTGGATCAGCTCCAGCGGGTCCTCGCTCAGCTCGGCCCGGCCGCTCAGGGTGACGTACGAGAACGGCGGGGCGTCGTCGTCCACGCAGAGCGAGACCCGGCCGTCCCGGGCGAGGTTGCGGCCCTTCACCGTCTCCTTCCCGGTGTTGAACACGAAGGAGTCGCCGTCGAGCACGAACCACACCGGCACGACGTGCGGGCTGCCGTCCGCCCGGACGGTCGCGAGCTTGCCGGTACGGGTTCCCCGGGACACGAAGTCCCGCCACTGGTCCTCGGTCATTCTCGTCATGACCCCATCGTGCGGTACGGGCGGCCGGACGGCGGCACACCCGGGCCGACCGGGGTGCTTGCCCTGTCCACGACAGTGCGTAAGGCTTGCCGCGACACGCGGTCCGTACCGGCGTACACGGGCACGGGGCCCGGCCGGCGCGACCGCACCGACGAGGGGGAGGACCACCGCATGGCGCTGGACAAGGGGCTCGACTGGCTCCTGGACGATCTGACCCGCAGGGTGGGGCCGATACGCCACGCCCTGGTGCTGTCGAACGACGGTCTGGTGACCGGCGCGAGCAGCGAACTCGCGCGGGAGGACGCGGAGCACCTCGCCGCCGTCTCCTCCGGGCTGCACAGCCTGGCGCGTGGCTCCGGCCGGCACTTCCGGGCCGGCCGTGCCCGGCAGACGATGGTCGAGTTCGACGAGGCCCTGTTGTTCGTCACCGCGGCCGGTGACGGCAGCTGCCTCTGCGTGCTGAGCGACGCGGAGGCCGACGTCGGCCAGGTCGCGTACGAGATGACGCTCCTGGTCAACCGGGTCGGCGAGCACCTGGGCGTCTCCGCGCGGCAGCCCGGCGGGCCCACCTCCTGACGGTTGTCCACAGGCCGTTGTCCACAGGTGGTGCCGTGATCGTCACTCTGCGTTACCTTCGTGGTGTCGGGTTCGCCGGAACCCGAGCCGGTCGGCAGGCCGGGCGGACGAGTGGGGGAGGCGGCGGACACCATGACGGTGGATCAGACGACGGTGAACCAGGCGATGGTGGACCGGACGGCGATGGACCGGGCGGCGATGGATCGGACGACGGCGGCCGGGCGGCCGATGGAGGAGACGGCGCGGACGGTGACGCCGGCGCGGGCCGCGCAGGAGCTGGAGCTGAGGCGCGAAGAGTTCCGGCTCGCCGTGCGGATGGGGCTGATCAGGACGGTCCCGCTCCAGGTGCCGCACCCGGCCCCGGATCCGGGCGCACCACCGGCCCGGGACCGGGGGAGCGGGAAGGACCGGGCTCCCGAGCGGCGCCCGGTCGAGCGTGCCGAGCTCGACCGGCTCAAGGCGGCCCCGGACTTTCCCGACGGCCTCCGTGAGCGCGTCAGGACCATCGGGGCGGGAGAGGCCGCCGGCCTCCTCTCCATCACCCATGACCGGTTCACCAGGCTGGCCCGCACGGGCCACCTGAGCCCGGTCCGCTTCTACCTCAACCGCTACCGTTCGGTGATCTGGCTGTACGTGGCGGCCGAGGTCACCGCCTTCGGTGCCGCGCACCCCGCCCTGCTCACCGGCCGGCTGCCGGTGGAGGTGCGCGAGCGGGCCGCGGCCGACGACCTGCGGGCCAGGAACTGGCGCTCCCGCAACCTCGGGTTGCTGCTGCGCGCCACCGACGATCCATGGGTCCGGGCGGCGGCGATCGCCTCGCTGCTCGACCCGGTGCAGCTCGCGGAGGTCGTCGACGACCCCTACGAGCGCAACCACCTCGACCGGCTCCGACCGGCCCCGCCGCCGGGCTTCCCGGTCGCCGGCGCCTCCCGCGAGATCGCCGACCGGCTCGTCCGCGCCGACGACCCGGACGAGATCCTCTGGCACCGGATGAGCCTGGTCCTGGCGCTGGACGAGGCCCGCGCCGCCTGCCAGGCGCCGCACCCGGGGGACCGGGTCCGACCGAAGGCGGAGCCGCCGGTGCCCGTGGAGCCGGTGACGGAGCCGCCGATCCCGGTGGGGCCGGTGTCGGAGCCTGGGAGGTCGCGTGCGGCGGCGGCGGCCCGTCCGCGTGGCGGGGCGCCCCGCCCACCGGGCCGGGCCCCGCTCCCCGGGCGCCCCGGGCTGCTGACGCGGATCCGGCGCTCGCTCCCGGGCCGGAGGGCCGGGTCCGGCTGGGGCGAGCGGCGGGACTGGGGGTAGAGCCTGCCCTGGGCCTGCGGGTGCGGCGGCGGGGAGGTCCGGTGACGATGGGGGCATGTTGCTGGCCCGGGTCGCGGAGGTCTCCCTCCAGGTCGCCGCCGCCTCGGCGAGGTCGCGGAAGACCGCCCTGCTCGCCGAGCTCTTCGCCGAGGCCACGCCCGAGGAGAGCCTCCTGGTCATCGCCTACCTCTCGGGCCGGCTGCCGCAGGGTCGCATCGGGGTCGGCTGGAGCACGCTGAAGGAGGTCGTGCCGCCTGCGGTGCCCCCGGCGGCCGCGCCGGCGCTGACCCTGGCCGAGGTGGACGCGGCGATGGACGAGCTGGCGGCCGTGGCCGGTCCCGGCTCCCAGGCGGAACGGACGCGCCGCGTCAGGGAGTTGTGCGCGGCGGCGACCGTCGAGGAGCAGGAGCTGCTGGTGCGCCTGCTCTCCGGCGAGGTGCGGCAGGGTGCGCTCGACGCCGTCGCGTTGGAGGGCGTCGCCAAGGCCGCGGAGGTGCCGGCCGCCGAACTGCGGCGGGCCGTGATGCTGGAAGGCTCGCTGCCGCCGGTGGCGCAGGCGGTCCTCGCGGACGGGCGGGCCGCCCTGGACCGGTTCACCCTGCGGGTCGGCCGGCCCGTGCAGCCGATGCTCGCGCACACGGCGGGATCCGTCGTCGAGGCGGTGGAGGCGCTGGGGCCGTGCGCGGTCGAGGAGAAGCTGGACGGCATCCGGATCCAGGTGCACCGCGACGAAGCGGAGGTACGGGTCCACACGCGCTCGCTCGACGACATCACCGCCCGCCTGCCGGAGGTCGTGGCCGTCGCCCGCGAGGTTCCGTCGGAGTTGTTCATCCTCGACGGCGAGCTGATCGCCCTCGACCCCGCCACCGGCCGCCCGGCGGCCTTCCAGTCCATCGCCGGGCGAGTCGGCTCCCGCACCGACGTCACCGGCGCCCGCGCCGCTCTCCCGCTGACCCCGGTCTTCTTCGACGTCCTCGCCGCCGACGGCGAGCCCCTCGTCGACCGTCCCGGCCGCGCCCGGAACGCGGTCCTCGCACGACTGCTGCCCGCGGAGCGCCGGGTCCGCCGCTTCGAGGTGACGGCCCCCGACGACCCGGCGCAGCGGCAGGCGGCCGAGCGGTTCCTCGCCGACACCCTGGCCCGGGGCCACGAAGGCGTCCTCCTCAAGGCGCTCGACGCGCCCTACGTGGCGGGCCGGCGAGGCCGCACCTGGCTCAAGGTGAAGCCCGTGCACACGGTCGACCTCGTCGTCCTCGCCGCCGAGCGGGGCCACGGCCGTCGCACCGGCTACCTGTCCAACCTCCACCTCGGCGCCCGCACGGGCGACGGCGGCTTCGTCATGCTCGGCAAGACCTTCAAGGGGCTCACCGACCAGATGCTCGGCTGGCAGACCACCCGCCTGAGCGAGCTGGCCGTCGAGGACGACGGCTTCACCGTGACGGTCCGCCCCGAACTGGTCGTGGAGATCGCGTACGACGGTCTCCAGCGCTCCACCCGCTACCCGGCCGGCATCACCCTCCGCTTCGCCCGGGTCCTCCGCCACCGCCCGGACAAGTCCGCGGCCGAGGCCGACACCGTCGACTCGCTCCTCGCCGCGGGCTGACGGCGGCGGGACGGGAGCCGTCGACGCGGCGGGGCACGAGGGGGATGCTGGAAGGTGGCAAGCCTGCCGCGAGGAGATGAGCGACGTGTACGACTTGCACATCGACACCGACGTCACCGTCCAGCTGAGCGACTGCCGCCAGGAGGACGCGCGGGCCGTGTTCGAGGTCCTCGACCACTACTACCGGCTGGAGGACCTGGAGCCCCCGAGCCCTTCCGGCACGACGCCGGTCGCCACCGTGTGGATGGCCACCTTCGACACCTCCGGCGGACAGCGTGAGGAGGTGCGACCCCCTCGGCTCGCCGGCAAGGTCGGTGCCTTGCTGACCGGCGGATACCAAGCCGTCTCCGAGGTCGAGAAGGTGCTCGCCGCCGGCTTCGACATCGAGTCCCACCAGGCGGTCTCCGGCGACCAGGAGACCGAGGCGCGACTGCTCCTCGCCTCCCGCTGACCGCGCCGCGCCGGCCTTGGCCGGCGAAGGCGTGACAGGGACACCCCGGGCGGAGCGGACGGGCGCCGCCCGGGGCCGAGCCATGCCCGGAGGGGGACGGGCGTAGCGGGGGAGGTGTGCTCTCCCGGAAGGGGAGACCCCCCTTCCGGCCCCGGTATACACCGTGTGTAGAGTTCACGTCGGCCATTTGGCGCACCTGCCCTGACCAGGCGGTGCGTGGCCACGACGCACACGAAACCGGGGAAAGCGGGTACCACCATGTTCCGATCCAGGCCGGGCCGCCGCGGTGGGAGGACCGCCGCCCTGCTCGCCGCCGCCACGCTCATGCTCACGCTGGGCGGCTGCGCCATGGACACTGTGACGCCGCAGGAGGCGCGGGCCGAGTCAGGGGACGACGGCAAGGCGGGCACCGAGACCCGCCGGGTCGACTGCGCCGAGGTGAAGTGCATCGCGCTCACCTTCGACGCCGGTCCCGGCAAGGACACGCCGCACCTGCTCGACATCCTCAAGGAGAAGCAGGTCCCGGCCACCTTCTTCCTCCTCGGGCGCAAGCACGTCGACCGCTACCCGAAGGTCGTCCGGCGCATCGCGGACGAGGGCCACGAGGTCGCCAACCACACCTGGACGCACCAGATCCTCACCGACCTCGACGAGGCCGAGGTGCGCGAGGAGCTGTCCCGGACCCAGGACGCCATCGAGAAGATCACCGGCCGCAAGCCCGTCCTCATGCGCCCGCCCCAGGGTCGCACCGACTCCACCGTCGGCGACGTCAGCCGCGAGCTGGGCCTCGCCCAGATCCTCTGGAGCATCACGGCCAAGGACTACTCCACCACCGACTCGGGTCTGATACGCGAACGCGTCCTCACCCAGGCACACCGCGACGGCATCATCCTGCTCCACGACATCTACGACGGCACCGTCCCCGCCGTCCCCGAGATCATCGACGAACTCCGGAACCGCGGCTACACCTTCGTCACCGTCCCCGAACTGCTCGCCCCCGGCACCGCCCGCGCGGGAGCCGTCTACCGGCCCGAGAAGGACTGACGACCGCCACCGGGCCCGCCCCGCGGCAGGTGAGCCGACTCACACCGTTCACCCCGGACCGCCCGGAACATTCGGAAAAGGTCCGCCGTTCTCCTTTATGTGACGGCGGAGGGGCCCGGTCCCCAGGTTCCCCCCCAGAGTGGACCGCCCTTCGCCCGTCATGGTGATCGGCCCCGGCTGGAATCCCCCGTCCAGCCGGGGCCTCACCATGTCCGGGGGCATCCCCGAGGGTGTGTCCACGGCATGCCCGGGTCCAGCTCCGGAGCTGCGCGCGCACGGCGCCCGAGGGGCGCGCGCAACGGCGCGTTCGACCCGTTCGAGTGACCTCGGGCATGGCCGCCGTGGTCACGGGCAGTGATCGTTCGGGCCGGCCGGCGATCATCCTCCGGCCCGCCGACCAGGCACCGCGCCACGGCGCGAAGGGGGACTCATGCCGCTCGCCACCACACCGCTCGCCCGCCGTGCCGTGCCGGCCGCCGCCGCGCTGGCCCTGCTCACCGGCTGTACCTCCGTCGGCCCCGACCTGCAACATCGGGCCGCCGTCCCGGTCGCGCGCACGGAGCAGGACGCGCTCCTCAAGGCGGCGGAGCGGCGCTTCGTCGACGACTGCCTCGCCGGGCGCGGCATCCAGGCGACCGCCGAGCCCCGCGCACCCGCCGAGGACCGGACCCTCCAGGTCGCCCTCTTCGGCACCGGCCCGCGCGAACTCTCCGTGACGCTCGCCACCGGAGCCACCGTCACCGCGCACAGCGACGGTTGCCTCGCCGTCGCCCGCGACCGCCTCTACGGCGACCAGTACCGCTGGTTCCGCGCGCAGGTCGTCGTCGACAACCTCCGCGCCGAGGCCCAGGCGCGCTACCGGGACGATCCCGCCCACAGGGCCGCCCTCGACCGCTGGACCGCGTGCGTCGCACCGCCCGGCCGGCCCCGGCCCGCCCGACCCGACCCCGTGGACGCCGCCCGCTGCGCGCGGGAGACCGGCCTCGACGAGACCCGCGCCCGCCTGGAGCGCGCCGAGCTGACCGAGGTGCGCACCCTGCACCGCGACGAGCTCACCACCTACCGGCAGTTGCGCGACCGCGCGCTGCTGCGGGCGGTCCGACTGCCCGCGCCCACCCCACCACGGAAAGGCAACGCCCCCTCGTGAAGCGCATCCTGGCCACCACGGCCGCCGCCCTGCTCGCCCTCACCACCGGCCTCGCCGTCGCCGGCCCCGCCACCGCCGCCGAATGCCCCTCCGGCCACTTCTGCGTCTGGCAGGAAGCGAACTTCGGCGGGCAGCGGGCCAACTGGAGCGGTGACGACGGCTGGTGGGAGAGCTGGATCTCCGACACCGACTCCTCCTGGGCCAACCACGGCATCTCCGGCCCCGGCATCAAGGACCACGTCCGCGTCTACGAGAACGCCTGGCAGGGCGGGAGCATGACCATCTGCCTCGCGCCGGGACAGGAGGTGGGGTACAACGGCGCGGCCAACGACCGCGGCGACTCCCACATCTGGGCGACCGGCTGCTGATCCCGGCCCCGGCGCGCCCCCGGTCACGGGGTGCGCCGGGCCCCCGGGTGCCGCAGGGCCGAGGCCAGCATCAGACCGGCGCCCCGCACCACGCTGGTCGCCGGGTCGTTGGCCAGCCGCACTCGGCCGCGCAGCACCTGCGCGAGCCGCGCGGTCACGTCGAGGCGGAGCGCGCCGCCGCCGGTCACCAGCACCCCGCGGCGCAGCGCACCGCGGACCGCGCCGGTGCCGTCCTCGCGCCACATGTCGCTGACCATGTCGGCGGCCGTGCCGGCCACCGCCTCCGGCACCCCGCCGTGCGCGGGCGGATCGTCCACGCCGAGCTCCGCGAGCCGGGCGTCCTGCACCTGTCCGTCCACGACCAGCGTGACCTCGGTCAGCCGGGCGCCGAGGTCCACCACGAGCAGCGGACCGCCGCCGGGCGGAGCCGCGTAGGCGGCCGCGGCGCGGGCGCTGTCGACGGCGATCACCCGGACGGGGCCGAGCCCGTCGACCACCCGGCGGACCGCCTCGCGCTCGGCGGGGGCGGCGAGCACCGGATGGGTCAGCATCACGACGGTGTCGTGGCTCGGGCCGCCTGGGGCGGAGGCGGCCAGTCGCTTGAGGAGCAGCAGCTGGGAGGAGTCGTCCGCCGCCCCGTCGCGCCGGACGGCCGCACTCGGCACGTCGGCGAAGACGCCCGCCCCCGGGGCCCAGGCCCGTGTCCGTGAGCTGCCGATGTCGAGGGCGATCCCCCGTACCGGCCGCCGCGCGTCCAGGTGGGTGCCACCCGCTCCGTACGATCCCATCGCTTCCGTCCATTCCCTGTCGGCCCACTGATTACGAGGCCGATCCGCGCCCACACTATGCAGGATCCGCAGCGGGAACGCCATGGTGCTTCAGGATCGAAGGATCATGGTCGGGCTCGGGTCAGGCCGAGGCGCCGAGCCAGAGGTCCGGGCCGAAGACCTCGTAGTGGACGTCGGCCGGGGCGACGCCGGAGGCGACGAGGTCCCCGCGGACCGCCCGCAGGAAGGGGAGCGGACCGCAGAGGTAGGCGCTCGTGCCGGCCGGGAGCTCCAGCGCGGTCACGTCGGCGCGGCCCGCGCGGGCTCCGGACGCGCCCGGCTCCTCGTACCAGAGGTGCAGGCTCCCCTCCGGGAGCCTGCCGACGAGCGCGCGCAGCTCCTCGGCGTGGGCGTGCGCGTCGGGGGAGCGGTCGGCGTGCACGACGACGACCGGGCGCCCGGCGCCGGTGGCGGCCAGGTGGTCGAGCATGGCGAGCATCGGGGTGCTGCCGATGCCCGCGGAGGCGAGCAACAACGGGCCGTCGCCCTCGGGCAGCACCAGGTCGCCGAAGGGCGCGGAGACCTCCAGGAGGTCACCGGCGGTGGCGTGGGCGTGGAGCTGGTTCGAGACCTCGCCCGCCGGGTCGCCGTCGACCCGCTTCACCGTGATCCGCCACGTGGGGCGGCCGGGGGCGGAGGAGAGGCTGTACTGGCGGATCTGGTGGGCGCCGTCCGGGAGCGCGACGCGCACGCTCACGTACTGGCCGGGCAGGAAGCGGGGCAGCGGCGAGCCGTCCGGGTCCGTGAGCGTGAGGGAGACGGTGTCGGCGGTCTCCTCGCGCCGCTCGGCGATCCGTACCGGGCGCCAGACCCGGCCGTCCTCGACGCCCGCCTCCTGGTAGAGGCGGCTCTCCAGGGCGATGAGCGCGTTCGCCATCAGCCAGTAGACCTCGTCCCACGCCCGGGCGACCTCGGGGGTGACGGCCTCGCCGAGCACCTCGACGATCGCGGCGAAGAGGTGCTCGTGCACGATCTTGTACTGGTCAGCGGTGACACCGAGCGAGGCGTGCTTGTGCGCGATGCGGGAGAGCAGGGTGTCGGGGCGGGTGTCGGGGTGCTCCAGGAGGGCGACGGCGAACGCGGCTATGGAGCCGGCGAGCGCCTTGCGCTGGTCGCCGCTGGCCTGGTTGCCCCGGTTGAAGAGGTCGCGCAGGAGCTCGGGACGGGCGGCGAAGAGACGCCCGTAGAAGCGCTCGGTGATCGCGTCGAGTGCTCCGCCGACGGCGGGCAGCGTGGCGCGGACGACGGGAACGGCCTGCTCGGACAGCATCGGAACTCTCAATCTGGTAGATGATCTACGCATTTAAAGCGAAGGTGTATCCGGGGCGACGCCGGTGGCGTCACCCCGGGGGGCCGGCGGTCACGCCGGAGGGCGGGGAGTGAGGGAGAGCAGGACCGGGCCGGTCGGGGACCGTACGAGATCGGCCACCGTCAGCGGGTCGAGCGTGCGGTAGAAGGCGTCCTGCGCCTCCCGCAGCGCGCCCCGCAGCCGGCAGGCCGCCCGCAGCGGGCACGGCGGGTCGGCCTCGCAGCCGACGACCTCCTCCTCGCCCTCCAGCGTCCTGGTCAGCCAGCCCACCGAGGAGCGCCGGCCGAAGTCGGTGAGCGCGAGCCCGCCCCCGCGTCCGCGCCGGGCCTCCACCACGCCGAGGTGCTGGAGCCGGGTGACCACCTTCGCCATGTGGGCGTGCGGCACGGCCATCTCCTCCGCCACCGTGCGCGTGGTGACGGGCTCCTCGTCGGCGGCGACGGCCAGGCGCATCACGGCGCGCAGGGCCAGGTCGGTGAACTTGGTCAACCTCACGAACCGACCGTATCAAAGCGGTATCCCGGACTCGCATTAAGGGTGCGGTCCGGGATACGGGGTCGCTCGTCGAGGCGGAACGGCTCAGGCGAGGATCTTGGTCTTCGCCTGCTGGAACTCCTCCTCGGAGATCGCGCCCTTCGCCCTGAGGTCCGCGAGCCGAGCCAGCTCGTCCGTCGTGCTCGTGGTGGCGTTCGCCGCGGCCTGGGTGCCGGCCGTCTGCCGGATGTACTCCTGGAAGCGGGATTCCGCCTCCTTCGCCTGCTTGGCGTCACGGAGGCCCATGCCCTTGCCGCGGGCGATGACGTAGACGAGGACGCCCAGGTAGGGCAGCAGGATGCAGAAGATGAGCCATCCCGCCTTGCCCCAGCCGTTCAGATCGTGGTCCCGGAAGATGTCCGTGATGACCTTGAAGAGCAGGAAGAGCCACATGATCCAGAGGAAGAACCACAGCATCGTCCAGAAGACGTTCAGGAGGGGGTAGTCGTCCATTCCTGCGCACTCCGTTCCCTCGCGGCCGGGAGGGCCGCGCGTTGGAGCGAGTCTCACCCGTCCGGCCCGACCCCGCATGTCGTGGAGGTCCGTCCGGGCTCCGCGTGCGACCCGCCCGGCGCCGTGTTCGGATGGGAACTCCCGTGCGCGGACGGCGGTCCGCGGGGACGACGAGGAGCGGAGTGCCATGGGACCGGTGGAATGTGTCGTGCTCGCCTTTCCGGGGGAGCGGCTGAAGGTGTCGGCCGTCGCCGCGATCGCCGAGCTCCGCAAGGAGGGACAGGTCCGTCTGATCGACTCGCTCGTGGTGGTCAGGGCGTCGGGCGGGGAGGTCTCCACCTCCGAACTGATCGAGTACGACGAGTTCGACGAGGCCACGGCGGAGATCGGCCCGGAGGCGAACCTCCTCGGCCCCGAGGACGCGGCCGAGGTCGCCCAGTCGCTGGAGCCGGGCTCCTGCGCGCTGATGCTGCTGGTCGAGCACATCTGGGCCGCGCGGGCGGCCGAGGCGATCCAGGAGGCGGGCGGCCGCGTCGCCGCCCGCGTCCCGGTCCCCGACGCCCATGTGGAAGCGGCGCGTGCCGCCTACGAGGAGGCGGTCACCGCGGCCGCCGGAAGGAGCTGACCGGCATGTTCATGCGACGACGCCCCCTCGCCCGCCCGGTGATCCGGCCGGCGGGAGCCCCGCTGCTGCGCGGCGCGCTCGTCGGCGGAGCCGCGTACGCCGCCGGCCGCAGCGCCGCCAGGGCCTCCCGCCGCGAGCAGGACCAGGAGCAGGCCATCGCCGACCTCCAGTCGCAGCAGGCCCAGCAGCCGCAACAGGCCCCACAGTTCCAGTCCCCGCCGCCGGCCGCCGCGCCGCCCCCGCCCCCACAGCCCGCGTCGGCGCCCCAGACGGGCGGACAGGACCCCGGAGGACTCACGGAGCAGCTGACCCGCCTCGCCGCACTGGTCGAGCGGGGACTGCTCACCCCCGAGGAGTTCGCCGCGGCGAAGGCCAAGCTGCTCGGAGTCTGAGCAGTGCGCGGGCGCCAGGGTGCGGAACCAGAGCAGCGGGCGTCGGGGCGCGGGACTCGGGCAGCCGGCGACAGGGCGCGTGCTTCAGGGCGCGAGCCTCCGGAGACCGGCCCCAAGGCGCGGGAGTCCGGGCGCGGGAATCCGAAGGCCGGAATCAGGAGGCGCGCAGCGCCGCCAGCGCGGCGAGCGCACGGTCCGCGTGGGCGCTCATCCGCAGCTCGCTGCGGACCACCTCGCGCACCCGTCGGTCCTGTCCGATCACGAACGTGACCCGCTTCGTCGGGGCCAGCGAGAAGCCGCGCCGCACACCGAAGCGCTCGCGCACGGCGCCCTCGGGGTCGGAGAGCAGCGGATAGCCCAGCGAGTGGCGCTCGGTGAACTCCCGCTGCTTCTCCACGACGTCCCCGCTGACCCCCACGGGCAGCGCGCCCGCCGCGCGGAACTCGGCGGCCAGGTCGCGGAAGTGGCACGCCTCGGCGGTGCAGCCGGGCGTCATCGCCGCCGGGTAGAAGAAGAGCACGACTGGCCCCTCCTCGAGCAGCCCGGAGAGGGAGCGCGGGGTGCCGGTCTCATCCGGAAGGGTGAAGTCCTCGACGAGGTCACCGACGTTCATGGGTCCGCCCCTTCGTCGGGCGCGCCGGCTTCGCGGCGTACGCCCTGCCCGTACCCTCCGGCCTCCCCGGCGGGCTACCCGAGAGTTCTACCTCAGGGTAGGAGTCGGCGTCACCCCGTCGCCGCCCCGGCCGGCGGCGATCCGCGCGTCGAGGACCGCGAGCACCCGCTCGCTCCACCGGAGGTTCTCCTCCTCCAGCAACCGGCCGCGCATCAGCGTCAGATACGGCCCGACGCGCTCCGACTCGCGCAGATACGTCTCCTCGTCCCGCCCGTCCAGCAGCCACTCCCGCAGGCGGTCGTACCGCGCCAGCTTCTCCCGCGAGACGTCCATCCGCCCTGCCACGAAGCCCCGCACGGCCTCCGTGTCACCGCCGTCGCACGCCTGCACCTGCACCATCAGCTCGTCGCGCACCGCCAGCGGCCGCGGCGCCGTGGAGGTGAACGCTCCGAGGTCCCGGTGTCCCTCCGGAGTGAGGCTGAACATCCGCTTGTTCGGGCGCCGTTCCTGCTCGACGACCCGGGCGGTGATGAGCCCGGCCTCGGAGAGCCGGTCGAGCTCGCGGTAGAGCTGCTGGGGAGTGGCGGCCCAGAAGTTGGCGACGGACACGTCGAAGATCTTGGCCAGGTCGTAGCCGGATGCCTCGCCCTCCAGGAGAGCTGCGAGGACGGCGTGCTTGAGCGACATCCGGACACGCTAGCAGTCCGTTGAATAGTTTCCTCCGCACCTATTCAACGACCGCAACATCCACGGTCCGGGCCCGCGGCCCCCGGTCCGCACCCTCTTGTCTGGCACCCCGACCCGGGGCCTGCCTACGCTGGATCACCAGGACACCGCGGGGGAGACGACCGGGGGAAGCCGGAGGAGCGAGCAGCGCCATGGACACCGACGCGTACGTCTACACCAGCTACATCAGGACCACCCCGGACGACCTCTGGAAGGCGCTGACGGAGCCGGAACTGACCCGACGCTACTGGGGCGTGGCCTTCGAGACGGAGTGGACCCCCGGCGCGACGATGGTCTGGGACGAGGGCGACCGCAGGACCGCCGACCCCGAGCAGGTCGTCGTCGAGGCCGTCCCGGGTCGCCTCCTCGCGTACACCTGGCACACCTTCACCCCCGAATGGGCGAAGGCCGTCGGCCTGGACGACGAGGTGTACGGACCCCTCTCCCGCGAGCGCCGGTCCACGGTCACCTTCACCGTCGAACCCTCCGGGGACATGGTCCGGCTGACCGTCACGCACAGCGGCCTGGAGCCGGACGGCATCATGCGCGGGCTCATCGGAGAGGGCTGGCCCGCGATCGTCTCCAGCCTGAAGTCGCTCCTGGAGACCGGCGAGGAGCTTCCGGACCCGCCTCGCTGACCCCTTCGAGTCATGGTCCAGGCCCCTCGCGCCCGCCGCATCGGCCGCGGGTCGCACGAGACGCGGGTCCACCGGGACGGCCGGCTGCTCCGCGTCATCCCCCGGAGCCGTCCGCGGCCTCGGACCGGGGGTTCTCCGGGCCGGGGGCGGGGCCGCTCGGCACGGGTTCGCCGAGCAGCAGCCGGGGTCGGCGCTGGAGACCGGCTCCCACGAGCACGCCGAGGGCGATCGCGGCCACCGTGATCACGGTGCCGACCAGGCTGTTCAGGCCGCCGCCGGTGTCCTTCTCCACGATGATCTCCGAGACGCCCGTGAGCCCGATCGCACCCGGGACCAGGAGCCAGAAGCAGGGCAGGAAGACCACCTGGTCGGGGGTGCGGGAGCGCTTCTCGATCCAGGTCGCCATCGGCGGCAGGACCGCCCCGGCGGCGAAGGCGCCGAAGGCCGCCCCGGCCAGCTCGGACGCGGTCGACTGCACCAGCCGTTCGACGAGGAGCGCGCCGAGCAGCCAGCCGGTCACCCGAGGCGGCGCGGAGAAGTACAGCAGGAAGCCGAAGCCGAGCAGCAGCACCCCCGCCCACGGCGCCCACGCGCCGAGCGGTTCCGCCGCCTTTCCGCCCGAGGGGTGCGCCCGCAGCAGTTCGGAGCCGACCAGGATGCCGAGCGAGAGCAGCAGCAGGACGCTGACCGCGCCGGCCAACCGGGAGATCCCGGACAGCGCGGCCCCGGTGGCGAGCTCGATCGCGCCGAGGGTGAGCGCCGCACCCGGCAGGAAGGCGATGAGCGGCGGGACGTAGAGCACGGCGGGGTTCTCGTGCAACAGGGGGCCGGCCCACCGGAGCGCGGCGGCGGTGACCAGGATGGCGGTGACCACCGGCAGTGCGGTACGGGCCGAGGGCAGCCGGTCGCCGAACAGGCGCAGCAGACCGACGCCGGCGCCGAGCACCGCGTACCCGGCGATGGCGGGCAGGGTCGCGTGCCGCATGGTGCCGAGTCCGACCGTCAGCAGCACGTAACCGAAGACGGTGGCCGACGGGCTGAACCGCTCCGGCCGCTCGCGGTTGCGCCGCAGCGCCCGGCGCACCTCTTCGAAGGGAACCTCCTCCGCGAGCATCCGGGTGACCAGCGCCTGGAGCGCCTCCACCTGGTCGAGCCGCAGGTCGGGCCCCTCGACGGGGGCGAAGTCGAGCTCGCCGCCGCGCCCGTCGGGACCGCCGCCGACCCGCACGAACAGCCCGGTCGGCACCACGAAGCAGCGCGCCCGGGTGCCGTAGCGCGCGGCGACATCGTGCAGCGTCCGTTCGACCTCGGAGCTGCGCTCGGCGGCCCGCAACAGGTCGGAGCCGAGCTCGCAGAGGAGCGCGGCGAGGTCCCTCAGCCGTTCCCGCCCGGCCGTCTCGTCCTCGGGGAGCGTGACCGTGCCGGTGCGCCGCCGGGGCCGCAGCGCTGCCACCCGCCGCGCGAGACCACGCATATCAAATCGGGGCAAAAGGCGCATTCGCGAACGTTAGCAGGGGGTGCGCGGGTGGGTCGGTGTCGAAGGACGGAGCGTCAGATCCCGCCCCCGGCCCCGCCGGTGCGTACGCACCGCTGCCATCATGACCGGATGAAGGACACCCCCTCCGGTACCGCCCCTGAGACCGATCCCGGCACCGCCCCCGAGACGGATCCCGGCACCGGCCTCGCCCCCGGCACCGCCCTCGTCCCCGGCGAGCGCGACCGTCTGCTGGAGGAGGCGGTCGCCCTCCGCGCCGGAGGCCGCCGGGAGGAGGCGCGCGAACGGCTGGTCTCCCTCGCCGCGCGCCTCCCCGGCGACGCGGAGGTCGCCTACCAGGCCGCCTGGGCGCATGACGTCCTCGGCCTGGAGGCCGAAGCCGTGCCGTACTACGAGACCGCGCTCGCCGGCCCCGGCCTCACCGCCGACGACCGGCGCGGCGCGCTCCTCGGCCTCGGCAGCACCTACCGGACCCTCGGCCGGTACGAGGACGCGGTCGGCCTGCTCGAACCGGCGACGGCGGAGTTCCCGGAGGACGGCGCCCTCCGCGCCTTCCTCGCGATGGCCCTGTACAACACCGGCCGCCACCACGACTCCGTACGGCTGCTCCTGACCCTCCTCGCCGCCACGAGCGAGGATCCTTCCGTACGGGAGTACCGCCCGGCCATCGAGCACTACGCGCGGGACCTCGACGCGATCGGATGACGGGCACGCCAACGGCGGGCGAGGGCGCCCGGCCGCCCGCGCCGGCCGCCCGCGCCGGCCGCGGCCGGCGCTCGACGACTGAGCGCCGCCCGCGGCCGGAGCTCAGTCGTTGACCGCGGTCAGCAGCACGGCGGAGTCCTCGACGGCGGTCAGCCCGTGGCGTTCCTTCGGGATCTCCCGCAGCGCGCCGGCGGCCAGTTCGTCCGCCCAGCCGTGCGTGGTCAGCCGCACCCGGCCGGTGAGCACCTGGAGGCTCGCCGCCGGAGGGGCGTTGTGCTCGTCCAGAGCCGTGCCGGCGGTGAGCGCGATCACGGTCTGCCGCAGCACCCCGTCGTGCAGCACCAGATGGGCGCTGCGCCCGTGCGGGGCGGTGCGGGCGGTGGCCAGGTGCTCGTCGGCGAGGGCGGTGAGGTCCACGTTCATACCCCCAGCCTCGCGGCTGCGTCCGCGCGCGCAACTCGGGCCGCCGGCCGGCTCACCCTGCGGGCAGGAGCGCCCCCGCGAGGTGGTCGTACGCGACGTGGGCGTGGAGCCGGACACCGGTGACGAGGGTGTCGTCGTCGGCGTAGAAGCCCGGATGGTGGTTGGTGACGAGACCGCGTCCGCCCTCCTCCGCGACGGGGAGTCCGTCCGGGCCGAGCACCGCGTCCTGGACGCCGAGCATCACGTACAGCCCGCCGAAGCGCGAGAGGAGCTCGGAGACGTCGTCGTAGCCGAGCGTCGCCCCGGTCTCCGTGACCCGCTCCTCGCCCGCCACCCGCCGGAGGGTCGGCAGCCCGGCCGCCACCCACGGCCCGGTGTTGTGCACCGGAGGCACCGGCTGGAGGTACTCCACCTCGGCCGTGGCGCCGTACGCCGCCGCCGAGTGCTCGGCCAGCCGCTGGAGCCCTTGCCGCACGTCCGGCATGTCGGACTCCACGGCGCAGCGGACGGTGCCCCAGAGCGTCACCGTCTCGCCGATGATGTTGAACCGGCCGACGTCCTCGACGTGCCCGATGGTGACGGTGACCGGGTCGAAGGCCGAGACCTGCCGGTACAGCTGCCCGATCCCGGTGAGCACCGCCCCGGCGGCGGGCATCGGGTCGATGCCCTGCCACGGTGTGGAGCCGTGCACCTGCCGGCCGCTGATGGTGATCCTGACCAGCACGGAGGCGCCGTACTGATTGCCCGCCCGGTAGCCGACGTACCCCTTCGGGAACGGTGTCACGTGCATGCCGAAGGCCATCGTCGGCACCGGGTCGTCGAAGGCGCCCGCCTCGACCATGGCGAGCGCTCCGCCGGTCTCGGTCACCGGCGGCCCCTCCTCCGCCGGCTGGAAGACGAACAGGACCGTTCCCGGCAGCCGGTCGCGCACCCCCGCGAGGACCGTCGCCGCCCCCATCAGCATCGCCGTGTGGCAGTCGTGCCCGCAGGCGTGGGAGACCGGGAACGGTCCGCCCGGGTAGTCCGCGTCCACCACCGTGGAGGCGAACTCCTCCCCGCACAGGTCCTTCACCGGCAGCGCGTCCGTGTCCGCGCGCAGCGCCACCACCCGTCCGCCGCCGGGGGCCGTTCCCCGGAGCACTCCGACGACCCCGTGCCCGGCGATGCCCGTGCGTACCTCGTCGAGGCCCAGGCCGCGCAGATGGCCGGCGACGAACCGGGCCGTTCCCTCCTCCCGGTTGGACAGCTCGGGGTGCCGGTGGAGGTGGTGCCGCCAGTCGACCACCTGCGGGCCGGCCTCCTCGGCCAGCCGGTCGAGTTCGGCGTGGACGGGATCGCGGTTCATGGGCTCCCCTTCGGTCTCGGTCGGTCTGGGTGTTCCGCGGCTCGGACGCTGCCCCATGCCGGGCGCTCCCACGGTCAGGCTCGCCGCCGGAGGGCGGGAACGGAAGGACGCGTGCGACGCGCACGGCCCCGGGAGTACGGCTCCGGGGCCGTACCCGCGGTGTGCGGTACGGCCCCGGCGGGGGAGCGGCGGGTGCGGTCGGCACAGCCCCGAAGAGGGAGCGGCGGCACAGCCCCGGAGAGGGAGCGGCGGGTGCGGTCAGCCGGTGAAGACCTCGACGAGGGACCAGATCGCGAGGCCCGCCATGCAGACGCCGCCGACGCGCTGGACGGTCTTGAGCGGGACGCGCTTGGCGATGAAGCGGCCGGCGACGAGGGCCAGGGCGGAGACCGAGGTGAGGGCGATGAAGGAGCCGATCGCGGTCGACGCGGTGCCGTTCGTGGCGGCGAGGTTGGCGGTGGTGATCTGGGTCAGGTCGCCCCACTCGCTGATGAAGACGGCCATGAAGGCCGTGGAGAACACCGGCCAGAAGCCGGTGACGGTCCTGCCGCCCGCGTCCTCCTCGTCGTCGTCGCCCCCACCGCGCAGCAGGATGAACGCGCCGAAGCCGAACATCAGCGCGGAGACGAGTTTGACGATCCAGCCGGGCAGCATTCCGAGGAGGCTGCCGGCTCCGACGGCGAGGGCGACGTGCACCGCGAAGGCGGCGGACGTCCCGAACCACACGTACAGCGGACGCATGCGCGTGCCCATGGCGAGCGACGCGAACATCGTCTTGTCGGGAAGCTCGGCGAGGAAGATGAGCCCGAAGGCGGTGACGATCGCCAAGGGGTCGAGGTGCATACCGGCGCTCTCTGCTCGGTCCGGGCCCGGTGGCTCCGCACGGCACCTTCGCAGGGCGACGGGAGGACCACTCGGCCCGGCATGACGAACCACGCCCACGGAGGTGCGGGCGCGGTGATGCCTGGCCGAAGGTCTCGCCCGTCCGCGTCACGCGCGGACCCGGTCACCGGGAACCCGGGGGTTCCAGTGTGTCGACGACCGGTTCGCAGGGCTACTCCCCTTCGCTGCCCACCAGTGTAACGGAAGGATCATTCAGGCATGAGAGCTGTCTCTTCCCTACGCGAATATGCGCGTTTACATCCGGAGAGTATCGATTCGGATGCCGGGGCGGCGCATGTCTCACCCTGCACCTCAGGGTGAGTCCCGGGCCTCTCGCGCACTGCCGTCGGGACACGCCAGCCCGCCGCGCCCCGGTCGCGCCGCCCGTTCTGCGTACGATCATGAAATGCACGCAGCTGGTCCCCGGCCCCGGCCTCGACCCGCCACCACGTCGCGGGCCCAGTTCAACCTGGGCCGGGCCCTGCCCGTCCTGGTCATGATCGTGGTCGTCGTGGCGGACGCGATCACCCCCGACGCCGAGCGGGTCGACCGCCTGCTCTTCACCGTCCCGGCCCTCGCCGCCGCCACCTGGAGCGTGTGGGGGACCATCGGCATGGGCGTCGCCGCCATGGCACTGCG
Organism: Streptomyces sp. NPDC004435; assembly: GCF_042873895.1. NCBI lineage: Bacteria > Bacillati > Actinomycetota > Actinomycetes > Kitasatosporales > Streptomycetaceae > Streptomyces > Streptomyces sp. NPDC004435. The sequence continues at coordinate 258,990 of NZ_JBIAMB010000003.1, read as the reverse complement.
GGCGGTGCTCGTCCTGAGCCGCGGCGGACCCGTCGGGGACGAACTCCTCGCGAGCGAGGGCCTCATCCTCTCCATCACCGCCGTGGCCGCCTGGATCAGCGCGGTCCGCACCCGCTACGAGCGGGACCTCGCCGAGGTCACGGCCGTCGCCGACGTGGTCCAGCGGGTGGTGCTCCGCCCGCTGCCGCCCCGCCTCGGCCCCTTCGAACTCCACCTGCTGTACGTGGCCGCCGCGGCCAAGGCCCGCATCGGCGGCGACTTCTACGAGGCCGTGCAGATCCCGGGAGCCGTACGGATCATGCTCGGCGACGTACAGGGCAAGGGCCTCGGTGCCGTCGAGACCGCCTCCGTCCTCCTCGGCGCCTTCCGCTCGACCGCGTACGACGCACCCGACCTCGGCGCCCTCGCCGACCGGCTCGACGAGGGCCTGGCCCGCTACGCGGCCTGGGACCCCGACTCCGACGCGGCCGAACGTTTCGCCACCGTCGTCCTCGTCGAACTCCCCGACACCGGAGCCACCGCCCGGCTCCTCAACTGCGGCCACCCCGCCCCCCTCCTCCAGCGCGGCACCACCGTCACCACCGTGGAGGTCGCCGAACCCTCCCTGCCGCTCAACCTCGCCGGGCTCGCCGATTCCCGCCACCACATCGAGGAGTTCCCCTTCGGTCCGGGAGACCGGCTGCTGCTCTACACCGACGGCGTCAGCGAGACGCGCGACCGGGCCGGCGTGTTCTATCCGCTGGAGGAGCGCGCCCGGCAGTGGGGCGACGCCCCCTCCGCGCAGGTCCCCGAACTGCTCCACCGGGACCTCGCCACCTACGGCGGCGGCGGCCTGGACGACGACGTCGCCGCCCTCCTCGTCGCCCGCACCGGCGCGCCCGCGCCGCCCGACGCCTCCCGCTGACAGCTGCGCCCTCCCGCTGACACCCGCCGGAACAGATCCCTCCGCTCCCAAACGTCGAGTTCGGGGCGACCTGGGTCGTTCCCGCCCCGTTGCGTGATGCGTGCGCCCTTCGTGCGCTCTGGTCACTCCCTTCCCGATACGTGAGGCTTGCGTGCGTCCGCACGACGGACAGTCACACTCCAGTCGAGAGGAACGGGTGCACGTGCCCCAGTCCAACCCCACCACCGACGGCTCGTCCGAGGAGTTCCCGGGATTCCCCGGGCTCAGGACCACCCTCAGCGAGGCCGACGCGGAACGCGTCGCGGCCGACGGCCTCTGGGCCTCCGGCGGCACGGTCCACCCCGAGGCGGTCCGGTTCGGCCAGGCCGTGGTCACCGCCCTCCTCGCCGACGACCCCCTTCCGGAAGGCATGCTGCCCGCCGCGCTCGCCGAACGCGTCGCCCGGGTGCGCGGCCTCGCCGTGCCCGGCTACCACCGCGTCGAGACCACGGACGGCCACCGCCTCTCCGCCTTCAGCCTGCGGCAGCTCGGCCCCGGCCCCCACCCGCTCGTCGTCGTGCCCTCCGGCTGGACCCCCTTCGGGTGGGGTCTCTTCCCCGGGGCCTACCTCGCCCTCGCCCTCCGCGGCTACCACGTCCTCGCCTACACCCCGCGCGGTCTCGGCATTCCCGGCCTCCCGACCACCTCCGAGGGGTACGTCGACGTCGCGGGCCCGAACGACGTGGCCGACGGCTCCACCCTCGTCGACTTCGGCGTCGAGCGCTTCGCCCCCGCCGTCATCGGCTTCCTCGGCGAGTCCTACGGCTCCGGCATCAGCCAGCTCGTCGCCGCCCACGACGAGCGCGTCTCCGCCGTCGTCGCGCTCAGCACCTGGGGCAACCTCGCCACCAGCCTCTACGACCACAGGACTCGCCACCTCGCCGCCGTGAAGGCCCTCATCGGCTTCACCGGCGGCCCCGTGGAGGAGAAGTTCGACGAGGAGAACCGGCGGATCCTCGACGACTTCCTGAACGACCGGAACCTCGACGCCGTCGTCCGCTGGGGCGAGCGCCGCTCGCCGCTGACCTACGCCGACCTCACCGACGACCACGGCACCCCCACCTTCTACTCGAACACCTGGCACGAGAGCCTCTTCGCGGTCAACGAGGCCGTCGACACCTTCGACCGGCTCCGTGTCCCCAAGCGGCTCAACCTCTGGATCGGCGACCACGCAGCCCCCGAGGGCGCCGGGCTCCTCGGCACCTCCCTCGGCGCCCCCGACCCCGTCCTCGACGAGGCGTACGCCTGGCTCGACCACCACCTCAAGGGCGAACGCAACGGCGTCGAGGAGTGGGACGAGGTCTGCGGCCAGGTGATGTTCACCTACGTCACCGAGCCCGACCTCGACCCCGTCACCGGGCAGCCCACCGGCACCCGCCGGATCGTCGAACCCGCCGTCCGCGAGTCCCGCCCCACCTGGCAGGACGTCACCGTCGGCCACGAACTCCTCGGCCTCACCGGAGACGGCGCCGGCGGCACCGACGGCCTGCTCGTCCCGGCGGACGGGGACGCGGAGACCACCGGCTGGCGCCGCACCTTCCTCGCCGGCGTCGACACCGAGGCCACCGCGATGGGCGAACTGCTCCGCACCGGCCAGGCCGAGTGGAAGGGCAACCCCAAGCTCTACGACACGCACAAGATCGACCGTCGGCACGCCCTCGCCTGGGCGACCGAACCCCTCGTCGCCGCGGACGGCGGCCCCGTGGGACGGCGCGTCCGCGGCGTTCCGCGGCTCCGGCTCACCGTCCGCTCCACCGTCGCCTCGGCCGGCCTCATCGCCCACCTCTTCGACGTGGCCGAGGACGGCACGGCGAGGATCATCACCCACGAGCCGCTGAACGCCTACGGCCTGACGCCCGACCAGGACACCACCGTCACCTGGTCCCTCCAGGCCGCCGCGTACGACATCCCCGTCGGCCACCGGCTGATGCTCGTCGTCGACAGCAAGGACCCGCTGTACGGGGACGCCTCCGTCACGTGGACGCAGACCGAGCTCGGCTCGCCGCCCGGGGACGCCTCCTACCTGGAGCTGCCCCTCGGCTGAACCTCCTCCGGCCGGGGTACGCCTCGCGGACGACGCGGCGCCCGGGGGAGTCCTTCTAGCGTGATCCGCATGAAGCGACTCATCCGGGCGGCCGCGGCCGCCGTCCTCGCCGGCACGCTCGCCTTACCCGCCGGCACCGCCATGGCCTCGCCCGCCACGACCCCCGCGGCCGGTGCCGCGTCCGCCGTCCTCGCGGACGCCGCGGTGCCCGTGAAGCCCTTCACGCTGCCGGCGCCGACCGGGCGGCACCCCGTGGGCAGCACCCTCCTGCCGCTCGTCGACCGTTCCCGTACCGACCCCTGGGTGCCCACCGCCAACGGACGACGGCTGATGGTCACCCTCCACTACCCGGCCGCCCGGCCCGGCGGAGGCCCCCGCGCCCCGTACGCCGGCCGCGAGGAGGCGCGCCGGATGGCCGAGGGGATCGGCGCCGCCGCCGCGATGCCGGCGGACGTCGTCGCCGCCACCCGGACCCACAGCAGGAGCGACGTCCGCCCCGCACCCGGACGCCGCCCGCTCGTGCTGCTCTCGCCGGGCTTCTCCGTCTCCCGCTGGACCCTCACCCACCTCGCCGAGGACCTCGCCTCGCGCGGCTACGTCGTCGCCTCGGTCGACCACGCCTACGAGTCGTACGGCATCACCCTGCCCGGTGGCGAGACGTTGGGCTGCGTCGCCTGCGTCGCGCTCGACGAGCAGGGCGTCCCCGCCGGCGTCGTGACCTCGACCAGGGCCGCCGACATGCGTTTCGTCCTGGACCGGCTCACCGGGCCCCGCCCCGCGTGGCGGTACGCGAGGATCATCGACGCGCGGCGGATCGGGATGGCCGGGCACTCCATCGGGGGAGCGAGCGCCGCCACCGCGATGGTGGCCGACCGCAGGATCGACGCCGGCGTGAACATGGACGGCGCCTTCTGGGAGGAGCTGCCGGCGGAACGGCTGCGCGGGCGGCCCTTCCTGATGCTCGGGACCCACGACAAGGTCCACCTGCCGGGCGGCGAGGACACCACCTGGGACCGGATGTGGCCCCGGCTCGACGGTTGGAAGCGATGGCTCACGGTGGCCGGATCGGCGCACTCGACCTACTCGGACTTCCCGATGATCGAGCGCCACTTCGGCCTGCCCGCCCCGGAGATCGCGCCCGAACGGGCCGTCTCGCTCACCCGCACCTACGTGGCGGCCTTCTTCGACCGGCACCTGCGCGGAGCACCGGACGGCCTGCTCGCGGGGCCCTCCCCTGCCCACCCGGAGGTCCACTTCCAGAACCCCTGACCCGGCGGGCGGAGCGGGGAGGGGCGAGCGGCCCGCTTCAGGAGCGGTACGCCGGGATGTGGGCCGCCGCCCAGTCGGCCAGCTCGCGGGAGCAGGCGGCGACCGAGTCGCGCCAGGTGCGGTCGGCGCCGTCACCCGCCTCGTCGCTGACGTGCTTCACGATCCGCAGCGGCACCCCGGACGCCTCCGCCGCCGCGGCCAGCGCGTAGCCCTCCATGTCCACCAGCGGGGCGCGCTCGGCGAGCCGGGCGCGGGCGGCCTCGTCGGAGATGAACGCGTCCCCGGTGGCGAGGACCACGTCACCGCCGTCGGGGAGCGCGATCGGAGCCCCGTACGTCTCGCCGGTCAGCGTCGCGAGGAGTTCGCCGTCCAGGTCGTGCTGGACGACCGTGCCGACCACGTGCGTGCCCGACCAGCCGGTGCGCAGGGCGCCGGCGGTGCCGAGGTTGACGATGCCGCAGGGACGCGGCCCCCGGCCCAGGACCGTGGCGAGCGCGGTCGCCGCGTTCACCTTGCCCATGCCCGTGAGGAGCACGGGCAGGGACGTGTCGAAGAACTGCGCCTCCTCCTTCACGGCGAGGACGAGCAGCGGCCGGTCGGAGGTGATCTCTCCCAGGAGTTCCATGGCCCCACGCTAGTTCGCCCGCCCACGGACCGTACAGCCGGGACGGTGGGAGCGGTGGCGGGACGGGGCCGGGACGGCGCGACGGTGGGCCGGTCGTCAGGCGAGGGGGGCGAGACCCCGCTCCGCGAGGGCCTCGCCGAGGACGCGCAGGGCTTTGGGACCCACTCCGTGCAGAGCGGCGAGGTCGGCCGACGGCACGCCCGCGAGCTGGTCGAGCCGGGTGTAGCCGACGGCGGCGAGGGCGCGGGTCGCGGGCGCGCCGATGCCGCGCGGGAAGTCGGTCTCTGGACGGTCGGATCCGGTGGTGGCCATGGGCCGATCGTGCCACGGGCGGGACGGGACCGCCGGTGTTCCCGCCCGGCGGATGCGTCGCGTGGCGGCGGCCCGTGGTCAGACCGGGAGCAGCCGCCCGATCACTTCGCCGAGCCGGCGGGCGTTGCGGCAGGGCCACATGTCCACCACCTCCGCGTACAGCGGGGCCACCGAGTCGCCCGTGCCCCACAGCGCGGGCTGTTCCGGGTTGAGCCAGTGCACCCGGCGGGCGCGCTCGGCGATCAGCCGCAGCGACTCGATCCGCGGGTCGGCCCGGTTCGTGCGGGCGTCGCCGAGGACGAAGACGACCGTGCGCGGACCGAGCGCGTCCGCGTACCGCTCGACGAACTCGTCGAGCGCCGTCCCGTAGTCGCTCTGCCCGTGCCAACCGGTCAGCCGCGCCTCCGCGAGGATCCGCTCGCCCAGCCCTGGCGGGTCCGCAGCGCCCCGCGCGAGGAGGCCGGTGACCTCGTCGACCCGGTTGACGAAGGCGAAGACGCGGACCCGGCCGAACTGGTCGTGCAGCGCCTGCACCAGTGCCATCGTGAACCCGGCGAAGCCGGCCACCGACCCGGACACGTCGCACAGCAGCACCAGCTCGGGCCGCCCGGGACGGCGTCGGCGCAGCACCGGACGGACCGGCACTCCGCCGGTGGAGAGCGAGCCCCGCAGGGTCCTGCGCAGGTCGATCTCGCCGCGCGAGGCCCTGCGCCGGCGGGCCGCGAGCCGGGTGGCCAGCTTCCGCGCCAGCGGCCGTACCGTCCGCCGCAGCTCGTCCAGCTGCTCGCGCCCAGCCAGCAGGAAGTCCACCCGGTCCGCCGTCCCGGCCACCGCCCGCCGGGCCACCTGGTCACGCCCCCGCCGGTCGGCGACCCGGCGCCGGGCCTCGGTCCGCACCCGCTCGCGGAACCCCTCGATCGCCCGGCGGATCTCCTCGTCGAGCAGCCGGTCGCCGAACTCGGGCTCCCGGCCCGAAGCCGTGCGCGCGGCGCGCACCCGGGCGAGCAGGGTCTCCGGGCGGAGCCGGGAGAGAGTCTGGTACGAGGACCAGCCGTCGGTCCCCGGTCCGGAACCGTAGCCGCCGAAGCCGGCCACCGCCTCGGCCGCGAGCCGGTCCAGGAGAGCCGTGTCACCGGCGGCCAACGCCTCGGCGATCCGCTCGCGCAGGCCGGCGAGGGCGGCGTTGTCCTGCTGGTCGACGAGGACCGCGTCCGCCTCGGCGGACGTCACCTTCGCCGGGAAGTACAGGTCGAAGACGCGGTCGAAGACCGGGCGCTGCCGCTCGCCGTGCAGCAGCGTCGCGGCGAGCGCCTCCCGCACCCGCTCCCGGTCGGCGAACCCGATCGCCTCCAGTGCGAGCCCGGCGTCGACGGTCTCGCCGGTGCCGATGCCGAAACCGTGGTCGCGCAGCGCCGCCACCAGGCCGGTCAGCCGCGCCACCGGCCCCTCCGGCGGGGCCTCGGCCTCGGGAGTCCCGGAGGCTCCGGAGGCTCCGGAGGTCCCGGGTGTCCCGGAGGTCTCGATGGGGTCGGCGCTGTCGGCGGGCTCGGGGACGGCGCTCACACCGCGTCCAGGTCCAGCTTGGCCGCCGCCCTCACGATGTCGTCCTGATGCTTGAGCAGGACGCCCAGGGTCTCCCGGACCACCCGCTCCTCCAGCCGTTCCGCGCCCAGGGCGAGGAGGGTGCGGGCCCAGTCGATCGTCTCCGAGACGGAGGGCACCTTCCGCAGGTCCATCGCGCGCAGCGCCCCCACGACCCGGACGACAGAGGCGGCGAGGGCCGCGTCCAGGCCCGGCACCTTCAGCGTGACGATCCGGCGCTCCAGTTCCTCCTCGGGGAAGCCGATGTGCAGGAAGAGACACCGGCGCCGCAGCGCCTCGGACAGCTCCCGGCTCGCGTTGGACGTGAGGACGGTGAAGGGGCGCCGGGCGGCGGTGATCGTGCCCAGTTCGGGCACGGTGACCTGGAAGTCGCCGAGGACCTCCAGGAGCAGGCCCTCCACCTCGACGTCGGCCTTGTCGGTCTCGTCCACGAGCAGCACCGTCGGCTCCTCGGAACGGATCGCGGTCAGCAGCGGGCGGGGGAGCAGGAACTCCTCGCTGAAGATGTCGGTGCGGGCCTCGTCCCAGGACTCCCCCCGCCCGGCGGTGATCCGCAGCAGTTGCTTGGCGTGGTTCCACTCGTACAGCGCCCGGGCCTCGTCGACTCCCTCGTAGCACTGGAGCCGGACGAGCCGGGCGCCGGTCGCCTCCGTGACGGCCTGTGCCAGCTGCGTCTTCCCGACGCCGGCGGGGCCCTCGACGAGGAGCGGTTTGCCCAGCCGGTCGGCGAGGAAGACCGTGGTGGCGATGGCGGGGGAGGCCAGGTACCCGGTCGCGGCGAGTCGCTCGGCGACCTCGTCGACGGAGCCGAAGAACCCGTTCGTCATGGCAGTCCCCCCGGGGGAGCGAAGTGTCCTACTGGTCGGTAGCCTCTGGGTGTACTTGATCAGATCCCGCATCGCCGCACAACAGTTCCCGCGCCGCCTCGTGCCGCGCGCGGAACGCAGCCCACTGGTGCAATGGGGGTGAGCGGGCGCCCGTCGCCCGCCCGGTGGCCGCACGGCGGTGGAGGTGTCGTGGCGGAGAGAGACGAGGCCGAGCGGCGCCTGTCGTCCGCTCTGGAGGCGGCGATCGGCCTGATCGGCACGACGCTCGACGAGGCCGTCACCTGCCGCGAACTCGCCGCCTTCCTCGCTCGTCACCCCGGCGGCACCGCCACCGTCTCCCTGACCCCCGGCAGGGAGACGAACCCCGGCAGCCAGGCCCCGCCCGCCCCGCAGCGGGCCACGCCCGGCCCGGACGCCGTCCCACCGGCCGCTGCGGGGACGACGGCGGGGGCGACGGTGGGGACGGCGGCGGCCCCGGGGGCCATGAGCGGCCCGCACGCCGCCCCCCTCGCACCGGGAGGCGCCGCCGGTCCGGAGCCGCTCCACACGCTCACCGCCCCTCTCGCCGTCGACCGCGAGCGCCCCCTGGGCACGGTCACGCTCGCCCGCACCACGGCCCCGTACACCGGCGCGGACCTCGCCGTACTGCGCCAGGCGGCCCGCCTCGCCGCACGTCACATCCGCCACGCCCGGCAGCTCGCCGCCACCGAGGACATCGCCCTCCATCTCCAGCGTGCCCTCGTCGCCGAACCCGGCCGGCCCCACCCCAACCTGGAGATCGCCGGCCGCTATCTGCCGGCCGGGTCGCACACGCTGGTCGGCGGTGACTGGTTCGAGACGGTACGGCTCCATTTCGGCCGCAGCCTGCTCGTCGTCGGCGACGTCATGGGCCACGGCCTCGAAGCCGCCGTCGACATGAACGCCTACCGCTCCGCGCTCCGGGAGGTCGCCGCCACCGACCTTCCGCCCCACCGGGTGCTGCGGCACCTGGACGCGGTCGTCGCGGAGGACGGGGCCCGCCGCCCCGCGACCTGTCTCCTGGTCCGCGTGGACCCCGGACGCGGCACCGCCACCTTCGCCAGCGCCGGCCACCTCCCGCCCGCCGTCTTCGGCCCGGACGGCTCGGCCGAACTCGTGGACCTGCCCGTCGGCCCGCCGCTCGGCACCGGCGTCGGCGGCTACGAGCCGGCCACCCGCGAGCTCGGACAGGGGGACACGCTGCTGCTCTTCACCGACGGCCTGGTCGAGCGCCGGGGCGAGGACATCGACGTCTCGCTGGCCCGGCTGGCCGGACTCCGACTGCCGCCGGAACCCGGACCCGAACAGGTGGTCGACGAGGTCCTCGGCCGCCTCGACGCGCACCACGCCGAGGACGACGTCGCCGTCCTCGCGGCCCGCGTCCGGACCAGGCCGGCGACCTGAGCGGGCGCCCGTGACGGAGCGCTTCCCCGACCCCACCCACGGTGGTGACATCGCGTCAGTCGGCCCTCTCCGGCGGCCGGTTTCCGGCCTCGCGGGGATTCTTTCGCCAGGACGCTTGTGCCGGGCCCCGCCGCCCGGCACGCTCCTCGTATGAACACGGCCAGGCATGCCAGTGAACGTCTGATGAGCTGGCCCTCGCTGATCCGTGGCCGTGCGCACTGCGGTGCCGAACTCGGCCTCGGGACGGCGACGGAGGAGATCGTCCACTTCCACGGCGAGCACGAGGCCGACGTCCACCTCACCCGCGCGATGGTCGCCCGGCTGCGGCCCGCCCTTCAGACCTCGACCGCGGTACGGCTGCGGGCCGGTTCCGGCTGGGTGACGGTCCGCCTCGACGCCGGTTCCGACATCGACCTGCTCGCCACCCTGGTCAGCGCGGCCCTCCAGGCCATGTCGGCCCCCGACGTGGCCCCCGACCGCTGTACCCGCGCCCGCCCGGTCCTCGTCCTGCGCTGACCGGACGGGCGCGCGGGCGTCAGGCGCGAGCGCCGTCGCCCGCCTCCCGGCCGGGAACCGGGAAGAGCATGCAGGTGCTGGTCGCGTGGGCGAGGAGCCGGTCCTCCCCGTCGTACAGTCCCGCCTCCGCGAGCGCCGTTCGCCGCCCCCGCGAGATGACCGTGCCGACGGCCCGCACCTTGCCCGTGTCGCTCGTGATCGGCCGCAGGAACCGGGTCTGCAGGTCGAGCGAGGTGTACGCGGTCCCCAGGGGCAGTGTGGTGTGCACCGCGCACCCCGCGGCCGAATCCAGCAGCGTGGCGTAGACCCCGCCGTGCACGCTGCCGATCGGGTTGTAGTGCTCCTCGCCCGGCTCCAGTGCGAAGACCGCCCGGCCGTCCTCGACCTCCTCCAGCGAGAACCCCAGCAGTGCCGCGATCGGCGGGCCCGGCAGCCGGCCCGCGATCATCTCGCGCAGGAAGTCGAGCCCGGCCATCGACGCCGCCGCCCGCGCCGTGGCCCCCGCGTCCTCCCACTCGACCGTCCTCGACCGCCCCATGACCACTCCACTCCGTCGTGCCCCCGGCCGCCGCTCTCAGCGGCTGACTCTGTAGATCGAAGCTAGACCCCCGTTCGTCTGACTGTCAACGGCGCAGCCAGGTGGCTAGAGTGTGACGATGAAGTGGCTGGAGACGGACACCGAGAACTGCTCGATCCGCCGCACCCTGGACCTCGTGGGCGAGAAGTGGAGCCTGCTCATCCTGCGCGACGCCTTCAACGGCGTCCGCCGGTACGACGACTTCCGCCGCCACATCGGACTCTCCGAGGCCGTTCTCGCCGACCGGCTCCGCAAACTCGTCGCCGCCGGGGTCCTCCGCAGCGTCCCCTACCGAGAGCCCGGCACCCGCACCCGCAACGAGTACCGCCTCACCCCCAAGGGCATCGACCTCTGGCCCGTGCTGCTCGCCCTCAAGCAGTGGGGCGACACCCACACCGGCGACCCCGAGGGCCCCGCCCTGGACATCAACCACACCGCCTGCGGATCCCCCGTCCAGGTCGTCGTCCGGTGCGCCGGTGACGACGCCGAGATCCTCGCCGCCCGCGAGGTCACGGTCACCCCCGGCCCCGCCGCCCGCCCCCTGCCCGCCCCCTGAAGCCACCACCGGCGCCACCCACCGGCGCTACCCACCGACGCCACCCGTTCGGCCGCATCGCTGCGGCCCCCGGCTCTCCGGCGGGTACCGCACCAGACATGCCCCCCACCCCCGGTACGCCGCGCGACCAGCCGCCGCACCCAGACGAACCCCTGTTCCAGCGGTGGCACACCCGCCTGCTCGCATCACCCGTGGGGCTCGCCTGGAACCGCGGCCGAGCCATGGAACTCATGCACCGCGCCATGGGGTTCGCCGCCCTCAGCCTCCTCACCCTCGTCCCCCTCCTCATCGTGGTGGCCGCCGCCGACCTCGCCCGCGGCCAGGGCTTCGCCCGTTGGCTCGTCCAGGGCCTCGGCGTCACCGAGGTCTCCCAGGAAGAGGTCGAACGCCTCTTCGGCCAGCCCGGCCAGGCCCTCCAGCGCACCACCGCCTTCGGCCTCGCCGCCCTCGCGGCCTTCGGCGTCACCTTCGGCTCCGCCGTCCAGACCGGCTACGAACGCGCCTGGGATCTCCCCACCGCCCGCTGGCACACCATGTGGCGCCACATCGTCTGGCTCGCCGTCCTCATCGCCGCCCTCCTCCTCTTCGTCGCCTTCCCCGCCCCCGAACACGCCCCCGCCGGCGTCACCCTCCTCGTCGCCACCGGAGACCTCCTCGGCACCTTCCTGTTCTTCTGGTGGTCCCAGCGCTTCCTCCTCTGCGGCCGCATCCGCTGGCGCGCCCTCCTGCCCGGCGCCGTGCTCACCGCCCTCGGCCTCCTCGGCCTCCGGGTCTTCTCCCAGCTGGTCTTCTCTCCGCTCATCGCCTCCAACGCCGTCACCTACGGCCAGTTCGGCACGGTCCTCGTCCTCCAGTCCTGGCTCGTCGGCGTCGGCTTCGTCGTCTACGGCAGTGCCCTCGTCGGCCGCCTCGTCCACGAGACCCGCCTCCGCCGCCGCCTCACCCGCACCGGCCGCGACTGACCCCCCGCCGCCTCACTGGTCCCGCCGACGGACCACCATGACCGTCACCAGCACCGACACCACCGCCCACGCGCCGTAGACCAGCCACGCCCCGCCCGTCGTCCACGGGAACGGACCTGTCGCCCCCTCCCCGGCCAGTCGCTGCCACGCCTGCAACGGCATCGCATGGCCCAGCACCGCCGTCAGATGACGCTCCTCGCTCAGCACCGCCGGCAGCAACAGCAGCAGCACCACCGCACCGACCACCGCCGCGGCCCCCCGCCGCACCACCGCCCCCAGCGCCATCCCCGCCAGCGCGCACACCGGAGCGAGCAGCGCCGACGCGAGCACCAGCCGGACCGCCCCCGGATGCCCCAGCGACACCCCGGTGTCCCGCAGCGACAGCACCGCCTGCGTCGCCCAGAACGACCCGCCCGCCACGACCGCCCCGAACCCGGCCTGCGCCCCGGCCAGCACCAGCGCCTTCGCCGATATCAGCGCCCCCCTGGCCGGCACCGCCGCGAACGTCGTGCGCACCTGACCGCTGCCGTACTCGCCGACCACCGCCACCGCGCCCATCGCCGCGGAGAACAGCACCAGGACCATCGCCGCGTTCCCGGTGAAGGCGTCACCGAGCGCCAGGCCGTTCGCCACGAACTCGGCCCGCGAGACGTCGTCGTAGGCCGACCAGTACCGGTAGTGGTCCCACGCCGTGCCCACGTTGAACGCCATCACCGCCAGCGCCCCCAACAGCAGCGACCACCCCGTCGACCGCAGGGACCACAGCTTCAGCCACTCCGAAGCCACCAGATCGCGGAACCGGTCCTTCGGCTCCGACACCGCAACGACCAGCGTCGTCATCGGGCACCCCCCGCCGTGTAGTCGGCGCTCTCCGCCGTCAGCTCCATGAACGCCTCTTCCAGCGAGGCCCGGCGGGTCGCCAGCTGGTCCAGCACCACCCGGTGCTCCATCGCCAGCTCACCGATCCGCGCCGCGCTCAGCCCCATCACCGTCAGCCGGCCCTCCTCCGAAACCACTTCTCCACCCGCCGCCAGCAGCACCGGCGTCAGCACGCCCGGCGCCGAGGTCACGACCGTCACGCTCGGCCGCGCGCCGCGCGCCGCGAACTCGGCGAGGCTCTCCTCGGCTATCAGCCGGCCCCGGCCGACCACCACCAGATCGTCGGCCGTGTGCTCCATCTCGCTCATCAGATGACTGGAGACGAAGACGGTCCGTCCTTCCCCGGCCAGCCGCCCGAACAGCCCACGCACCCAGTGCACGCCCTCCGGATCCAGCCCGTTCAGCGGCTCGTCGAAGAGCAGCACGGGCGGATCGCCCAGCAGGGCGCCCGCTATACCCAGCCGCTGTCGCATCCCCAGCGAGTAGCCCCCGATCCGCCGCCGTGCCGCGGCACCGAGACCGACCTCCTCCAGCACCTCGTCGACCCGGGGGAGCGGTATCCGATTGCTCCGCGCGAGGACCGCGAGGTGGGAGCGCGCGGTCCGTCCGCCGTGCACGTCCGAGGCGTCGAGGAGCGCGCCCACATGCCGCAGCCCCCGCGGCCGGTCCGCGAACCGCCGGCCCCCGACGGTCACCGTGCCGCCGCTCGGCGCGTGCAGTCCGAGGATCATCCGCAGCGTCGTGCTCTTCCCCGCACCGTTGGGCCCGAGGAAGCCGGTGACCCGGCCCGGACGCACGGTGAACGACAGCCGGTCGACCGCGGTGGTGGCGCCGTAGCGCTTCGTGAGTTCCTTGACTTCGATCATGTCCTCAACGGTGCCGCCCGGCACCGCCCCCGGACATCGGACCAGGACGGACAATCACGCCGCCGACTGTCATCCCCGGTCGTACGACCACGGGTTGATGACGCGAGAAGTCCTCGCGATCTACGATCACCGCATGTCAGCGACCTCGGCGACGCCGCTCCTCAGACGGGTCACGCCCGGTCGGTGGGCCGCGCTGGCCTGGCTCGCCGGACTCCTCTTCACTGCCCTCCTCCGCATGCGACTGCCCGGTCAGGAGAAGGCCGACGTCCTCGCGGGCGTCGTCTTCCTCCGCTGGGACGGGCTGACCATGCTCGCCCTCGCCGCCGCCCTCGCCCTCCGCGGCAGCGCCCTCCTCGACCGCCGGCCCACCGCCGCCCTCGGACACCTGCTCGCGGCCGCGGTCCTCGGCTCCCTCCCGCTGGGCGTCACCGCCATACCGCTCGCCCAATACCTCGCCGTCGACGTCGCCCTCTACACCATCGCCGCCAACCGCCCGACGAAGGAGGCCGAGCGCGCCGCCCTCCTGGCCATCGGAGTCGTTCTCGGCCACCTCGCCATACGATTCCTGGCCGGCTGGACCGTCGGCACCACCACCGCCCTCGCCGTGCTGTCCACCGCCGGACTCGTGTGGCTCCTCGGCCGGTTCGCGCGCCAGAACCGCCTTCACGCCGAGGAGACCCGCGCCCGCGCCGCCGAGCAGGCCGTCATCGCCGAACGGCTCCGGATCGCCCGCGAGATGCACGACACCGTCGCGCACAGCATCGGCATCGTCGCCCTCCAGGCCGGTGCCGCCCGCCTCGTCATCGACAAACGGCCCGACCTGGCCCGTGAGGCACTCGGGGAGATCGAGACCGCCAGCCGCGACACCCTCGCCGGCCTCCGCCGCATGCTCGGCGCCCTCCGCACCGCCGACGACCCCGGCACACCATCCGATCCGCCCCCCGACACCCCCGCCGTGTCCGCCCTCCCCGCCGTGTCCGCCCTCCCCGACATGCCGGGGCTCGCCTCGCTCGACCGGCTCGCCGACACGACCGGAACCGCGGGCGTGCGCGTGACCGTCCGCCGCGTCGGCGCCGCGCGCCCCCTGCCGCCCGACATCGACCTCTCCGCCTTCCGAGTCCTCCAGGAGTCCGTCACCAACGTCGTCCGCCACTCCGGCGCCGATCGATGCACCGTCACCGTCGATCTCCGCGACCCCGAGACCGTCGCCCTCACCGTCGAGGACCCCGGCCCCGTCCCCGGCCGCAGCCGAGAGGTGACCGGCGGAGGTTCCGGCTACGGACTCGTCGGCATGCGCGAACGCGTCGGCCTGCTGCACGGGGAGTTCACCGCCGGACCCCGGCCCGGGGGCGGCTTCCGCGTCACCGCCCACCTGCCCGTCCCACCAGGAGCCGCCCCCGCATGAGCGACACCACCGCGCCCGCCGCCACCCCGTCCCCGGTCCGTGTCGTGCTCGCCGACGACCAGCCCCTCGTCCGCACCGCCCTGCGCATGGTCATGGCCGAGACGGACGACCTGATCGTCGCCGGAGAGGCATCCGACGGCGCCGAAGCCGTCCGGCTCGTCGAGGAGACCGCCGCTGACGTCGTGGTCATGGACCTGCGGATGCCCGGCACCGACGGCATCGAGGCCACCCGGCGGATCACCGCCGGCCGGACCGGCGCGCGGGTCGTCGTCCTCACCACCTTCGACGACGACGACCACGTCTACGGCGCCCTCCACGCCGGCGCCTCCGGCTTCCTCGTCAAGGACATGGCCATGGACGACATCCTGGCGGCCGTCCGGATCGTCGCCTCCGGGGACGCCCTCATCGCCCCCGGCGTCACCGGGCGCCTCATCAAGGAGTTCACCCGCCGCCCCCGCGACGGCCGGGACACCGCCTCGGCCGCCCCGAACCCCGCCGCGCTCCGGATCGCCGAGCGCACCACCGAACGCGAGCGGGAGGTCCTCACCCTCGTCGGCCGCGGCCTCTCCAACACCGAGATCGCGGACGAACTCCACATCAGCCTCGGCACCATGAAGACCTACGTCACCCGGCTCCTCGCCAAACTGGAGGCCCGCGACCGGGTCCAGCTCGTCATCCTCGCCTACGAGGCGGGCCTCGTCTCCGCCGGCTGACCTCCGCCCCAGCCCCGCTCCCGCCCCAGCCCAGCCCAGCCCCGCTCCCGCCCCAGCCCAGCCCAGCCCCGCTCCCGCCTCAGCTCGCCTTCGTCCCTCCCCCTTCACCCTGCCGTCCTCCGACGCCGAGGGGTGTCCGGGCCGTAACCCTTTCCCGCCCCAGTAGTTGACCAGGGCATGAAGAAGCGCAGCATGCTCGCCATCGCCTCCCTCGCCGCAGGCGTCGTCACCGCCCTCGTCACGCCGCCGCCGCAGGCCAGCGCCGCGGAGAACCCCCTGAGCCTCGGCGGGGCCACCGGTATCCTCCAGGACGAGGGCGCCGCGACCGTCCTCCACGAGACCGTCACGACCGTGGAGGGCACCGTCGCCGACGGCTCCGGCCAGGGACTGCGCTGACCTTCGGTTCCCACCGCCTCCGGTGCCCCGCGGCCCAGCCGGCGCGGGGCACCGGTGCGACGTGACCCGCCGGGAGGCAGCCCGTGCGCGCGCGGTGCGCCGGGAATGACAGGATGTCCCCATGAGCAACAACGAGAGCAACGTTTTCTTCGACATCACCATCAACGACGAGCCGGCCGGCCGGATCGTCTTCAAGCTGTTCGACGACGTCGTCCCGCAGACGGCGAAGAACTTCCGCGAGCTCGCCACCGGCCAGCACGGCTTCGGCTACGAGGGCTCGCCGTTCCACCGCGTCATCCCCGCCTTCATGCTCCAGGGCGGCGACTTCACCCGGGGCAACGGCACCGGCGGCAAGAGCATCTACGGCGAGAAGTTCGCGGACGAGAACTTCAAGCTGAAGCACGACCGCCCGTTCCTGCTCTCGATGGCCAACGCGGGTGCGAACACCAACGGTTCGCAGTTCTTCATCACCACCATCGTCACCGACTGGCTGGACGGCAAGCACGTCGTCTTCGGCGAGGTCGTCGAGGGCCAGGACGTCGTCAAGAAGGTCGAGGCCCTGGGCTCCCGCACCGGCGCCACCAGCGCCACCATCAAGATCGGCAAGTCCGGCGTCGTCGAGGGCTGACCCGCCCTCTCCGCGACACCCCACGGAACGGGGCGGCCGGAGCGGCGTCCGACGGACTCCCTCCACCGCCCCGGCCCGCGAGGGCCTCAGCCGTCCTCGCCGTACCGCCGCTCGAACCTGGCGATCCGCCCCTCCGTGTCCACGGTCCGTGCCTTGCCCGTGAAGAACGGATGGCTCTCCGACGAGATCTCGACGTCGACCACCGGATACGTGTTGCCGTCGTCCCACTCGATGGTCCGCTCGCTCGTCGCGGTCGACCGCGTCAGGAACGCGTACCCCGCCGAACGGTCCCGGAAGACCACGGGCCGGTAGTCGGGCTGCTTGTCCTGCTGCACGGGGCCTCCTCGCCTCGGGCGGCCGTCGCGCGGCCGCCCCGTCACGTCCGGCCCGAACGGCGCGGACCCTCCCCAGCCTCGCCGGGGCCGCCCTCACCGACCAGCGCCGCTGACCCGACCGGGTGAGCGCCGGAACCGGTCCGGCGGATCGGGGCCGGAGCGGCTCCCGCACCCCTCCGACCTTTCACATCGGGCCCGGACCGCCCAGCACGCACTTCCCCCGCGCTCGAAATCGAGCAGGAGAGATCTCGGCCGAGGGCGCTCAGGCCGCGCGCCGAGCGCACGCGACGAACGGCCCCGGCTCAGCTCGACGCCCAGGTCGGACAGGCCCTAGCCGCGCCGCCGCGGCCAGCGGGCCGCGAGGAGCAGGGCGATGTCGTCCGGCCGGTCCGACGCCCGCACCGCCTCGTGCATCAGCCGGTCCGCCGCCTCCGCGAGCGGCAGGGAGCCCGTCGACGCCAGCGTCCGCCTGAGCCGCTCCACCCCCTCGTCGATGTCGGCGCCGGGACGCTCCACGAGACCGTCCGTGTACAGGGTCAGGACCGAACCCTCGGACATGCGCAGCCGCGTCTCCGGGTACGCGGCACGCCCGTCCACGCCCAGCACCACCCCGCCCGCGATGTCCAGCAGCTCCGCCGTCCCGTCAGGATGCCGCAGCAGGGGCTGCGGATGTCCGGCGCGGACCGCCCGCACCTCTCCGGTCCGCGCGTCCAGGACCATGTAGCAGCAGCTCGCGAACTGTCCCGGGTCCAGGTCGATCAGGAGCCTGTTGGTGGCCCGCACCACGTCCTGCGGCGGCAGACCGCTCAGCGCGAACGCCCGCACCGCGCTCCGCAGCTGACCCATCGTCGCCGCCGCCGCGACCCCGTGCCCCTGCACGTCCCCGATGACCAGGGCCAGCTCGCCCCTGGCCGTCTCCACCACGTCGTACCAGTCGCCGCCCACGTCCATCCCCTGTGTCCCCGGCAGGTAGCGGCCCACTGTCTCCACGCCCTCCCGCACGGGCAGCCGGTGCGGGAGCAGCGCGTCCTGGAGCCCGCGCGCGACGGCGGCCTCGGAGTCGTACCGCTGCGCCCGCTCCAGCGCCTGCGCGATCAGCCCGGCCAGCGCGGTGAGCACCGCCCTCTCCTCCGGCGTGAAGTCCCGAGGCCGGTCGAACCCGAGGATGCACGAACCCACCGGCCGGCCCGAGGCGATCAGCGGCAGGAACGCCCGCGCACCCGTCTCCGCGTCCATCGGCAGCTCCGGATACGTCCGTCCCAGGGCCTCCATCGACTCGAAGAACAGCGCCCGGCCGCTGGTCAGCGCGTCCACCCCCGGCACGTGCGCGTCGAGCGCCACCCCGTCGAACTGGTCCAGGAACCCGGGCGGGAACCCCGTCTCCCAGGCCAGGTACAGTCGCCGCTCGCTCAGCAGGTAGATCGCCAGCTGCCGGCCGCCGAAGGCCGGCAGCAGTTCCTCGGTCACCACCGCCGACACCTGCCGAGCGGTCACCGCCTCCGTCAGCGCGATCGCCAGCGCCACCGGCCGGTACAGCGAGGCCGCCCGGGTGCTCTCCGGCCCGAGTCCGTCCTCGGGCGGCGGCGGGGGAGTGGGGGCCGTGGTCGGGTAGAGGGGCGGTACGAAGACGGGCGCGGCCACATGCGGCGGAACCGTCTCCTCGGGGACCGGTCCCTCCTCCGGCACGAGCACCATCGTCACCCCGTCCCGGCCCGGGTACAGCGACACCGACAGCCACCGGCCGTCCTCCGGGCGGGCCAGGAACCGCACGGGCTCGCTCGACAGCAGCGCGGCCCGCAGCTGCTCCTCGTGGAACGGGTGGGCGAACCAGGGCAGCGCCTCCCAGAGCGGCCGCCCGGCCAGCGCCCCGCGCGGGCGTCCCAGCAGCCGTTCGGTGAGCTCGTTGACGTAGGTGACCCGGCCGAGCCGGTCGATGGCCAGGATGGCCCGCGGCAGCCGGTCCGTCGCGTCCGAGCCGACCAGACCCGTGCCCAGGTCCACCAGGGCCCCGGTGAGATGACCGTGCCCGTCGGCGCCGACGAAGCGCGAGCGCGCCGACACTTCAAGGAGGTGCAGACCGCCGTCCGGGCCCTTGAGCCGCAGCCGGCGCACCGAGCCGCCGTTCGCCGTGCCCGTCCGGCGCGCCGCCGCCCACAGCGCGTAGCCGTCCTCCGGCTCAAGACGTGAGGTCAGCGCCTCGATCGGCACCGGAGACGGGTCCGCGACGCCGAGGATCGCCCGCAGCCCGGCGTCCATGGTCACCGACCCCGACGCGAGGTCCCAGTCGAAGGAGCCGAACCGGACCGGCGGCACCGAGCCGGAGGGCAGCTGCACGCAGATCGGGTCGCCCGGCCACCGTACCGGGGTGCCGTCCGCCGAGAGCTCCGCCAGGACCTCCCCGAGCCGCAGTCCCGCCCGGGTCATCCGCTCCCGGTCGTGCGCGCCGACCGGCAGACCGGGCGTCGGGGGCCGCAGCACCACGAGGACCCCGAACCGCTCCCGGCCGGTCAGGACGGGGGTGTAGAGCGAGGCGAAGGGGAAGGGCAGGCTCGCCACCAGCTGAGGGAACCGCCGCATCGACTCCTCGACGTCCGACAGGTGCACCGGCTGCCCGGAGCGGTGCACCTCGGCCACCGGGAACGGACGGTTGGTGTGCATCCGTGACCACGGCCGGAACAGCTCGCCCGGCAGGCCCGCCAGCACCGAGAGCCGGAGCAGCCCCTCCGTACCGGAGCGCAGGTACACCCCGCCGGCGTACCCGCCCACCTCCTCGACGGCGTCCGTGGCCGCCTCCGCCAGCGCCTGCGTCAGGGCCTGCGGCGGCGCGCCGGGGGACGGCTCGTGCGGGGTCACACAGCCAGCATGCGCCCGCCGCGAAACCCGCCGCATCCCGGCGGCCGCCCGCCGGTGGGGCTCCGCGGCCCATCGGCACGCGCGCGTGGGGACGCGTTCGGCGTGGGCGCTCCCCACGCGCGCGCGTGCGTCCGTCGCGGCGGTGGGGTGCGTACAGGGCGCACGTCCGCTCCCCACGCGCGTGCGTCCGTCGCTCCCATGGCCTCCGGGGCTGTTGACCCGGCGCGTCCGTGCCGTCACACTCGGTCGTCGTCCTCCGTCGTCACGAGCGCGCGGTCGACACCACCACCCTCATCACCACCTCGCACGCAGGGGGCAGTATGACCGGCCGGGTTCTTCCGTACGACGTCCACGGCGACGGCCCGGGGAGGGCCCTCGTCCTCCACAACTGGTTCGGCGACCGCAGCAGCTTCGACCCGCTCCGCGCCCACCTCGACGAGTCGGCGGGCAGCTACGCGTTTCTCGACTGCCGCGGCTACGGCGAGGCCCGGGACGACGACGGCGCCTTCACCATGGAGGAGGTGGCCGCGGACGCGCTGGCCGTGGCGGACGACCTCGGCTGGGACTCCTTCTCCGTCATCGGCCACTCCATGGGAGGCAAGGCCGCTCAGCTGATGCTGCTGGAGGCGCCCGACCGGGTGCGCTCGATCGTGGGGATCTCGCCCGTCTCCGCGGCGGGCTTTCCCCTCGACGAGGAGAGCCGGCGACTGTTCGCCGGGGCCGCCGACGACCCTGCGCTGCGGCGGGTGATCATCGACCACACCACCGGAGGCCGGCATCCGGGCCCATGGCTGGACGCCGTCGTCGACCGCTCGGTGAACCGCTCCTCCACGGCCGCGTTCCGCGCCTACCTGGACTCCTGGTCGGGGCCGGACTTCCACGAGAGGGTCCGCGACAACCCGACGCCTGTGCTGCTGGTGGTCGGGGCGCACGACCCGGCGCTGGGAGCGGAGGCCATGGAAGCGACCTGGCTGCGCTGGTACCCGAACGCACGCCTCGAAGTCCTGGCGGACGCGGGGCACTACCCGCCGGAGGAGACGCCGAAGGACCTCGCGACGGCGATCGAGGCGTTCCTGGCAGCCTGACGCCGCGGCCCGACCGGGTCGGCGGGTGCGGCCGTGCCGGATGCCGTGCCGGAGGCCGTGCCCGCCTCGCGTCAGCTTGATCCGTGCCCGCCTCGCGTCAGCCTGATGCCGTGCCCGCCCGGCGCCGTCGGCCGACCGTCCCGGGGGCGTCGCAAGCCTTCGGGACCTTTCGCGGGGTCGCGCGGGACTTCCGGCCCGCGTGGCGCCCGGGTGGGCGGGCAGTCGACGGGTGTACTCGATCACCAGGGCACCCGCGATCGGCGGAGCACCACCGGAAGGACGGACGAGCGATGGGGCGCAGCGAGGAACGGGCCACGACAGCGGAGACCGAGGCCGGGGCGGGCGGCGGTCCGTTCGTCCTCGTCGGGACCGACGGCTCGCCGTCGGCACTGGGGGCCGTGGAGACGGCGGCGCGGGAGGCCGGTCAGCGCGGGGTGCGGCTGGTCGTGGCGCACGCCTTCATCTGGCCGCTGTTCCGGGTGGCACTGGAGCCGTCGCTGTACGGGCCCACCGAGAGCGGGTTGCGACGGCAGGCGCAGATCGTCCTGGACACGGCCGTGGCCCGGGCCAAGGCGGTCGCGCCCGGGACGGAGGTCTCGGGCGAGCTGATCGCGGGCGAACCGCTCGTCGTCCTCGCCACCCGCGCCAGGGGCGCGGAGCTCGTGGTCGTCGGCAGCCGCGGCACGGGGGCCTTCGGCGGTCTCGTGGTCGGTTCGGTCGCCGTCCACCTCGCGACCCACGCCGGGTGCCCCGTCCTGGTCGTGCGCGGCAGGGAGGAGCCGGACGGGCCGGTGGTCCTCGCGGTGGACGGTTCGCCGGACTCGGACGCGGCCGTCGACTTCGCGTTCGCGGAGGCGTCGGCGCGCGGCGCGGAGCTGGTCGCCGTCCACGCGTGGACGGAGCGTTCCGGCCCGGGAGACCTGACCTCGCTCTTCCACGGAGTCGAGGAGGTGCACGCGGAGGCGGGCCGGGTCCTGGACGCGGCACTGGCCCGGGTCGCCGAACGCCACCGGGGGACGAAGGCGGAGCCCCGGCTGCTGCGCGGCAAGCCCCGCGAGGTGCTGCTGGAGGAGTCCGCGCACGCCCAGCTCGTCGTCATGGGCGCCCGTGGGCGCGGCGGATTCGCCGGCCTCCTGCTGGGATCGGTGAGCCACGCCCTGCTCCACCACGCCCACTGCCCCGTCGCCGTGGTCCGTAACGCCAAGGGCTGACCGGACGGCGGACCCGCGCCCTGCGCCGGCTGCCGCCGGGCCCGGCGGTGACACGTCGGCGGGTGGGACCCTGGAGGTACGGGCCGGACCGGACGGCCCGCCGGGGGAGGCGCCCACCGGGAAGGCGGCACGTCATGTACTTCGCCGACCGCGTCGACGCGGGGCGACAGC
Organism: Streptomyces sp. NPDC004435; assembly: GCF_042873895.1. Classification (NCBI taxonomy): domain Bacteria; kingdom Bacillati; phylum Actinomycetota; class Actinomycetes; order Kitasatosporales; family Streptomycetaceae; genus Streptomyces; species Streptomyces sp. NPDC004435. The sequence goes on along the minus strand of NZ_JBIAMB010000003.1, from coordinate 236,793 downwards.
TCGCCGCGCGCCTCGGCCGCTTCAAGGGGCACGAGGTCGTCGTCCTCGGCCTGCCGCGGGGCGGGGTTCCGGTGGCGGGCGAGGTCGCGGAGTTCCTCGACGCGCCCCTGGACATCTGTCTCGTCCGGAAACTGGGCGTGCCGAGCCGGCCCGAGCTCGCCATGGGAGCCATCGGGGAGGGCGGGGTGCGGGTCGTCAACGAGGACATCGTGCGGGACGCGCGCGTGAGCGCGCGTGACCTGGAGGCGGTCGAGGAACGGGAGCGGGCGGTGCTGGCCGACCGCGCCCGGACGTACCGGGGCAGCCGGCGGCCGGTGCCGCTGGAGGGGCGCACGGTCGTGGTCGTCGACGACGGACTCGCCACCGGCGCGACTGCGCTCGCCGCCTGCCGGGTGGTGCGGGCCGGTGGCGCCGCGCGGATCGTGCTGGCCGTGCCGGTGGCACCGTACGGCTGGACGGCGAGGCTCGGCGGCGAGGCCGACGAGACGGTCGCCGTGCACACCCCTCAGGGGTTCGCCGCCGTCGGGCAGTTCTACCGGGAGTTCGACCAGACGCCGGACGCCGAGGTGGTGGACCGGCTCGACCGGAGCCGGGCGGCGCGTGATCCGGTGGTCCGGCACACCGCCGTACGGATCCCGGGCGGGGGCCCGGAGCTGCCGGGCGACCTGGCGCTGCCCGACGGGGCCGCCGGGCTGGTCCTCTTCGCGCACGGCAGCGGCAGCGGGCGGCACAGTCCCCGGAACCGCGCGGTGGCCGCCGCCCTGAACCGGGCCGGGCTCGGGACGCTCCTCTTCGACCTGCTCACCGAGGCCGAGGCGGCCGACAGGGCGCGGGTCTTCGACACCCCGCTCCTCGCCGGGCGACTGGCCCAGGCCTCCGCCTGGGCGGCCGGGTGGCCGGAGACGGAGGCACTGCCGCGGGGCTACTTCGGTGCGAGCACGGGCGCGGCGGCGGCCCTGTGGGCGGCGGCCGCGCCGGAGGACGAGGTGGCCGCCGTGGTGTCCCGGGGCGGTCGGCCCGACCTCGCGGAGGAGCGCCTGGCCGCCGTCCGGGCGCCGACCCTGCTGATCGTCGGCGGGGCCGACGAACCGGTCCTGGACCTCAACCGGCGGGCCGAGGCGCTGCTGCGCTGCGAGAGCCGCGTCGAGGTCGTGCTGGGCGCAGGCCACCTCTTCGAGGAGCCCGGGGCCCTGGAGGAGGTGGCGGCGCTGGCGACCGCCTGGTTCACCGGCCGCTTCAGGACGGTGGGCGGCGGGGTGGATCGGTGACGGCGGGGTGGATCAATAGCGGCGGGATGGATCAGTAGGGGCCGTTGACGTTGTCGATGGAGCCGTAGCGGTCGGCCGCGTAGTTGCAGGCGGCGGTGATGTTGGCGACGGGGTCGTACGGGTCGAGCGAGGTGCCCGGCACGTGGTAGGCCGCGAAGGTCGGGTCGATGACCTGGAGCAGGCCCTTGGAGGGGGTGCCCTTGGCGGCGTTCGAGTCCCAGAGGTTGACGGCACGGGGGTTGCCGGAGGACTCGCGCATGACGTTGCGGAGGATGCCGTCGTACGAGCCGGGGATGCCGTAGCCGGCCATGACGTCCAGCGACTCGCGGATCCAGCCGTCGAGGTTGTCGGCGTACCGGGTGGCGGCGGCGGGCGCGGCCTTGGCGGCGGCCGGCTGGGCCTTGGTCTGAACGGCCGGGGCCGCCGCGCGGGCGGAGGAACGGCTCGCCCGTTCGGCCGAACCGGCGGAGGCGGGCTTGGCGTCGGACTTCGAGGCGGTCTTGGCGGCGCTCTCGCGGACCGGCTTCTCGGCCGCGGGGGCGGCCTTCGCGGAATCCCGACGAATCGTCAGTTCGAGGCCCGGGTGAATGAGTGACGGATTGTCACCCACCGCAGTCTTGTTCGCCTGGTAAAGCGACTTCCAGCCGCCCTGAATTCCCTTTCGGTGGGCGATCAGGGAAAGCGAGTCGCCCTTCACGACGGTGTACGCGCGGGTGGCGGCGGGCGCGGCGGGAGCCTGCGCGGCCGCGGCGGCCCGCACGGCCGGGGCGGCGACGGAGGCGGCCGGGGCGGCCGCCTGCGCGGCGGGCTCGGCGCCGGCCGTGGCGGGCACGACCAGGGGCAGGGCCAGAGCGACTCCGCCGGTGCCCGCGAAGGCGAGACCTCGGGAGACGGGACGGCGTCGGGGGCGGCGGTGCTTGCCGTGAGCGGCCATGACGGTTTCCTCTCCGGCGCCTGCGAGGTGAGCTGTCGGGTTCGGACGGGAGGTGTCCGGCCGCGCGCACGCGGCTTCACCCCGAGCCGCTCCGGCTGGCCGGACCGGCGGTGTGGTGGGTCCCCCGCTCCTGCCGTCGGGTGAAATGGGAGGTCTTTCGGGCGGTGGCAGGATTCGGCGATCCGCTCGAATGGAGGTGACCGTAGGCGAGAAATACGGTGGGGAACAAGACGGGAATGCGAGGGAAAAGGAAGGGTAAAGATCGACGAGGCGGAATTCAAGATCGACCGTGCGGGAGGGCGGTCCGGAATCCCTTGCCCCGTGCGGCTCGTGAGGGGTGCGGACCCGCTTGCGGCACCCGGAAAGTGAGTCGCGTCACTGGGTGTGCAATGCCCGAATAGGGCGCCTTATTCCGTTCATGGAATAGTGCGGCGTAATGCACCCGAGAGGGAGTGGTGGGCGACACGCGAGACTTCGCGCATAAGTCGCAAATCAGACATTCGGCATCAATGATGGAGGAATGTCGCTTCCTGTCTCATCGCGTACCGCCCCGCCCCGCACGGCGCCCACCTCCGCGCAGCCGCTCGGCTCCGACGCCCTCGACCCCGACGCCCTCGATCGCGAGGCGGCCCGGCTCTACGAGAGCGCCGCCTGGGAGCGCCTGCTCGCGCCGCTCCCCGCCCGGCCGGCTCCAGACCCGGAGGCATGGCGGCGGCTCCTCTCGGTCCCCGTCGACCGCCTCGTCGCCGACGCGCTCGGCGCGCTGCCGCCGGCCCCGCCCGCCGAGCGGCCGCTGCCCGGCCGGATCGGGGCCGCACTCCCGGACCGGCTGCACGCCTGGCGGCGGATCGGCCGCCGTGACGTGCGCCCGTCCGTCCACCTGGCGTACGCGCGCCGGGTGCTGACGGAGTGGGGCTGGCAGAACACCCCGTACAAGCTGCGCGACGCACGCGGCGCCCGGTGCCTCTGCGGCGCCATGCTCGCCGCCCACCGGCTGGGTCACGGCAGCGCGTCCACCATGAACGAGGCCGGCGCCTGGATCATGACCGAACTGCGGTCCCAGGGGTGGCACGGACTCATCGGCCCCTGGAACCGCGCGCCGGGCCGCAGCGCGGAGGACGCGCTCGCGCTCGTCGACGCCACGATCCGGCGCGCGGCCCTGGCCGGACGGTGAGCGTGCGAGAGACCGTCAGCCGGTCACGCTGGGCGCGCCGGTCTCGATGTGGCCGGTGTGTCGGTGTACCGGAGTGCCGGTGTGCCGGCGGGACCAGGTGCCGTCGACGTCCGCCAGGACCGTGAAGTCGTACCAGCCGTCCGCGTACGCCACCGCGTCGAACCAGTCCTCGCGCGAGGATCCGGCGGTGACGGTGCAGGTCCACGGGCGTCCGTGTGGTAGGCGTTGGAGCGGATGGTGAAGGTGACCGGGCCGCCGGAGGTGTTGGTCAGCCTGAACCGGACGGCGGTCTTCCCGGAACCCGGCTCGACCGCGAAGCGGGCCGCCACCTCGATCGCCCGGCCGGCCTTGGAGGCGTCGCCGATGAAGCGGCGCAGGAAGCGGTTGGGGCCCGTCATCGAGATGTCGTACTTCCCCGAGCCCGAGCCCGAGCCGAGGCCGATGTTGCGGGATTCGGTGCTTGCTAGGTGCTGGTGGCCCCGACCTGCACAGTCTTGAGGATCATGGCTGGATCGCGCGAAAGCTCGGGAACGCAACGGGAGCGCCGCACTACGCTCCGCGCGCGGCGCGTGTAGTTGGCCATGCCCAGTTCTTACCTTTCAGGGTGGATTGAGTCTGACCTGGCAGGTCTCACCAGACCCGTGATGGTCGTTCCATGGACAGGACGCGTGCGCATTCCGATGAGGCCTTGCTGGAGGTGGCGGGCGTCGATGTGGCCTGGGTGGAGGGCGGGGCAGAGGTCCGGCGACCGTTGAGGGATGCGGTGAGGATCGGGTGCGACGACGTGCCGCCGGTGCGTGACTTTCCGTCGTACCGAGGCAGCGCCACCTCCCGGGGTTGTACTGGTCGGCGACGACGGGCCGTCATGTCGGGTGGACCGCGTCGACGAGCGTTCCGCGGTGGCGTTCTCGGTGACGCGGCAGGTGTGTGAGGCGGTGGGTTGGGCCTGTCGCCTGGTCGGGGAGCTTGACCCGGTCCGGGTGGTGGATCTGCTGTGGATGGCCGGCCACCGGCATCCGCGGTACGCGGCGGCCGGGTTGGTGGCCGCGGTGAGGGCGGCGCGCGCGGTTCCGGCACCGTTGATGGCCCAGGCCGCGATGGTCGGGGATCCGATCAAGGCGCTGCCGGTGGTGTTTCCACCTGCTGTGGTCTGGGACTTTGAGAGCGGACCTCTCCCGTCCGCTGGGGGACCTCAAGTTGGTCGAGCGGAGGTACGGGCGATGAGTGGATGGCTGCCGCGCGGGGTGCTGAGTGTCGGGGACCGGGCGCGGTTCGGCGACAGGGTTCATTCCGCCGTCGGGCTGGCGGGGACCTTGGTCCGCCTCGTCGATGATCACGGGGCAGCGAGCCTGGTCCTGTTCTCCCACCTGCCCCGGAGCCGATGCGGCCTGGATGGGCGGAGGCCTTGCGGCTGTCCGCGTCGCTGATCTCGCACGCACGGCTGATGAGCATCGACGCCCGCCTGGAGCACGCCGCCGCCAAGCCGGTCATCGTCCCGGACGCCATCGTGATCGACCACGGCAAGGTTTTCATCTCCGACACCTTCACCGCCGCTTGCCGCACCCTGGGCAATCGCGGTCCAGCCCGCCCGCCCGGCCACCCCGACCGGCAAGGGCGTCGTCGAGCGGACGTTCTCCTCGATCAGCACCCTGTTCTGCCAGCACGTTGCCGGCTACGTCGGCCTTAGCGTCACGCAGTGGCCAGGACGTCGAAGCCGTCTGGACTCTGCGGGAACTGTCCAAGCCGTGCGAGGAATGGTTGATGGCCTGCTGGCAGAGCCGGCCTCACGACGGCCTGCGCAGTCCATTCCTGCCGAGGAAGGCCCTGTCGCCGAACGAGGTCTACGCGCTGCTGGTGACCCGCGCCGGACACCTGCCGGTCTGCCTGACCGGCGATGACTCCCTCGAACTGATGCCCGCGGAATGGCGGAAGATCAACGACTACGGGATCGTCATGGACTACCGCACCTACGACTGCCGCGAGTTGGGCCCCATCGCCGCCAGCCCTCCGGCGTCCCGCTCAAGGGCGAGCTCCGGGAGGTCCACTACGACCCCAACGACCTGTCCCACGTCTGGGTCCGCGACGGCAGAGCGGGCGGATGGATCACCGTCCCGTGGACCCGGATGGGCTCGGTCTCCGCGCCGTTCGCAGACTTCATCTGGCGCCACGCCCGCTCTCTGCCGGCCACCCGCGGCGCGAATGACACCCTTCCGCCACAAGACTCCGCAGGAACAGGCAGCCTGGCAGGCCCTGGTCGCCACCTTGGAGAACGCGTTGCGGCTGCACGCCCACCGCCCGGGCGCCTTCTTGCGATTCGCCCCCTACCTGCACGACCGCACCGCGGGCAGGATCGGCAGCCTGTCCCACCTGGTCCGCGAGGCCGCCCTGGACGCCATCCTGGATGGCACCGAGAGGATCACCCGTGCCGGTCTGGAAGCCGTCGACCTCGATGAGAGCGTCGAACGGAAGAACCTCCCATGGGCCCGCCAACGCCGCACCCGCGAAGCACGAAGGACCGTATGACCAGCCACCTGCGGTTCCTGCCCATCGCGCTGCCGCCAGTCCACCGCGAGGCGATCGGCTCCTCTCTCGACCGGCTCGCCGACGCCAATCACCTGCCCATCGGCCCCCTCTCGTTTCTGATCGGCCCGAACCGCCGCCACCGGCGTGATGACAACCGGGTCGGTTACCGGACCCCCGCCGCCCTACCCCGGCCGGCGGCTCTGACAAGCCGAAGTGTCCCGGCGCTGATCCAAGCGATGCCCGTTCTGACCGAAGTCCACGAACCCGGGCAGCACCGCGAGCGGTTGACCGTCGAAGAAGTGGTCGAGCCCCGCCGGTGTCCCCGCCTGCTGTCTCTGCATGACCCGTCGTGGCAATCACGGGCTCGTCCGACGCATCACGGCCCCCTGCATCGCCCTGGACTCCCCGCCCGCCCGACGCCTGGACGCCATCGTCGAGGACGCCCGCCTACGGAGATCCCCACCGTCCCACCGACGACCGCGTCGAACTCGCCACCTCCCCCGAAACCGTCGCCCTGACCGGCCTGTTCGCCTCGCCCCACTGGCACGAGCTCAACGACCTGCACGCCGAAGCCGCGCGCCGCCTTGCGGTCGGTGTCCAAGACCTCCCGGCCGACCTGCCCCGTCACGGACTCGTCACCTCCGACAACTGATCCGCTGTGGCATGACCACCGAACTGTCGCCTCGCTCCGGGCCAATCTCCCTGGACCAGCCGCCGTCCCGCAGATAACGTCCCCGGATGCCTCTTCGTCAGTACGTCTACTTCGCGCTGTTCAGCCAGCACACCTCCGCGGCGGAGATGACCGCGCTGCTGGGCATCGAACCTGACGAGGTGTCCGTCCGAGGCAGCCGTTTCACGGAACCCGCGGTGGTTCCCGTGAGCCACTCCTGGAAGATCGTGTGTCGAGAGCCAGGCTTGCGTGTCGACGAGCAGATCGGCCGAGTCCTGGACAGGCTTCGACCCCACACGGCCCGAGTCGCCGAACTCGCCGGTCGGCTGGCCGCCGAGGAACACGAACACGGCGGCGCAGTCCTGGAGGTCGTCCGCTGCTTCAACGACACCGACCAGGAACAGCAGCCCCGCCAGCAGGGAACTCCGGAAGATTCCAACCTGTTCGGCTGGCATCTGGACCGCGACGTGCTGGACTTCCTCACTGCTACCGGAGCCGCTCTCGATATCGACGAGTACGACATGACCCCGTATGAAGACGGCGACTGAGCCCGACCTGACGTCCGACGCGACCGGAAACTGCCACGTGCCACGAGAATCGCGCCCCCGACCTCTCAGCAGAACTGACAAACCCCAGTTCAGAGCACACACGCTCGCCGTGATCGATGAGGCACCCAAACCCTCGGAGACAGGCCCCGCACCTGAAGGCTCGACGCCAGGGTGGTGAGTTTCACTCAGACCTGAGAAGGCGGTTCGTGAGCCTTTGACGAGTTCTGTGGTCGGGGCAGCTTCGCCAGGACCCCATAGCCGACCGATCCCCGCGACTAGCAGTCCTGCCCCGACCTCACCGGGGAACGGACAGCGTTGTGGTGTCCGGGAACCGCCGTGGGCAATCGCAGGACAAATCCGGTGTTCTGTCTCCAGTCGCGGCCAGCGCGCGGCAGACTTGCTCTCGGTCCGCAAAGGGGCGGGACGCCGAGGCGACAGGAGTGGCTCGCATGGGTGTACGGCACTGGTTGCGCGCAGCGGCCGTCACGGCCATAGCCACGACAGGACTGACCGTCGTGGCACCGCCGGCCTCAGCGGCCACCCGCCTCGGCGGCATCAACCTGAGCGCCTACTGCCAGAAAACAGTCAACCCGGGGGACGCCAGCATCGCCCGCTTGGTCGAGAACCACGCGAGGGGATGGCGTTGCATCGACTCGATGTGGATGGGCGCGCCCTTCGGCTGGGCGACCTACCGCGTACGAGGCATGGATCTCGACCACGCGTGTCGTCTGCAGTACGGCGGAGGGGCGTACAAGGTACTTGAGCGGAACCATGCGCAAGGCTGGGCCTGCTACCGCTAGCGCGCACGTACAGCGTCGACCGACTGAGGCCGGCCGACTCGGTCGGCGCAGCCCGCGAGGTCGAGGAGTGTGCTGAGGAGACCCGCGCTTGACCTCAACCGTGGTTGAGGGGCGAGTGTCGAGTCATGGCCACTCACGACTCCTCGAGTCTCCTTTTCCGAAACACCATGCGCATCACAGAGGGACACCTGGAGGTTTTCCGTGACGTCGTCGCCAGGGCAGTCGCCTTCGCGCAGGAGCACGGTCCTCAGCTGATGGTGGAGACCTTCGTGGACGAGGAGCAGATGCTCGCCCACAGCTTCCAGCTCTATCAAGACTCCGACGCGGTCCGCCTCCACTGGAAGCTGGCGGATCCGTACATCCAAGAGGTGATGAAGCACTGCCAGGTGGAACGCTTCGAGGTGTTCGGCACGCCGGACGCCGACGTTGTGGCAGGCGTACGTTCGGCCCTCGGCGGGCAGTGCACGCTGACGTTCAACCCGCGTATCGCCGGCTTCGTACGCTTCGCCACCGGGCACCGCGCATAGCCCTCGCCTCCTCATGTCCGGCACCAATGGTTGAACGTCGATGGCATACGTCCAGCAGCACTGTCAGAGGGCGGTTCAGACTCTTTGAGCGGCTCTGTCATCGCCTGATGGTGTGGATGTGGGGCGGAATCCGCTGACCTGAAGCCACCTGTCTGCTGATGTGATGATGTGGGCGAACGTAAGTCCTGCCCCGGCGACTTATCGGACGAGCAGTGGGCGTTGATCGAGCCGGTGATCACCGCTTGGAAGGACCGGCACCGCTCGGTCAGAGGCCACCAGGGCGCCTACGCGATGCGGGAGATCGTGAACGCGATCCTGTACCAGGGCCGGACCGGCTGCCAGTGGGCTTACCTACAGCACGACCTGCCGCAGAAGAGCGCGCCTGGCCAAGGCTGTGGAGAAGACTGTCGCCACGCACTACGGCTGCATCCGCGCCGCCCACGTCGCCGTGCACCAGCCCGCGAAAGCCCAACCGCTGACGGAGCTGGACGGGATGCTCGATGTCCGAGGACGCCCCCGTCGCATCGTCGCCACCATCCGCGAACGCCACCGAGCAGTTCACGAAGCCCTCGCCCAAGGCCGTTCCCTGCGCGGCATCAGCCGCGACCTGGACCGGGACTGCTACTCCGTTCGCCGATGCGCGCGGACGGCGAACGTCGACGAACTGCTGGTGAAGGTGACCCAGCGCCGGACCCTGCTGGACGACTCAAGCCCTACATCTACCAGCGGTTCCGCCAAGGCTGCCGCAACGATGGCCAACTCCACCGAGAGGTACGCGAGCAGGGCTTCGCGGGCGACAGGAGCGTCGTCAATTCCTACGTCTGCCTCCTCAAGCAGGGCACAATCACGACGCCGCCGTCCCCGGCGCTGCCGAAGCCAAGGCGGGCCCTGCGCTGGATCATGCCCCGACCTGAGCACCTGCCCGATGAGGCCGTGGGCTTGATGGAGGTCCGAGAAGCCTGCCCCGAACTCAACGCGACGGTTGAACACGTCCGGGGCTTCGGGTCGCTCATGCACGAACGCCGCGGCGCAGACCTCGAAGGGTGGATCGACCAGGTGAGAACCCACGATCTGCCCGCCCTGCAGCAGTCGCCGACGGGCTTCTGCGTGACCGGGACGCAGTCGTCGCCGGACTGTCGAATACCTGGAGCTGCGGCCAGTTCGAAGGCCAGGTCACCCGGGTCAAGCTACTCAAACGCGCCGGCTACGGCCGGGCTGAGCTCGATCTTCTCCGCACTCGCATCTTGCTGAGAAGCTGATCAGCTGCTCTCCGCTTCAGCCGTCAACGCCTCAAAAGACCGCCGCGACGTGTCGGCCACGTCAGTGCGAGCACGAGAGGGTTCGTGACCACAAAATACGCCGGGTGCACCCAGCCTCTCTCCTTGGCCCGCACGTGGCTGCACGCCGAGGCCGAGGTCGTCGACACCACACACCTGACGCCCGCCCAGGTCGCCCTACAGATCGCAGAGGCTGTCAAGAACTGACGAAGAACGACCTGCCGACATCGAGCCCCGCAGGTGCCGAGAAGCCTGCCCACCTGACAACCAGCGTGCTTCGGCTCCATATGGAAACGGTCGACACCTCACGAACCGCCCTCTGACAGCCCGCAGGTCAAGGGCATCAGTGATGACATAGTCGATGAGATGGGACAGCGGTTCCACGTATGAACGCGGCCGGCGACATCGTCGACTATCAGGTGAAGTGGCGCTTGGGTGGCAAGGGAGGCCGACAGGCCGAACGCTTCGGCGGCGAGAGCGGCGAGGACTCCGGGTCGCTCCGCACCCCGGGCCGCGCGCTCGACCCCGCCGGGTTCGGCGGCACCAGCCGCACCCGCTCCCACTCTGCCGCAGTGCGCTCAGACGCCGTCGTCCTGGCCGCGCCCGTGCTCCTGGCGGTGGCAGCGGTACAGAGCAGGGGTTCCGCCGACCTTTGTGCGAGGCCCGCGCAACGGGCTTACGGAGCGCTGCGCGCGGGCGGAGGCGTGATGGACGGTTCGATGGTCGACCGGATGTAGATCCGCGTGGTGCCGGGTGTGAACTCGTGGGCGAAGAGGTCGATGCAGCGCTGGAGGTATTTGCCCTCCGGGGACGCAAGGTCGTCCGGGCACAGGCCGGCCTTCCGGAGGCCCTGGACGAGCGTCTCGGGTTCGGGCAGTCCGAGGTGACCAAAGGCGGCGGCGGGCCGGTAGCCCTTCTCTTCGGGGTGCACGTTCCCGATCATCTCGGTGCCGCTCCGGATGAGTCTGCCGGTGTACCGCTCCGCGTCCTCGCTCGGCAGGACGAAAGCGAGCAGGCCGGTGTCGTAACGCTGGCCGGTTTTGTAGCCCGACCGCCGGTCCGAGGCTCCCTCCGGAATGCGGATGCCGAGCTGGTCGCTCATCCAGGCGGGCGTGGCCCCTTCTTCCCAGCAGCACGTCATTTCCTGGTCCGTCAGATCCGACGACACGTCATCGGCGACCCAGGACACCACACCGATCGCGCTGGCGACGCAGCCGAGGAGAACCGCAACGACGACGACTGCGACCGGCACACGACGGCGGCACACGGGCCGGGTGTCGGCAGCGGGCCGGGGGGAGGTGTCCATCAGTGATCCTCTATCGCGCTTCCTGCTGCCCACGACCCGGATCCGTCCGGTCGCCCTCGCGGCCCGGTTGGTCCGGCTGTGGCAGAGAGCCCTGGTTCGGGGCGGGTCCGCCCAGATCGTAGTGTTTGACGGAGCTGCTGCCCGCCATGTCGAACTCCTGGGCGATGCCCGTGGTGTGGAGGCGGGCCATCTGACCGTCCGGAATGCCGATTTCGCCGCCCCATAGGAGATCGGTGGTCACGCCTTTGCTCTCGTCCCAGTTGTAGCGGTCCCAGGCGTTGGCCTGGTGGTCGAGACCGACCTGGGGCTGCCCGTTCTCGTCCGGTACGACGGTGACCACCCCGGTCACGTTCGACCGGATGGAGCCGACCGCGTAAAACCAGTTGTTGTCGACGTCCTGTGCGAAGGAGAAGTCCCGGTTTCCGGTCTCCACCGGCATCGAGACGGGTTGTCCGCCATTGCGCCGGAACTCCGCGAGAGCGTCGTCGCGCCAAGCCGCCTGATGTTCCCTGATGCCGTCCTCGATGTGCGCGTCGGAGCCGGGCACGTCCGACATCATTTTGTCGACGGGCAGCTCCATGTCCGTCCCGCTGTTCCCGAGGTAGTGCGCCATGTGCCGCGCGGCGTCGTTGTCACCCTTCCAGTCGGCGGCCTCGGCGATCAGGTTCATCTTCTCCCGGGTCCTGCGCTCCTCGGCTCCCGGATCTTCGACACCGTGGGGCCCGGAGCCCCGGTCGGGGGCGGCCTTCTTGATGGTCGGGGCGAGCAGTCCCGCCGCAAGAAGACCGTCCCTGTGCCCGGTCCACAACTCCGCACGAGCCTGGGGGCTCAGCGATGTCCACAGCCGCCGAAGCTCTGCCCGCTGCACCGTGTTCGCACGCCCCCGAGGGAGGCGAGCCTGGTGGCGCGGGGGAGTTGGTCCTCGTCGAGCGACGGGTACGTTGCGTGCCCCGCGTTGCGTGCCCCGCGTTGTGCGGGTCGCCGCCGTGGCTTCGCTTCAGCGCCCGGGCCACGGCGGCGTCGATCTCGGCCGCGTGCACCACCAGACCCGTGAGGGTATCGGCGTACCACTGCTCACTGTCCCGTGGGGACCCTCCGACACCAACAGCCCCGGATCCGGGCCCGCCGACCGGGGTCCGGGACGGCCACGCGTCCGCCCCGACCGAGTGCGGGCCGACGAGGCGTACGCCTCCCGCAGGAACCGCGGCTACCTGCGCCGCCGCGGGATTCGCTGCACCATCCCGGACAAGGCCGACCAGGCCCGCAACCGTCAAAGGCACGGTTCCCGCGGCGGCCGGTCGCCGCGCTTCGACCCGGTCGACCACCGCGAGCGCCACGCTGTCGAGTGTGGATCAACCGCCTCAACAGGAACCGTGCTGTCGCCACGCGGTACGACAAGTTCGCTGTCCGCTACGACACGACAGTCCTGATCGCGGCGATCAACGAGTGGCTGTGATCCTTCACTGAAAGGCCGCCCAGCCGTCCACAACCTCCCGAGGCGCACTACGGGTAGGCTCGTAGGTATGGGATTTGACTGGGAGAACATACTCGGCGCAAGCGGCAACGGCCTCGACGATGCCTACGACAGCGCGGTTTCCGCGGTCATGTACGGCGATGAACCGGGGTACGACCTTCAGCCACTCCCCGCCGGCGAAGAGCTCGACGACACAAACGGCTTGCGCTGAAATCAACGCACGGACGAGACGCCCCGGCATGCCGGGGCGTTTCACCGTCTCGGAGAACGTGTCAGGTCAGGGTCGGTCAACAGGCGGCCAAGCTGAACTCTGCGGCTCGTCGCCGCCTTCACCGAACTCGTCGTCCCCGGCAACGGCCTGCACTATGGCACGGGGTGCTGCCCGAGCACCGAGGTCTCGGTCTCTACGAGCAGCGCGAGGCCCGCGCCGCCGCCAGCCAGCCCGAGCACTTCGGCGAAGAAGACCTCTACTCGGACGTCCGGGCCGCCCTCGCGCAGCTTGGCTGATCCCGGCCTGCTGGCGACGAGTCCGACCTTGTGTGAGCCGAGGGCCGTCGGTGTGGACGCCGTGAGGGTCCCGCGCGGCGTCGGCCTGCTCGCCCTGGACATCCTCGGCGCGCGCAGTGGCGCCGTCGTCGAGGACGGGGAGGCGCTCTACTGGGTGCTCTTGGTTGGCTCGGCGGTGGACTGGAGCACCACCGGTACGTGGGCGCTCGCCGCCGGGACGATGCTGTCCGTGCCGGTCGCCCGTTGCACGGCCGGGCCCCGACCGCACTGGCGGATCTGCCCCGGCGAGGACCGCCTCCTCACCCCCGTGGATGCCCTTCGGGCGGCGGTGGCGGACGCGTCCGGTCCGGCCGGGGGGCTGTCGGCCGGAGCAGGAGCGCCCAGTGATGGGCTTCCAGGGGCCGGTGAAGATGGCGCCCGGCGTGCTCGTGCACTCGCGCCGCAACCGCGGGGCTGGCGCCGAGACGTGGCTGATCCTGCGGCGCGCGACGCCGACGAGGCGCGGCGGGACTGGAGGAGTACGGCGTCGCGCCGCTGCGTTGCGGTACGAACTTCACCGCCGTTAGGGTCTCGGGGAACATCCACCTGGCCGCGGCCGTACCACCGGCCGCGCAGCGGTGGCCGCCTAGGTGTATTGACCCGCAGCGTTGTTGACGCGGCTGATGGGCGGGTGTCCGTCGAGTGCGGTGTGGCAGCGGTGGTGGTTGTAGGTGTGGAGGAAGTCTGTCAGGGCTTCGGTCCGCTCGGTGTTCGAGGTGTAGGGCCGTAGGTAGGCCCATTCGTCGAGCAGGGTGCGGTTGAAGCGTTCGACCTTGCCGTTGGTCTGTGGCCGGTAGGCACGCGTGAGTTTGCCGGTCGCGTCCAGTTCGGCGAGGGCTGCCTTCCAGGCCAGGCCCTTGCGGTAGGCCCATGCGTTGTCGGTCAGGACGCGTTCGATGCGGTGGATGCCGTGGGCGTGGAAGAACGCGGCGGCGCGGGTGAGGAAGGCCGCGCAGGTTGCGACTTTCTCGTCGGGGTGGATCTCGCTGTAGGCGAGGCGGGAGTGGTCGTTGACGGCGGAGTGGACGTAGTCGAAGCCCATGCTGTTGCGGGTGGCCCGGCCGGCCTGGCGGCCCAGGACTTTGTGGCCGCCGCCGTCGGGGATCCGGCCGAGTTTCTTCACGTCGACATGGACGAGTTCGCCGGGACGGTCGCGTTCGTAGCGGCGGATCACCGCGCCGGTCGGGCGGTCCAGCCAGGCCAGCCGGTTGAGTTGGTGGCGGGTCAGGATCCGGTGGACGGTGGATGGGGGCAGTCCCAGGATCGGGCCGATCCGGGCGGGGCCGAGCTTGCGGCTTCGCCGCAGGTCGCAGACGCGTTCTTCCAGGGCGGCCGGGGTTCGGTGCGGAGTGGTGTGCGGCCTGCTGGAGCGGTCCGCGAGCCCCGCGTCACCCTCGGCCCGCCAGCGCCGTATCCATTTGTGGGCCGCGGGCCGGGAGACACCCATCTCCGCGGCGACATGCGCGACGGGACGGCCGGACAGGACGCGTCCGACCAGGATCCGCCTGCCGTGCACGGTCAGCCGGACATTACGGTGAGACACGAAGACCTCCGTGCGGTGTAGTCCTAGACACCTCCACCACACCGGAGGTCTTCGCCATGATCAAGACCAATCAGCGTTAACAACGCTCGTGATCAATACACCTAGGCCCGGCCCCCGAGGCTGGTGGTGGCGACACCAGGTGCGGCGCACTCTCCCCAGTCGCGTACTCGCCCGGGCAGGCTCGCGATCATGACTGAGCACACGTCCATGACCGGGAACGGACTCCCGCACCACCACACCACACTCGTCACCGGAGCCACCCAGGGACTCGGCCGGGGCATCGCCCTCGAGCTCGCCGGCCGCGGCGGCATCGTGCTCCTGCACGGCCGTGACGCGGGGCGGCTCGCCGCCGTCGCCGCCGAGGTGCGCGCCCTGGGCGCCGGCGGCGAGGTCCGCACCTATGCCGCGGACCTCGCCGACCTCGACGAGGTCGCGGACCTCGCCCGGCGGGTCCGGGAGGCCGAACCCCGCCTCGACGCGCTCGTCCACAACGCCGTGGTCGGCGGCGGCGCCCGCCCCCTCGTGCGCGAGGTCTCGGCCCAGGGCCACGAACTGCGCCTCGCCGTGAACCACCTCGCCCCCTACGCCCTGACCCGAGGGCTGCTGCCGCTGCTCACCGCCTCGGCCCCGGCCCGGATCGTGAACGTCGCCTCGATCGGGCAGGAGGCTGTGGACTTCGACGACCTCATGGTCGAGGAGGAGTACGAGGGGCTGCGCGCCTACTGCCGCAGCAAACTGGCCCTGATCATGGCGACCTTCGCCCTCGGCGCCGAGCTCGACGGCAGCGGCGTCACGGTCAACGCCCTCCACCCCGCCCACCTCATGGACACCGAGGGCGTCCGTACCTACGGCCTCACCCCGCTCGTCGGCATCGAGGAGGGGGTCGCGCCGACCGTCCGGCTCGTCGTCGACCCCGAGCTCGCCGGGGTCACGGGTCGGTACTTCGACCGGTTCACCGACGCGCGGGCGCACGAGCAGGCGTACGACACCGAGGCCCGCCGTCGCCTGATGGCGCTGACGGACGGCCTGGTGGGGACGGCGCCGGTGCCGGGCGTCTGACGCCGGCCCCGGGGCGGTGGGCGCCGGGGCGGCCCGCGCCGGGGTCCGGACAGGGGTGCGCCCCCGGGACCGGGGAAGGTCACGGGGGCGCGGGGCACCGGCGCGCGGGTGGCGCCGGTGCGGGGTGCCGGGGCCGGCCGTATGTCGGCGGGCCGGCCCGGGCGGGGCGGTGCGGCTCAGCGGAGGTCGAAGCGGTCCAGGTCCATGACCTTGGTCCAGGCCGCGACGAAGTCCGTCACGAACTTCTCCTTGGCGTCGTCGCTCGCGTAGACCTCGGCGAGGGCACGGAGCTCCGAGTTCGAGCCGAAGACCAGGTCGGCGCGGCTGCCGGTCCACTTGACCTCGCCGGTCGCGTCGTCGCGGCCCTCGAAGGTGTTCGCGTCGCCGGAGGTGGCCGACCAGGTGGTGCCCAGGTCGAGCAGGTTGACGAAGAAGTCGTTCGTCAGCGTGCCCGGGTTCTCGGTGAGGACACCGAGGGAGGTCTGCGGCGCCGTGATGCCCAGGACGCGCAGGCCGCCGACGAGGACGGTCAGCTCGGGGGCGCTCACCGTGAGCAGGTTGGCGCGGTCGACCAGCAGGTACTCGGCGGGGAGGCGGACGCCCTTGCCGAGGAAGTTGCGGAAGCCGTCCGCCTGCGGCTCCAGGGCGGCGAAGGACTCGACGTCCGTCTGCTCCTGGGAGGCGTCCACGCGGCCCGGGGTGAAGGGGACCTCGACGGACCGGCCGGCGTCGGCGGCGGCCTTCTCGACGGCCGCGGAGCCCGCGAGGACCACGAGGTCGGCGAGCGAGACCTGCTTGCCGTCGGTGCGGCCGGTGTTGAAGGACTCCTGGACGCCCTCCAGGACGCGGAGGACCTGGGCGAGGTCGTCCGGGTTGTTGACCTGCCAGCCGCGCTGCGGCTCCAGGCGGATGCGGCCGCCGTTGGCACCGCCGCGCTTGTCGCTGCCGCGGAAGGAGGAGGCCGCGGCCCAGGCCGCGCCGACCAGCTGGGCGACCGTCAGGTCCGAGGCGAGGATCTTCTCCTTGAGGGAGGCGATGTCCGCCGTGTCGACCAGCTCGGCGGCACGGGCCGGAAGCGGGTCCTGCCAGACGAGCTCCTCCGACGGGACCTCGGCGCCGAGGTAGCGCACGATCGGGCCCAGGTCACGGTGGGTGAGCTTGTACCAGGCGCGGGCGAAGGCGTCGGCGAACTGCTCGGGGTACTCGTAGAAGCGCCGGGAGATCTGCTCGTAGACCGGGTCGAAGCGGAGCGACAGGTCGGTGGTGAGCATGGTCGGGAGGTGCTTCTTCTCCGGGTCGTACGCGTCCGGGATGATCGCCTCGGCGTCCTTGGCGACCCACTGGTTCGCACCCGCGGGGCTCTTGGAGAGCTCGTAGTCGTACTCGAAGAGGTGCTTGAAGAAGTCGTGGCCCCACTGGGCGGGCGTGGTGGTCCAGGTGACCTCCAGGCCGGAGGTGATGGCGTCGGGGCCCTTGCCGGAGCGGTAGCTGCTCGCCCAGCCGAAGCCCTGGGCCTCGATCGGGGCCGCCTCCGGGTCCGCGCCGACGTTGTCGGCCGGGCCGGCGCCGTGCGCCTTGCCGAAGGTGTGGCCACCGGCGATGAGGGCGACGGTCTCCTCGTCGTTCATCGCCATCCGGCGGAAGGTCTCGCGGATGTCGCGGGCGGCGGCGATCGGGTCGGGGTTGCCGTTGGGGCCCTCGGGGTTGACGTAGATGAGGCCCATCTGGACGGCGCCGAGGGGCTCCTCCAGCTCGCGGTCGCCCGAGTAGCGCTCGTCGCCGAGCCAGGTGGTCTCCGGACCCCAGTAGACGTCCTCGTCCGCCTCCCAGACGTCCGCGCGGCCGCCGGCGAAGCCGAAGGTCTCGAAGCCCATGGACTCCAGGGCCACGTTGCCGGTGAGGATCATGAGGTCGGCCCAGGAGAGGGACTGGCCGTACTTCTTCTTCACCGGCCACAGCAGGCGGCGGGCCTTGTCCAGGTTGCCGTTGTCCGGCCAGCTGTTGAGCGGGGCGAAACGCTGCTGGCCGGCGCCGGCGCCGCCGCGGCCGTCGCTGATGCGGTAGGTGCCCGCGCTGTGCCACGCCATACGGATCATGAAGGGGCCGTAGTGGCCGAAGTCGGCCGGCCACCAGTCCTGCGAGGTCGTGAGAACCTCGGCGATGTCCTGCTTCACGGCGGCGAGGTCGAGCGTCTTGAACGCCTCGGCGTAGTCGAAGTCCTCGCCGAGCGGGTTGCCCACGGCCGGGTTCTTGGCCAGGATCCGCAGGTTGAGCCGGTTCGGCCACCACTGACGGTTGCCACCGCCCTGGGTGGGGTGTGCGGCGCGCCCGTGGGCCACGGGGCAGCCGCCTGCGCCCTCGGCCGTCACGTCGCCGCCGGGTGCATCGAGGTTCTCAGACATGGGTATTCCTTCCGGACACGCGCGGGAAGGTCGCGGACACGGAGACCCGACGAAGCGATACCGCCCGGAGTGTTCCCCGGAAGCGGCACGTCACGTCCTCGTCTCCCGCCGTGTCGGACTCTTCCTGTCCCTTGGCCATTAACAAAACTGATCCTACAATGGACGAAGTCCAAGTCAAGAACGACGACAAAGAGGTGACGCGCCGAGCCCGGGGGCACGAGACTCCGCGCGCGGCCCTCGCCGAGAAGGAACAGGTAGGCCCATATGAGTGACCTGCTGGAGCGGCTGCGCGCCCGCGGCTGGCGGATGACGTCGCAGCGGCGTGTCGTCGCGGAGGTCCTCGCCGGCGAGCACGTGCACCTCACCGCCGACGAGGTGCACGCGCGCGCCGTGGAGCGACTGCCCGAGATCGCCCGCGCGACCGTCTACAACACCCTGGGTGAACTGGTCTCCCTCGGTGAGGTGGTGGAGCTCTCCACGGACGGCCGGGCGAAGCGGTACGACCCCAACGCCCACCACCCGCACCAGCACCTCGTCTGCACGGAGTGCGGCACCATCCGCGACGTGCGCCCCCTCGGCGACCCGCTCGCCGTCCTCCCCGACTCCGAGCGCTACGGCTTCACCGTCTCCAAGGTCGACGTGACCTACCGCGGCCGCTGCCCGTCCTGCGCGGCCTGAGCCCTGAGTCCCGACGCATGCCCGGAGCGGGTTCCGCTCGGGGCCTGCGGGCGGTGGCCCCGCGGGCGGAAGGGGCCTCACGGGCGATGAGGGCCGCGCGGGAGTGCCTGAGGGGCCGCTCGTCCTCGTCGACCGCGTAGCGCGTACGGCTCCGGGCGCCGCCCTCGTCGTCATGGCCCCGGGGCGAGGGCGGCCCGGCGCGCAGCCGGGGGAGGGCGGGGGCGGCGGCCCCTGCCCATCCCGGCTCGGGGAGCGGCACCACTTCCTGCGTGACCGCCTCGGGCGGGCGGCCGCGACGGATCGCGACGCACTGCTGCGACTGCTCGTCACCAGCCCCGGCGAGCCGCCGGTCACCTGCGTGCCGGGCCCCGGGACTTCGCTCGGGCGGCGGTGGGCGCGTCTCGCGACCGCGCTCCTCGATCCGGCGGCCCGCGCCGCGCGGATCCTCGACGGGACTCCGGCGGAGCACGCCGGCCGGCCCTGGTGCGCGCTGCGCGCCTGACCGGACGCCGGGGCCGGATCCCCGTCCCTCGGTGGGTGTATGTTGCATCTATATCCGCCGGGCGGGAACCACCGCGCGCGTGCCGTGGCCCGGACGCACCCTGGAGAAGGCGTGCCCGCCCGCCCCGCGGCCGAGGCGCCGCTGCGACACCGGAAAGGAAAGCGCCATGAAGGCACTGCAGTACCGCACCGTGGGTGCCGCCCCCGAAGTCGTCACCGTCCCCGACCCGGAACCCGGCCCCGGGCAGGTGCTCCTCAAGGTCACCGCCGCCGGCGTCTGCCACTCCGACATCGCCGTCATGAGCTGGTCCGCCGAACAGCTCCCCTTCCCGCTGCCCCTCACCCTCGGCCACGAAGGCGTCGGCACCGTCGCCGCCCTCGGCGACGGCGTGACCGGCTTCGCCGAGGGCGACTCCGTCGCCGTCTACGGCCCCTGGGGCTGCGGGAACTGCTTCATGTGCGCCCAGGGCAAGGAGAACTACTGCCTGCGCGCCGCCGAGCTCGGCATCCGCCCGCCCGGCCTCGGAGCCCCCGGCGCCATCGCCGAGTACATGATCGTCGACAGTCCCCGCCACCTCGTGCCGCTCGGCGGCCTCGACCCGGTCCAGGCGGTCCCGCTCACCGACGCCGGCCTCACCCCGTACCACGCCGTCAAGCGCTCGCTGCCGAAGCTCGTCCCCGGCTCCACCGCCGTCGTCATCGGCACCGGCGGCCTCGGCCACGTCGCCGTCCAGCTGCTCCGGGCCCTGACCCCCGCCCGGGTCGTCGCCCTCGACGTCTCCGAGGAGAAGCTCGCCCTCGCCAGGACCGTCGGCGCCCACGACACAGTCCTCTCCGACGCCTCCGCCGCCGACACCGTCCGCGCCCTGACCGACGGGCGCGGCGCCGAGGTCGTCCTCGACTTCGTCGGCGCCCCGCCCACCACCGCCGCCGCCGGGGCCATGGCCGCGGTGGAGGGCGACGTCACCATCGTCGGCCTCGGCGGCGGCACCCTCCCCGTCGGCTTCGGCGCCCTCCCCTACGAGGTGAGCGTCACCTCCCCGTACTGG
This sequence comes from Streptomyces sp. NPDC004435, assembly GCF_042873895.1. Lineage (NCBI taxonomy): Bacteria > Bacillati > Actinomycetota > Actinomycetes > Kitasatosporales > Streptomycetaceae > Streptomyces > Streptomyces sp. NPDC004435. Next base: position 216,514 of record NZ_JBIAMB010000003.1, on the reverse strand, counting down.
GGCACCCGCGCCGAACTCATCGAGGTCCTCGACCTCGCCCGCGCGGGCGCCGTCGACGTCCACACCGAGACCTACACACTGGACGAGGCGCCCGAGGCGTACGAGCGGCTGCACGCCGGCCGGGTCGACGGCCGCGCCGTCATCCTCCCGCACGGCTGACCCGCCCCACACGCGCGCGGCCGGGCCGACGGCCCGGCCACCGGCGCCACGTAGGCTCGTGACGTGCCCCCCACCCGTCTGTACCGCGTCGCCGTCCTCGTCCTCGAAGGCGCCAAACCCCTCGACGTCGGCATCCCCGCCCAGGTGTTCACGACCCGCGCGAGCATGCCCTACGAAGTCCGCGTCTGCGGTGCCACCCCCGGCCTGGTGACCGGCGGAGACGGCCTCTCCTACAACGTCGCCCACGGCCTCGACGCCCTCGCCTGGGCCGACATCGTCTTCGTCCCCGGCTACCGCTTCCCCGACCGTGAGGACCCGCCCCCGGCCGTCGTCGAAGCGCTGATCGCCGCCCACGCGCGCGGTGCCCGGCTCGCCGCGATCTCCACCGGCGCCTTCGCGCTCGCCGCCACCGGCCTCCTCGACGGCCGGCGCGCCACCACCCACTGGCACTACGCCCGCGCCCTGGCCGAGAAGCGTCCCCTCGTCCAGGTGGACGAGAACGTCCTCTTCGTCGACGAGGGGAGCGTCCTCACCTCCGCGGGCGCCGCCTCCGGCCTCGACCTCTGCCTGCACATCCTCCGCGGCGACCTCGGCGTCGGCGCCGCCAACCACGCCGCCCGCCGGCTCGTCGCCGCCCCCTACCGCAGCGGCGGCCAGGCCCAGTACGTGCCCCGCAGCGTCCCCGAACCCCACGGCGAACGCTTCGCCGCCACCCGTGAATGGGTCCTGCACCACCTCGACGAACCCCTCACCCTCGACATCCTCGCCCGCCACGCCGCCGTCTCGCCCCGCACCTTCTCCCGCCGCTTCGTCGAGGAGACCGGCTACACCCCCATGCAGTGGCTGCTCCGTGCCCGCGTCGACCGCGCCCGTGAACTCCTCGAACGCTCCGAGCGCGGGGTCGAGCAGATCGCCGCCGACACCGGACTCGGCACCGGCGCCAACCTGCGGATGCACTTCCAGCGGATCCTCGGCACCACCCCGAGCGACTACCGCCGCACCTTCACCCGGGGCGACTGAGCCCTCCCGTGCCCCCCCCGGACGACCCCTCGCGGCGTCCCGCCTGGTTGTTGGCACGATCCTTTCGGACCGTGGCGATCTCGCCCCTGCCGCGCCGGGGCGCGGCGAGCGAGGCTGGGTCACGAAGAAACGGAAGGGACACCGCATCATGACTCGCATCGCCATCAACGGTTTCGGTCGCATCGGCCGCAACGTGCTCCGCGCCCTGCTGGAGCGCGACACCACGCTGGAGGTCGTCGCCGTCAACGACCTCACCGAGCCGAAGGCGCTCGCCCGTCTCCTCGCCTTCGACTCCACCTCGGGCCGCCTCGGCCGCCCGGTCTCCGTCGAGGGCGACACCCTCGTCGTGGACGGCCGCCGCATCAAGGTCCTCGCCGAGCGCGAGCCGGCCAACCTCCCCTGGGCCGAGCTGGGCGTCGACATCGTCCTGGAGGCCACCGGCCGCTTCACCAGCGCCAAGGACGCCCGCCTCCACCTCGACGCGGGTGCCAAGAAGGTCCTGGTCAGCGCCCCCTCCGACGGTGCCGACGTGACCCTGGCCTACGGCGTGAACAGCGACAAGTACGACGCCGAGCTCCACACGATCGTCTCCAACGCCTCCTGCACCACCAACGCGCTCGCCCCGCTGGCCGCCGTCCTCGACGAGCTGGCCGGCATCGAGCACGGCTTCATGACGACCGTGCACGCCTACACCCAGGAGCAGAACCTCCAGGACGGCCCGCACCGCGACGCCCGCCGCGCCCGCAACGCCGCCGTCAACATCGTCCCGACCAGCACCGGCGCCGCCAAGGCCATCGGCCTGGTCCTGCCGCAGCTCGACGGCAAGCTCGCCGGCGACTCGATCCGCGTGCCCGTCCCGGTCGGCTCCATCGTCGAGCTGAACACCACGGTCACCCGCGAGGTCACCCGCGACGAGATCCTCGACGCCTACCGCACGGCCGCCGAGGGCAAGCTCGCCGGCGTCCTGGAGTACTCGGAGGACGAGCTCGTCTCCTCCGACATCACCGGCAACCCGCACTCCTCCATCTTCGACGCGGCCCTCACCCGGGTCGACGGCCGCCACGTCAAGGTCGTCGCCTGGTACGACAACGAGTGGGGCTTCTCGAACCGCGTCATCGACACCCTGCTGCTGCTCGCCGGCTGACCCCGCGTCACCAGCGACGACGCCCCCCTCGGCACCGGCCGAGGGGGGCGTTGTCAGTGGCGCGTGGCAGCATGTCGATCATGAGCCGAATCATTTCGTACACCAGCGGCGACCGCGCCGAGGCCGTCGCCTACCTCGGCGCGGCGGAGCGCCTCACCGACGAGCAGCGGCGCGTGCTCCCCATGATCCGCGAGCGGTGCGAGGCCAGCCAGCGCGAGCTGGACCACCAGGGCCTCGACTGGGACCTGACCATCCCCCAGGCCCTGGAGCACCTGATCGAGGGCCGCGCCGACGCGCCGGGGACCTACGCCGGCAAGGCCTACGCCAGGGCGCTCCAGCACATCATCGACTACTGCGGCTCCGACCCCTCCGACCTGGGCGTCTACTCCAAGCCCGGCACCTTCTTCAGCCTGCTCGACGAGCAGTTGAAGCAGCACGGCGTCCCCGCCGACCTGCTCCCGTACGGTTTCCTCTTCTCCGGCCCGCCGGACGAGATCCCCTTCCACGTGCCATACGCGATCGACGGCCCCGACATAGGGCTGCTGCCGCTCGACCGGGCCAAGCCGGCCGCCGACGCCTACCGGGCCGTCCGGGAGAAGATCGACCCCGACTTCGTCTACGACCTCGATCTCCTCATCGAGAAGCTGGAGTTCGAGCACGACGAGTGGGAGTCCACCAAGGCGCGCGGCCTGGACTGGTACCACCACGACACCATCTTCTTCTCCATCAACGGCTGACGGAGTCGGGGGCGGGGACCGGGTCCGGCAGGCCGAGGGCGGTGGCCAGGCGGGAGCGGTGCCAGTGGGGCGGGCCGAAGAGCCGGGCGGAGCCGTGCGCCCGCTTGAAGTAGCGGTGCGCGTCGTGCTCCCAGGTGATGCCGATCCCGCCGTGCAACTGGATCGTCTCACCGGCCACCTCGGCGAACGCCTCCGAGCAGACCGACTTGGCGGTGGCCGCGAGCCGGGTCAGCTCCGGTCCGCGCGCACCGTCCGCGGCGGCGAAGGCGGCGCCGAGCGCCGCGGAGCGGGCCGACTCGACCCGGACGTACGCGTCCGCGAGCCGGTGCTTCACCGCCTGGAAGGAGCCGATCGTCCGCCCGAACTGCACCCGCTCCCCGGCGTACGCCACCGTCAGTTCGAGGCACCGCGCAGCCGCGCCGACCTGCTCCGCGGCGAGCGCCGTGCAGGCCAGGTCGAGGACGTGCCGCAGCACCCGTCCACCGTCGCCCTCGGCGCCGACCAGCCGGCCCTCCGCCCCGTCGAGCGCCACCCGCGCCTGCGCCCGGGTGGCGTCCATCGGCACCGTCTCCTCGCGGACGACCCCCGGTCCGTCGCCGGCCACCGCGAAGAGCGACACCCCCGCGCCCGTCCGGGCCGCCACCAGCAGCGTCCCGGCGCCGGCCCCGTCGAGCACGTGCTCCTTCACCCCGGTGAGCCGCCAGCCGCCGCCGGGGGAGGCGACGGCCTCGGCCCGTACCGCCTCCGGATCCCAGGAGCCGCCCTCGGCCCACGCGAGCGCCGCCGTCGCCTCGCCCGAGACGAGCCCCGGCAGCAGCGCGGCGCACTCCTCCGCGGAGCCGGCGGCCAGCAGCGTCTGCACCACGAGCACCGCGGAGCCGAGGTACGGGACGGGGCTCAGCTCCCGGCCCAGTTCCTCCATCACCACATGCACCTCCACGGCCCCGCAGCCGGCGCCGCCGTACGCCTCGGGGACGGCGAGCCCCGCCGCCCCGATCTGCTCGGCCAGCGGCCGCCAGGCCGACCCGCCCGGATGACGGCGGAGCAACTGCCGCACCGCGGTGCGCAGTTCCTCCTGCTCCTCGGTGAACCTCATGCCTCTGCTCCCTTCTCGACGGCGGGTGCGGTGATGGTGCGGGAAGGGGGCGGGTCCTCCTCGGACAGGTCCCTGCCCCGGGTCTCCGCCGTGCGCCAGATCGCGAGCGCGGTCACCAGGCCGCAGCCGACGGCGAGCACCGCGAGCGGGGTGCTGCCGGCCCGGTCCGCGAGCAGACCGCCGGCGAGCAGCGGGGTGAAGCCGCCGCCGACCAGGGCGGCCAGCTGGTAGCCGAGCGAGGCGCCGGTGTAGCGGACACGCGTGCCGAACAGCTCCGAGAGCAGCGGCCCGAGCGGCGCGTACATCGCGGACTGCACGAGCTGCCCGAGGACCATGCCGGCGATCAGCAGCGCCGGCTTCTCCGTGTCGACCAGGGCGTAGACCGGGAAGGCGAGTACGACGACGCCCGTCGCCCCGCCGAGCACCACGGCCCGGCGTCCGACGCGGTCGGAGAGGGCGGAGAAGAGCGGGATGGCGACCAGACCGGCGAGCGAGGTGAAGACCATGCCGGTCATCACCTGCGAGGTCGTGTAGCCGATGCCGGTGGCGTAGGTGAGCATGAAGGTGCTGATCAGCGCGGTCAGGGCGAAGGGGCCGATGCCCACGCCGCAGGCGAGGACCAGGGTCCGGGGACGGCGCAGCACCCGGGCCAGCGGAACGCCGCCGTCCGCCCCGGCGCCGTCCCGCGCCGCGGACCGCCGGAAGAGCGGGCTCTCGGTCACGGACAGGCGTACGTACAGGCCGACCGCGAGGAGCACCGCGCTGAAGAGGAACGGCAGGCGCCACCCCCAGTCCAGGAACGCCTCGCGGGGAAGCGCCGACACCAGGGCGACGGCGACGGTGGAGAGCAGGAAGCCGAGCGGGGACCCCATCTGCATGACGCCGCTCCACAGTCCGCGCCGGCGCGGATCGGCGTGCTCCACCACCATGAGGGTCGCGCCCGCCCATTCGCCGCCGATGGCGAGCCCCTGCACCACGCGGAACAGCACCAGGAGGACGGGGGCGGCGACGCCGATGGTCTCGTACGTCGGCAGCACGCCGATGAGGAAGCTGGCCACGCCCATCAGCACCATCGTCAGGACGAGCATGGACTTCCGGCCGAGCCGGTCGCCGAAGTGGCCGAAGACGGCGCCGCCGAGCGGCCGGGCCACATAGCCGGCGGCGAGCGTGCCGAAGGCGGCGATGGTGCCGCTGAGGGGATCGTCTCCGGGGAAGAACAGCGGGCCGAAGGCGAGCGCCGCCATCGTGCCGTACAGCAGGAAGTCGTAGTACTCGATGACGGTGCCGAGCAGGCTCGACAGCGCCACCCGGCGCAACAGCGCCGGATCGGGCTGTCTCTCGGGGGTGTGCGAGGACGGTGCGGCGGACATGGTGCTCCCGGGTGCGGTGGGGAGGGGGTCAGGGGGCGAGGACACGGGCGCGACAGGAGGCGGGGGTGCCCCAGGCGTCGCGGAGCGGCCGTGCCTTGCGGATCCACAGGGAGAGGTCCAGCTCCTCGGTGTAGCCGACGGCGCCGTGGAGCTGGAGGGCGGTGCGGGCGGCGGTGTGGGCGGCCTCGCCCGCGGTGACCTTCGCGGCGGCGACCTCCCGGTGCGCCGTCCCGTGCCCGGCCAGGGCCAGGGCGGCGGCGTGCAGCAGCGGCTGGGCGAACTCCAGGGCGAGCAGGGTGTCGGCCAGCCGGTGCTTCACGGCCTGGAACGAGCCGATGGGCACGCCGAACTGGGTGCGCTGCTTCACGTAGGCCACGGTCCGGTCGAGCAGCGCCCGGCCGAGCCCCAGGGACTGGGCGGCCGTCGCGAGGGCGGCCACCTCGGCGGCGTACGCGGTGGCGGCGGCGACCTCGGGGCTGCGGGCCAGGACGGTGCCGCCCGCCGCGGGCCTGGCCAGGCGGCGTACCGGATCGGCCGAGGGCTGTACGGGGCCGGCGGCGTCGGCGATCCGCACGGTGTCGTCCTCGGCGACCAGCACGGCGTCGGCCAGGTCCGCGTCGAGCGCGTAGGGGCCGGTGAGTTCCGGGACGCGGAGGGAGACGACCGCTTGGCCGGCGGCGACGCGAGGCAGCCAGGCGGAGGCCGCGGCCTTGTCGCCGAGCCGGTCGAGGAGGGCCGCCGCGGCGACGGTCTCGACGAGCGGGCCGGGGACGGCGTGCCGGCCCAGTTCGGTGAAGGCCACAGCCAGTTCGAGCGGCAGCGGGCCAAGCCCCTCGTACTCCTCCGGTACCGCCAGCGCGAACACTCCGGCGTCCGCGAGCCGGGACCAGAGGGCGCGCCCCGGGGCGTGGTCGCCGGCCGCCCAGGCCCGTGCGGCCCCGGGGGTGTCGGCCGCCGACAGGAGCGTGTCCAGGGTGCGGGCGAACTCCCGCTGTTCGTCGTCGAGCAGGAACCGCATCACCGGCGTCCCTTCGGCAGGCCGAGCAGCCGCTCGGCGATGATGTCGCGCTGGATCTCGTTGGTCCCGGCGTAGATCGGCCCGGCCAGGGAGAAGGTGTGGCCCTCGGCCCAGCCGCCGTGCGCGGGGGCCTCCGCGGCCTCGTCGGAGAGTTCGCCGTACGGCCCGAGGAGGTCGAGGGCGGTCTCGTGGAGCGCGATGTCGAGCTCGGACCAGAAGACCTTGTTGAGGCTGGACTCGGCGCCGATCGAGCCGCCGGCGGCGAGCCGGGAGGCGTTGGCGTAGGTGAAGAGGCGGTAGGCGCTCGCGCCGATGACGGCGTCGGCGACGCGGTCGCGGACGGCGGTGTCGGCGGGATCGGCGTGCTCGCGCCACAGGGCGGCGAGCCGGTCGGCGGCGGCGGAGAACCGGCCGGGGCTGCGCAGGGTGAGGCCGCGCTCGTTGCCGGCCGTGCTCATCGCGACCCGCCAGCCGTCGCCGGGGGCGCCGATCACGTCCTCGTCGGGGACGAACACGTCGTCGAGGAAGAGTTCGGCGAAGGCGGGCTTGCCGTCGAGCCGTCCGACGGGCCGTACGGTGACGCCGTCCGCGTCGAGCGGGAACATGAGGTAGGTCAGTCCCCGGTGCGGCCGGCCGGCGTCCGGGTCGCTGCGGAAGAGGCCGAAGGCGCGGTCGGCGAAGGCGGCCCGGGAGGACCAGGTCTTCTGGCCGCGGAGCAGCCAGCCGCCGTCGGTGCGCACGGCGGTGGAGCGCAGGCTCGCGAGGTCGGATCCGGACTCGGGTTCGGACCAGGCCTGGGCCCAGACGACCTCGCCGGACGCCATGGGCGGCAGGACGCGGGCGCGCTGCTCGTCGGTGCCGTGCTCGAAGAGGGTGGGGGCGAGCAGGTTGATGCCGTTCTGGGCGACGCGGCCCGGCGCGCCGGCGGCGTAGTACTCCTCCTCGAAGACCAGCCAGCGCAGGACGGAGGAGCCCCGGCCGCCGTACTCCTCGGGCCAGGAGACCACCGACCAGCGGTCGGCGGCGAGTTCGGCCTCCCAGGCACGGTGGGCGGCGAAGCCCCCGGCGGTCTCCAGGGAGGGCAGGGGCGTGGTGGGCACGTGGGCGGCGAGCCAGGCGCGGGCCTCGGCCCGGAAGGCGTCGTCGGCCGCGGAGAAGTCGAGGTCCATCAGGCTCCCGCCGCCTTCATGGCGTGGATGTCCATGCCGCCCAGCGAGTCGCGGGCGGTCTCGGCGTTGTGCGCGTGCGCGAGGTGGTGCAGTCCGAAGACGGAGTCCATGCCGGTGTGCAGTCCCTGGAGGTCCTCGGCCTGGTTGACGGCGCGCTTGGTGAGGGCGAGCCCCATGCGGGGCATCTCGGCGATCCGCAGGGCCAGTTCCATCGTCCGGGCTTCGAGTTCGTCGCGGGGGACGACGCGGTTGACCATGCCGACCTCGTGGGCGCGGCGGGCGCCCATCCGGTCGCCGGTGTACAGGAACTCCTTGGCGATCCGGGGCGGCATCACCCAGGGGTGGGCGAAGTACTCGACGCCGGGGATGCCCATGCGGACCACCGGGTCGGCGAAGAACGCGTCCTCGGAGGCGACGATCAGGTCGCAGATCCAGGCGAGCATCAGACCGCCGGCGACGCAGGCGCCCTGCACGGACGCGACGACCGGCTTGGGCAGTTCGCGCCAGCGGCGGCACATGCCCAGGTAGACCTCGGACTCGCGGGCGAAGCGGCTCTCCGCGCCGTCCTTGTCCGAGTGGTCCCACCAGAGGCCGGCCCGCCGCTCGAAGGGCAGGTGCGCGTCGCGCTCGGGGGTGCCGATGTCGTGCCCCGCGGAGAAGTGCTCGCCGGCGCCTGCGAGGACGACGACCTTGACCTCGCCGTCCTCCGCCGCGCGGTAGAAGGCGCGGTCGAGGGCGTAGGTCATCGCGGAGTTCTGGGCGTTGCGGTACTGGGGCCGGTCCATGGTGACGACGGCGACGGGGCCCCGCCGTTCGTAGCGGACGGGCTCACCGGACGTGGTGCGGGCAGCGGACATCCGCCCTCCTTCCCTAACAAGTGTTTGGTAGGTTAACGTACGGCCATGAGCAACGTCGAGGAGTTCCGCAGGGAGGTCCGCGGCTGGCTGCGGACCCACCTCACCGGCGAGTTCGCGGACCTGCGCGGCCGTGGCGGCCCCGGACGCGAGCACGAGGCGCACACCGAACGCCTCGCCTGGGAACGGCACATGGCCGCCCACGGCTGGACCTGCGTCGGCTGGCCGAAGGAGTACGGAGGCCGGGGCGCGAGCCTGGAGGAACAGGTCGCCTTCCACGAGGAGTACGCCCTCGCCGACGCCCCCGCACGCGTCGGCCACATCGGCGAACAGCTCCTCGGGCCGACCCTCATCGCCTTCGGCACCCCGGCCCAGCGCGCCCGCTTCCTGCCCCGGATCGTCGCCGTCGACGAACTCTGGTGCCAGGGCTACTCCGAGCCGGACGCCGGCTCCGACCTCGCCAACGTCCGCACCCGGGCGGAGCGGGACGGCGACGGGTGGGTGGTCACCGGACAGAAGGTGTGGACCTCAGGCGCCCACGAGGCCGACTGGTGCTTCGTCGTCGCCCGCACCGAGCCGGGCTCCGCCCGCCACCACGGCCTCTCCTACCTCCTGGTCCCCCTGCACGCCCCCGGGGTGGAGATCCGGCCCATCGTCCAGCTCACCGGCACCTCCGAGTTCAACGAGGTGTTCTTCGACGGCGCCAGGACCGGCGCGGAGAACATCGTCGGCGCCCCGGGCGAGGGCTGGAAGGTCGCCATGGCCACCCTCGGCTTCGAACGGGGCGTCTCCACCCTCGGCCAGCAGGTCGGCTTCCGGCGCGAACTGGAGGCCGTGATCGAGCTGGCCCGGCGCAACGGTGCCGCCGCCGACCCGCTCGTCCGCGACCGCATCGCCCGCGCCTGGACCGGCCTGGAGACGATCCGCTTCAACGCCCTCAGGATGCTCGGCGGCGTCTCCGCCGGAGCACCCGGCCCCGAGGCGTCCATCAACAAGATCTTCTGGGCCACCTGGCACCGCGAACTCGGCGAACTCGCCATGGACGTCTGCGGCGCCGACGGCATGCTCGCCGCCGGGGAGCCGTACGACCTCACCGACTGGCAGCGGCTCTTCCTCTTCTCCCGCGCCGACACGATCTACGCCGGCTCGAACGAGATCCAGCGCAACATCATCGCCGAGCGCGTCCTCGGCCTGCCCAAGGAGGCCCGCCCGTGACCGGCACCCCACCCCCCTACCTCCCCGGCCACGGCCTGCTCGCCGGCCGCACCGCCGTCGTCACCGCCGCCGCCGGCGCAGGCATCGGCGGCGCCACCGCCCGCCGCCTCCTGGAGGAGGGCGCCGACATCGTGATCTCCGACGCCCACGCCCGGCGGCTGAAGGAGTCCGAGGCGGAGCTCGCCGCCGAGTTCGGCCCCGGCCGGGTGGCCTCGCTGCCCTGCGACGTCACCGACGAGACCCAGGTCGCGGCCCTCCTCGACCTCGCCGAGGAACGCCACGGACGCCTCGACATCGTCGTCAACAACGCCGGACTCGGCGGCACCGCCGACCTCGTCGACATGACCGACGAGGCGTGGGACAAGGTCCTCGACGTCACCCTCAACGGCACCTTCCGCTGCACCCGCGCCGCGCTCCGGCGCATGAGGGCGGCCGGGGCGGGCGGCGTCATCGTCAACAACGCCTCGGTCGTCGGCTGGCGCGCCCAGAAGGGCCAGGCGCACTACGCCGCCGCCAAGGCCGGCGTCATGGCCCTCACCCGGTGCGCCGCGCTGGAGGCCGCCGCGTACGGCGTCCGCGTCAACGCCGTCTCGCCGTCCCTCGCCATGCACCCCCACCTCGTGAAGGTCACCACCCCCGAGCTCCTCGCGGAGCTCACCTCCCGCGAGGCCTTCGGCCGGTACGCCGAGCCGTGGGAGGTGGCGAACGTGATCGTCTTCCTCGCCAGCGGGTACTCCTCGTACCTCACCGGCGAGGTGCTCTCGGTCAGCAGCCAGCACCCGTGAGACCGGCGCCCGAGCGGCGCCGCGAGCTCCTGGACGTGGCGGCCGAGGTCTTCGCCGTCCAGGGGTACGACGCCACCACCGTCCGCCGGATCGCCGACGCGGCCGGTCTGCTCGCGGGCAGCCTCTACTACCACTTCGACTCCAAGGAGTCGATGCTCGACGAGATCCTCTCCGGCTTCCTGGACGACCTGTGGACCCGGTACGACGCCGTGCTCGCCGCCGGCCTCGGCCCACGGGAGACCCTCGAGGCCCTCGTCACCGAATCGTTCCGGGAGATCGACCGGCACCGTGCCGCCGTCGCCATCTACCAGAAGGAGTCCGGGCAGCTGCGGGACCAGCCCCGCTTCGGCTATCTCGCCGAGGCGCAGCGGAGGTTCGAGCGCGCCTGGCTCAGGACCCTGGAGTCCGGCGTGGCCGCCGGGGACTTCCGCACCGACCTCGACGTCCGGCTCACCTACCGCTTCGTGCGCGACACCGTCTGGGTCGCCGCGTCCTGGTACCGGCCGGGCGGACAGCACAGCCCGGAGGAGATCGCCCGCCAGTACCTCTCGATGGTGCTGGAGGGGGTCGCGCTCCGTGGCGGACACCGGCGTACCCGACGTACGCGAAGCACCTGACGTTCCCGACGTACCCATGAGGAGTGACCATGGCCGAGGCCTACATCGTCGAAGCGATCCGCACCCCGGTCGGCCGGCGGAACGGCGGACTCTCCGCCGTCCACCCCGCCGACCTCGGCGCGCACGCCCTGAAGGCCCTGATGGAGCGGTCGGGCGCCGACCCGGCGGCCGTCGAGGACGTCGTCTTCGGCTGCCTGGACACCGTCGGACCGCAGGCCGGCGACATCGCCCGCACCTGCTGGCTCGCCGCCGGACTGCCGGAGGAGGTGCCCGGCGTGACCGTCGACCGGCAGTGCGGCTCCTCCCAGCAGGCTCTCCACTTCGCCGCCCAGGGCGTGCTGTCCGGCACCCAGGACCTCGTCGTCGCCGGCGGCGTCCAGAACATGTCGATGGTCCCCATCGCCTTCGCCAGCCGGCAGGCCGCAGCCCCGCTCGGCCTCACCGAGGGGCCGTACGCAGGCTCCGCGGGCTGGCGCGCGCGGTACGGCGACCAGCCGGTCAACCAGTTCCACGGCGCCGAACTCATCGCCGAGAAGTGGGGCATCAGCCGCCGGGACATGGAGGAGTTCGCGCTCCGCTCGCACCGGCGGGCGATCCGCGCGATCGACGAGGGGCGGTTCGAGCGCGAGATCGTCCCCTACGGCGACGTCACCACCGACGAGGGCCCGCGCCGGGACACCTCCCTGGAGAAGATGGCCGGCCTGAACCCGGTGGTCGAGGGCGGGCGGATCACCGCCGCCGTCTCCTCCCAGGTCTCCGACGGCGCCTCGGCCATGCTGCTCGCGAGCGAGCGGGCCGTGCGCGAACACGGCCTCACCCCGCGCGCCCGGATCCACCACCTCTCGGTGCGCGGCGAGGACCCGATCCGGATGCTCTCCGCGCCCATCCCGGCGACGGCGTACGCGCTGAAGAAGGCCGGCATGACGCTCGACGACATCGACCTCGTCGAGATCAACGAGGCGTTCGCGCCGGTCGTCCTCGCCTGGCTGAAGGAGACCGGCGCCGACCCGGAGAAGGTCAACGTCAACGGCGGCGCGATCGCCCTGGGCCACCCCCTCGGCGCCACCGGCACCAAGCTGGCCGTCACCCTCCTCCACGAACTGGAGCGCACCGGAGGCCGCTACGGCCTCCAGACCATGTGCGAGGGCGGCGGGCAGGCGAACGTGACGATCATCGAGCGGCTGTAGGGGAAGCACCCTCTGCTCCCCGCGGCCGTCCGGCCGGAGGCCGGCGCAGGCTCCCCGAAGCCCGGGAGGCCCCCTGGGGCCGAGCGGTGCGAGGGGGCCGTCGGGGGGAGGTGCCCATGTGCGAGGGCGGCGGGCAGGCGAACGTGACGATCATCGAGCGGCTGTAGCCGCTGGAGCGGGCGGGGGCCGAGGAGGCTCGTCGTCACCGAGCGCCTTCCGGGGCCTCCATGCCGAAGATCCGCTGCCAGATCGTGTGATCGGTGCGGGGGCCTCCCGGGGTCTCCGCGCCGTAGGCGGCGATCTCGGCGTCGAGGTCCAGGGGGCGGGTGGGCGCGGTCATGGCCGAGAGCTCGCCGGCCACCGCGTGGTCGGGGACCAGCCAGCAGACCTCGAACTCGATGCCGTCGGGGTCGCGGGCGTACAGGGCCTTGGTGGAGGCGTGGTCGCTCGCCCCGGTCAGCGCGCCCGCCTCGGCGAGCCGCGCCCGCATCGTGCGCAGATCCGCCAGCGTGGCCACCTCCCAGGCCAGGTGGTACAGGCCGACGCGGCCGGCGCGTTGACCGGAGGCGGGCTCGGGGGACCGGAAGAGACCGAGGTCGTGGTCGTTGGCGGAGCCGGCCGCCTGGAGGAAGACCGCGCCGGGGAAGGCCCCGGGCAGCGGCCGGAAGCCGAGCACGTCACGGTAGAAGGCGAGACTGCGCTCCAGGTCGGAGACGAAGAGGACGGCGTGGTTCAGCCGCTGGACAGGCATGGCGTGATCCGTTCGAAACAGGGAAACCGGCAGGGGTGGGGCAGGACACGCGTCCGCCGGGGTGGTTCCACCCCGGCGGACGTCGTGCGTGCGGGGTCGTTCAGTCCGGGCGGGGCAGCGCGCGCAGCGCCGCCGCCGCCTCCGCCATGATCCGGTCGACGAGCTCCGCGCACGAGGGGAGGTCGTCGATCAGGCCCGCGACCTGGCCCGAGGCCATCACGCCGAGATCGGTGCGGCCGTCCACCATCGACGCCTTGAGCATCATCGGGGTGTTGGCGGCGAGCAGGACCTGACTCCAGGTCAGCTCCTTGCCGTGCTTCATCGCGAGTCCGTCCCTGACCATCTGGGGCCAGCTCATGCCGGACTCGCGCCGGAAGGCCGCCGCGTGGCGGACGGCCCGCAGCAGCGCCGAGGCCCGGCCCGAGCGCTCCAGCGCGTCGACCAGCTCGGTCCTCAGCATCCGGTGGGGCAGCCCGTCCACCTTGGTCGTGACGGTGACGTCGCCGACCACGGCCGCCAGGTAGCGGTCCTTGACCGCGTCGGGGACGGTCGAGTCGGAGGTGAGGAGGAAGCGGGTGCCCATGGCGATGCCGGCCGCGCCGTAGGAGAGGGCGGCGGCCAGGCCGCGCCCGTCGTGGAAGCCGCCGGCGGCGACGACCGGGATGTCCACCGCGTCCACCACCTGGGGGAGGAGGACGGTGGTGGCGACGCTGCCGGTGTGGCCGCCGCCCTCGCCGCCCTGCACCACGACCGCGTCCGCGCCCCACGCGGCGACCTTCTCGGCGTGCCGGCGGGCGCCGATCGAGGGGATGACGACGACCCCGGCGTCCTTCAGGCGGGCGATCAGCTCACGCGAGGGCGCGAGCGCGAAGGAGGCGACCTTCACCCCCTCGTCGATGATGATCCGGACCCGCTCGGCCGCGTCCCCGGCGTCGGCCCGCAGGTTGACGCCGAAGGGCGCGTCCGTACGGGACCTGACCTCGCGCACGGCGGACCTGAGCTGCTCGACGCCCATCGTCGCCGAGGCCAGGACGCCCAGCGCGCCCGCGTTCGCGGCGGCGGACACCAGCCGGGGTCCCGCCACCCATCCCATGCCCGTCTGCACGATCGGGTGCCGCACACCGACGAGGGCGGTGAAGGGGGTGGCGATCGTGGTGTCGCTCATGCCCGGACCTCGCGGTCCCGCATCCCGCGCGGGTCGATCTCCTCGCGGATCAGCCGCAGTTCCTCCGCCGTGGGATCGCGGGTGTACGGGACCTCCTCGGGCACGACGAGCGCGAAGCCGGTCGCCTCCCGCACCTGCTCGACGGTGACGCCCGGGTGGAGCGAGCGGAGCCGCATCGCGCGGTCCGGGGTCTCGAAGTCGAAGACGCCCAGGTCCGTGATGACGTCCGGGATGCGGTGGTAGCGGGTGGCGGAGGGCCCGGCCGCCGCGGCCCGGTCGTAGCCGACGCCGCAGACCATGTCGACCCGCTCGACGAAGACCCGGGTCGAGTGCTGGGGGACCCAGTAGCTGGTCGGGTTGTTCAGGGTGTTGACCGGGGCGCCGCGCACGCCCAGGAGCTGGCGCTTCGGCCGCTCCCAGGCGCCGATGCAGCTGATGTTCTGGTTGCCGTGCCGGTCGAGCTGGCTGGCGCCCATCATCACGTGGCGCCGCCCGGTGGCGACCATGGCCAGGTGCTGCCGGTAAGGCAGCCACCCCTCCACGATCGCGGGCGCCGCGCCGAGCGCCGGCACGTCGCCGATGAGCAGCGCCTCGCCGTCGGTGAGCAGCAGGTCGGGGGCGAAGGTGCGCTTCGCGAGCCGGGCACCGATCATCGGGACCGTGCCCATCGGGCTGGCCAGGACCTCGCCGGCGTCCCGCCACGCCTCGGCGCAGGCCACCACGCAGTACTCGGCGCGGGTGGCGGTGCTGGTCGTGCCGGTGCCGGTCATGCTTCCTCCCCGTGGAACGCCGCCACCGCGGCCTGGTACGCGTCCTCGTCGCCGGAGAGGAACCGCGCGGTGAACTCCCGCCACTTCTCCGGGTCGCGGGCGGCCTCGACGTAGTGGCGCTGGAACGCCTCGTCCCGGTCGTGCTCCGGGACGCAGGAGGTGAAGTGCGCGCCGTTCGGCGTCTCGACGACGCCGTCCACGAACGCCCGCTTGAGCAGCAGCGTCTGCGGCCCGGCGTCCTTGAGCAGCTCGGAGGTGTCCACGATCCGCTCGCAGGAGACGTACGCCGTGTCGGCGGCCTCGCAGAACAGGTCGTCGAAGTACGGGTCGGGGCCCAGGTACTGGCCGTTCCCGTACGCGTCGGCGCGGTTGAGGTGGACCAGGGCGGCGTCCAGCCGGAGCGCGGGGACGGCGACCAGCTCCTCGCGGTCCCCGTAGGGCGAAGTGACCGTCCGCAGCGTCGGGTTGACGGTCATGACGTCCGAGGCGAGCCCGGCCCGGATCGGCATGAAGGGCAGCCGGTGCACGGCCGCCGTCAGCCCCCACATCATCATCGCCTCGTCCAGTTCCACGAGTTCGAGGTCGCCGCGCTGCCGGGCCGCGCCGAAGTGCGGCTCCAGCGGGACGGAGTCGAGCGTGGCGAAGGCGGCGACCAGCTTGCGGATCTTCCCCGCGGCGGCCAGCAGACCGACGTCGGGACCGCCGTACGAGACCACGGTCAGGTCCGTGACCTCGGAGCGCAGCAGTGCCCGGACCAGCGCCATCGGCTTGCGCCGGGAGCCCCAGCCGCCGATGCCGATCGTCATGCCGCTGCTCAGCCGGCCGACGACCTCCTCGGCGGTCATCGTCTTGTCCTTGCTCACGACTTGTCCTCCCTCTTCTCCGTGCCGAAGGTGTCGCGGACGCGGTCGGCGACGCCGCTGAGGTTGGCCTCGAAGGTGAAGCCCTGCTCGAAGCGGTAGCTGCGCCGGACGTCCACCGGATCGATGCCGTTGATGGCGGCCTTGGCGAGGCGGACGAGCCGCCCGTCCTTGGCGGCGATCTCGCGGGCCAGCTCCAGCGCCGCCTCGCGCAGCCCCTCGCGCGGGACGACCCGCCACACCGAGCCGTGCCGGTGCAGTTCCTCGGCGGTGACCGTGCGGGAGGTGTAGTAGAGGGTGCGCATCAGGTGCTGGGGGACCAGGCGGGCGAGGTGGGTGGCGGCGCCGAGGGCGCCCCGGTCCAGTTCGGGCAGGCCGAAGGTGGCGTCCTCGGAGGCGACGATCGCGTCCGCGTTGCCGACGAGGCCGATGCCGCCGCCGAGGCAGAAGCCGTGCACGGCGGCGACCACCGGCACCTCGCACTCGTAGACGGCGGCGAAGGCCTCGGCGCAGCCCTGGTTGGCGCCGAGGATCGCCTCCGGGCCGGTCGCGCGCTGGATCTCCCTGATGTCGACGCCGGCGTTGAAGCCGCGGCCCTCGGCGGTGAGCACGACGCAGCGGACCTTCGGGTCGGCGCCCGCGGCGCGGACGGCGGCGGCGAGGTCGTACCAGCCCCGGACGGGGAGGGCGTTGACCGGGGGGAAGTCGACGGTGACGACGGCGACGCCCTCGTCGGGGGCGGAGGTGGAGACACCCATGAGCAGATCAGCTACCTTTCCACCAAACGTTTGTTAGGTATGAAGGTAGCAGCGGTTCGGCCGCTGCGGGAGGTGTCCCTTGGCAGTGACCATCGATCTGTCCGGCTCCGTCGCCGTCGTCACCGGCGGCACCCGGGGCGTCGGCGCCGGCATCACCCGGGCCCTGCTCGAAGCCGGGGCGGAGGTCGTGACCTGCGCCCGGCGGGCCCCCGACACGCCCGTCACCGCGGCCGGCCGCACCGCCCGCTTCCTCCCCGTGGACCTCCGCGACCCGGACGCCGTGACGGCCTTCTTCGCACGGGTGCGGGACGACCACGGGCGCCTCGACACCCTCGTCAACAACGCCGGCGGCACTCCGTACCGGACCCTCGCCGACGGCGAACCCGCCCAGCACGCCCGGGTCGTCGAACTGAACCTCGTCGCCCCGCTCACCGCCTCGCTCGCCGCGCACCGGGTGATGAGCCGTCAGGACGGCGGCGGATCCATCGTCATGGTCGGCAGCGTCAGCGGCACCCGCCCGTCCCCGGGCTCCGCCGCGTACGGCGCCGCCAAGGCCGGCCTGGAGAACCTGGCCCGCTCGATGGCCGTGGAGTGGGCCCCGCTTGTCCGGGTCAACACCCTCGTCCTCGGCATGGTCCGCACCGAACTCTCCCACCTGCACTACGGCGACGAGGACGGCGTCGCCGCCGTCGGCCGCACCGTGCCCCTCGGACGGCTCGCCGAGCCCGCCGACATCGGCGACGCCTGCGTCTTCCTCGCCTCCGACCGCGCCGCGTACATCAGCGGCGCGGCCCTCCACGTCCACGGCGGAGGGGAGCGCCCCGCGTTCCTCGACGCCGCCACCACCGACCACTCCTGAAAGGCAGGACCTTCACATGACCGGACTCAGCGCGGGACGCGTCGTCGTCGTCACCGGAGCGGGCCGCGGCCTCGGGCGCGCGCACGCGCTCGCCTTCGCCGCCGAGGGGGCACGGGTCGTCGTCAACGACCTCGGCGTCGGCCTCGACGGCGCCGGCGGCGGCTCCGGCCCCGCCCAGGAAGTCGTCGAGGAGATCATCGCGGCCGGCGGGGAGGCGGTCGCCCACGGCGGGGACATCGCCACCCCGGACGGCGCGGCCTCACTGGTCGCCGCCGCCCTCGACACGTACGGCGGCCTGGACACCCTCGTCAACAACGCCGGCTTCCTCCGCGACCGGATGCTCGTCAACCTCGGCGAGGACGACTGGGACGCCGTCATGCGTGTCCACCTCAAGGGCCACTTCCTGCCGCTGCGGCACGCGGCGGCGTACTGGCGGGCCGAGGCGAAGGCCGGCCGGGTCCGACGGGCGAGGGTGGTCAACACCAGCTCCGGCGCGGGGCTGCTCGGCAGTGTCGGGCAGGGCAACTACGCGGCGGCCAAGGCCGGGATCGTGGGCCTCACCCTCGTCGCGGCGGCCGAGATGGGGCGGTACGGGGTCCAGGCCAACGCGATCGCGCCGGCGGCACGGACGCGCATGACCGAGAGCGCCTTCGCCGAGACGATGGCCGCGCCGGAGGACGGCGGCTTCGACGCGATGGCCCCCGAGAACGTCTCGCCCCTGGTGGTGTGGCTCGGCTCCGACGCGTCCGAGGGCGTGACGGGCCGCGTCTTCGAGGCGGAGGGCGGGCGGATCACCGTCATGGAGGGCTGGCGGCCCGGCCCCACCGCCGACACGGGCGCCCGCCGGACCCCCGAGTCGGCGGGCGCCACGGCCCTGAAGCTCCTCGCGGAGTCGGAACCCCCGCGACCGGTGTACGGCACCCACTGAACAGACGGGGAACGCCACGGGACGCCCCCACGCCCCCACGCCGGCCCCGGGACCCGGCGTGGGGGGGGCGACGTGCTCCGGGCGCCGGCGCGCCGCCCGCGGGGGTTTCCCGCTCACCGGGAAACGGCGCTCACGGGGTGCGGCGGGTGCGGCCTAGCCTCGCCGGACACAGCCACCGAACCGCCCCCAGGAGGGACCCGTCATGCTCACGGACCGCCGGCGCCACGAGGCGGCCGAGCTGCTGCGCTCCGCCGAACTGGGCGTCTCGCCGATCGCCCCGCTGAGCGAGGCGTACCCCGGCATCGACACCGAGGACGCGTACGAGATCCAGCTCGTCAACATCCGCCGCCGCCTCGCCGCCGGAGCCGAGGTGCGCGGCCACAAGGTCGGCCTCTCCTCGCCCGTCATGCAGCGCATGATGGGCGTCGACGAGCCGGACTACGGACACCTGCTCCACGACATGGAGCTCACCCCCGGCGTCCCGGTCCCCGTCGCCCGCTACTGCCACCCCCGCGTCGAGGTCGAGGTCGGCTTCGTCCTCGGCGACGACCTGCCGGGGGAGGGCTGCACCCCCGAGGATGTGCTCGCGGCGACCGAACGCGTCGTCCCCGCCCTCGAACTCATCGACAGCCGCATCCGCGACTGGCGCATCACGATCGCCGACACCATCGCCGACAACGCCTCCTCCGCCGGATTCGTCATCGGCGAGGGCCGCGACCCGCGCGGGATCGACCTCAAGGCCGTCGAGGCCCGGCTGACCAGCGGCGGCGAACTCCTCGCCGAGGGCCGCGGCGACGCCGTCCTCGGCGACCCGGCCCGATCCGTCGCCTGGCTCGCCCGTACCGTCGCCCGCTTCGGCGTGCCCCTGAAGAAGGGGCATCTGGTGCTGCCCGGTTCGTGCACCCGGGCCGTCGACATCGCGCCGGGCGCCACCTTCACCGCCGAGTTCACCGGGCTGGGCCCGGTCTCCCTCTCCTTCACCTGAGGTGATGATGACCCGCAAGACCAAGGCGACCGCCGCCGTCGTCGGCTCCGGAAACATCGGCACCGACCTGCTGTACAAACTGCTCCGCTCCGAGCTCGTCGAACCCCGCTGGATGGTCGGCGTCGACCCCGACAGCGACGGCCTCGCCCGCGCCCGCCGGCTCGGCCTGGAGGTCACCCACGAGGGCGTCGACGCGCTCCTGGCCCGGGACGAGACGCCCGACCTCGTCTTCGAGGCCACGAGCGCCTCCGTCCACCGCGCCAACGCGCCCCGCTACGCCGAGCTCGGCATCAAAGCGATCGACCTCACGCCCGCCGCCGTCGGCCCGGCCGTCGTCCCGCCCGCCAACCTCCGCGCCCATCTCGACCAGCCCAACGTCAACATGATCACCTGCGGCGGACAGGCCACCATTCCCATGGTGTACGCCGTCTCCCGGGTCGTCCCGGTGGCCTACGCCGAGATCGTCGCCTCGGTCGCCTCCGTCTCCGCCGGCCCCGGAACCCGCGCCAACATCGACGAGTTCACCCGCACCACCTCCCGCGGCATCGAGACCATCGGCGGCGCCGCGCGCGGCAAGGCCATCATCATCCTCAACCCGGCCGACCCGCCCGTCATCATGCGCGACACCGTCTTCTGCGCCGTCCCCGAGGACGCCGACCGCGCCGCCATCACCCTCTCCGTCAAGGAGGTCGCCGAGCAGGTCGCCGCGTACGTCCCCGGCTACCGGCTGCGCGGCGAGCCGCAGTTCGACGACCCCAGCCCCGAGAACGGCGGCATGGCACGCGTCGCGATCTTCCTGGAGGTCGAGGGCGCGGGCGACTACCTCCCGCCGTACGCCGGAAACCTCGACATCATGACCGCCGCCGCCACCAAGGTCGGCGAGGAGTTCGCCCGGGCGCTCCTCGCCCCGGGTGCCTAAGGAGCCCCTGCCATGCCCTACTCGGACACCCTCGACATCCGGATCACGGACTCCTCGCTGCGCGACGGCTCGCACGCCAAGCGCCACCGGTTCACCGCCGACGACGTGCGCTCCGTCGTCGCCGCCCTCGACGACGCCGGCGTCCCGGTGATCGAGGTCACCCACGGCGACGGACTCGGCGGCTCCTCGTTCAACTACGGATTCTCCAGGACCCCCGAGCAGGAGCTGATCAAGGCCGCCGTGGCGACCGCCCGGCGCGCCACCATCGCCTTCCTCATGCTCCCCGGACTCGGCGTCAAGGACGACATCCGCGCCGCCCACGACAACGGCGCCGGCATCTGCCGGATCGCCACCCACTGCACCGAGGCCGACATCGCGGTCCAGCACTTCGGACTCGCCCGCGAACGGGGCCTGGAGACCGTCGGCTTCCTGATGATGGCCCACTCCACCAGCCCCGAGAACCTCGCCCGCCAGGGCCGGATCATGGCCGACGCCGGCTGCCAGTGCGTGTACGTCGTCGACTCCGCCGGCGCCATGGTCATGGACGACGTCACCGACCGCGTCCAGGCCCTCGTCGCCGAACTCGGCGACGACGCCCAGGTCGGCTTCCACGGACACGAGAACCTCGCCCTCGGCATCGGCAACTCGGTCGCCGCCGTCAAGGCCGGCGCCCTCCAGATCGACGGCTCCACCCGCCGGCTCGGCGCCGGAGCGGGCAACACCGCCGTCGAGGCGTTCGTCGCCGTCTGCGCCAAGATGGGCATCCGCACCGGCATCGACGTCCTGAAGATCATCGACGCGGCCGAGGACGTCGTCCGCCCCGTCATGGACGAGGAGTGCCGACTCGACCGCCTCGCCCTGCTCATGGGCCACGCCGGCGTCTACTCCAGCTTCCTCAAGCACGCCTACCGGCAGGCCGAGCGCTACGGCGTCTCCGGCGCCGAGATCCTGCTGCGCGCCGGCGAACGGCGCCTCGTCGGCGGCCAGGAGGACCAGCTCATCGACATCGCCCTCGAACTCGCCGCCCGGAACTGACCCCACCACCACCAGGAGAACGTGATGACTGCGCTCAACGACGAGGTCCGTGTCATCGACGCCGGACGCCCGCCCGCCCGCTTCGCCCGGGGCTGGCACTGCCTCGGCCTCGCCGCATCCTTCAAGGACGGCGAGCCGCACGAGATCGAGGCGTTCGGCACCAAGCTCGTGGTCTTCCAGGGCCAGGACGACGGAGAGCTCCACGTCCTGAACGCCTACTGCCCCCACATGGGCGGCAACCTCGCCCACGGCACGGTCAAGGGCGACGCCGTCGCCTGCCCGTTCCACGACTGGCGCTGGTCCGGCGACGGCCGCTGCGCCGGCATCCCGTACGCCCGCCGCGTACCGCCCCGCGCCCGCACCCGCGCCTGGACCACCCTGGAGCGCAACCGGCAGCTCTTCGTCTGGCACGACCCCGAGGGCAACCCGCCGCCGGCCGAGGCCACCGTCCCCGAGATCGAGGGCGTCCACGGCCCGGACGCGGCCGAATGGAGCGACTGGACCTGGAAGACCGCGCGGGTGGACGGCTCGAACTGCCGCGAGATCGTCGACAACGTCGTGGACATGGCGCACTTCTTCTACGTCCACTACGCCTTCCCGACGTACTTCAAGAACGTCTTCGACGGACACGTCGCCACCCAGTACATGGAGAGCGCCCCGCGCGGCGACATGGACCTGGGCAACCTCAGCTCCCCGCTGCGCTCCGACGCCTCCTACTACGGCCCGTCCTACATGATCGACTACGTGTTCACCGAGGTGGCTCCCGGCGTCGAGATGGAGATGGTGCTGATCAACAGTCACTACCCGGTGAGCGCCGACAGCTTCGTCCTCCAGTACGGGGCGATCGTCAGGAAGCTGCCCGGCATGACCGACGAGGCGGCCGCCGAGGCCGCCCGGAGCCTGATCGGGGGACTGGAGACCGGCTTCGAGCAGGACATCGAGATCTGGCGGAACAAGACCCGGATCGACAACCCGCTCCTCACCGAGGAGGACGGCCCCGTGTACCAGCTGCGCCGCTGGTACGAGCAGTTCTACGTCGACGTCGCCGACGTCAAGGACGAGATGACCCGGCGCTTCGAGTTCGAGATCGACACCCGGCGGGCCAACCGGGCGTGGCGCGCCGAGGTCGACGAGAACCTGGCCCGCCGCGCGGCCGAGACCGAAGCGGGAGCCCCCTGACATGCGACCCGTCCAGTGCGAGGCCTGCGGCAACCAGGTCCTGTGCGAGAAGTTCAGCCCCGCCCACACCTCCGTCCAGTGGACCGCCGACGCGGCCGTCGCCTGCGCCGAGATCCGCGACCGGGTGGGGCGGGGCGCCACCAGCGCCCGGATCCGCACCTGCCGGGCGCTGCGGTCCAGCATCGACCGCGCGGTCGCGGACGGAACCCTGGAGGCCGACGGTGTCCGTGTCGACGTCTGAGCCGGTGACCGCGACCGGGGCCGGCACCGCCCGCACCCACCGGCTCCGGATCGTGGAGGTCGTCGCCGAGACGCCCGACGCGCGCTCCCTGGTCCTGGAACCGTCCCCGCAGAGCGCGCCCCGCTTCGCCCACCGCCCCGGGCAGTTCCTCACCCTGAGACTGCCCGGCGCGGACGGGCCCGTCGCCCGCTGCTACTCGCTGGCCAGCTCGCCGCACACCGGCGAACCGCTGAAGGTCACCGTCAAGCGGGTGGCCGGCGGGTACGGCTCCAACTGGGTCTGCGACCACCTGGCCGCGGGCGACGAGGTGGAGGTGCTGCCGCCGGCCGGCACCTTCACCCCGGA
This sequence comes from Streptomyces sp. NPDC004435, assembly GCF_042873895.1. Lineage (NCBI taxonomy): Bacteria > Bacillati > Actinomycetota > Actinomycetes > Kitasatosporales > Streptomycetaceae > Streptomyces > Streptomyces sp. NPDC004435. The sequence goes on along the minus strand of NZ_JBIAMB010000003.1, from coordinate 193,348 downwards.
CTCCCTCGACCACGACCTGCTGCTCGTCGCCGGCGGGAGCGGCATCACCCCGGTCCTCTCCATCGCCAAGTCCGTCCTCGCGGCCGGCACCGGCCGGATCGTCCTCCTGTACGCCAACCGGGACGAGACCTCCGTCATCTTCCGCGACGAACTCCGCGCCCTCACCGCCGCCCACCCCGGACGGCTCCTCGTCCTCCACTGGCTGGAGTCGCTCCAGGGCCTGCCGGTCCCGGACCGGCTCGCCGCCGCGCTCGCGCCCTACGCCGACCGCGAGGCGTTCGTCTGCGGCCCCGGGCCGCTCATGGACGCCGCCGAGCAGGCGCTGCGCACGCTCGGCACCCCCGGAGGACGCATCCACCGGGAACGGTTCTTCTCCCTGTCCGGGGACGTCTTCGACGCGCCCGCCCCGGCGGCCGCCGGCGGCGAGGGCGACGGCGCCGTGACGGTGGAACTCGACGGCGAGACCCGTACGGTCGCCTGGCCGCCGTCGGCCCCCCTGCTCGACGCGCTCCTCGCGGCCGGGGTGGACGCCCCGTACTCCTGCCGCGAGGGCGCGTGCAGCGCCTGCACCTGCCGGATCGTCACGGGCGAGGTGCGGATGGTCCGCAACGAGGTCCTGGACGATGCCGACCTCGCCGACGGCTACGTCCTCGCCTGCCAGGCCCTGCCGGTCACCGACCGGGTCGAGATCACCTACTCCTGAACCACTGCCGACGAGGAGCCCTCCCATGCCCCGTACGTACCTGGTCACCGGAGCCGCCTCCGGCATCGGCGCCGCCACGACGGCCCTCCTGCGGGAGCGGGGCCACACGGTCCTCGCCGCCGACCTGGAGGACGGCGACCTCCGGGCCGACCTGTCCACCGCCGAGGGCCGGGCCGCGCTCGTGGCCGGCGCCCGCGAGCTCACCGGCGGCCGGCTCGACGCCGTCGTCTCCTGCGCGGGCGTCGCCCACTTCGACCCGCTCACCATCCGCGTCAACCACTTCGGCGCCGTCGCCACCCTCGACGGACTGCGCCCGCTCCTCGCCGCCGGCCGCGACCCGCGGGCGCTCGTCGTCGGCTCCATCGACTCCGTGCACCCCACGGACCCGGCCCTGATGGCCGCCGCGGACGCGGGCGACGAGACCGCCGCGGTGGCCGCCGCCCGCGCCGCCGTGGACCGCGGCGAGGGACACCTCGTCTACTCCTCCTCCAAGGCGGCCGTCTCCCGCTGGGTCCGCCGCGCCGCCCCCGGCGACGCCTGGGCCGGCGCCGGCATCCCGCTCAACGCCGTCGCCCCCGGCGTGGTCCTCACCCCGCTGACCCGTCCCCTCCTCGACGACCCCGCGACCCGCGCCCTCGTCGAGCGGGCCGTCCCCATGCCGCTGCGCGGCCACTCCCGGCCCGAACAGCTCGCCCCGCTCATCGCCTGGCTCACCTCGCCCGAGAACACCCTCGTCACCGGCCAGGTCGTCTTCGCGGACGGCGGCGCCGACGCCGTCCTGCGCGGCGACCGCACCTGGTGACGGCAACCCGACCCGGAGGCACCGTGCACCCCCGTACCCTCGTCCGCTCCCTCGTGGTCCCCGCCGACCCCGACACCGTCTGGGCGCTCGTCGGCGGCTTCGCCACCCTCGGCGACTGGCACCCGCACGTCCCACCGGCCACGGTGGAGGACGGAGCCGGCCCCGACGACCCCGGCGCCGTCCGCAGGTTCACCCTGGACGGCACGGTCGTCGCCCGCGAGCGGCTGCTCGCCCGCGACCCCGCCGCCCGCAGCTACCGCTACACGCTCCTCGACCCGCTCGCGCTGCCCGTCGAGGAGTACGTGGCCACCCTCGCCGTCGCTCCGCACCCGGACGGCGCCGAACTCCGCTGGTCCGCCGCCTACCGGGCCCCGGACGACCTCGTCCCGCGGGTCGAGGCCGCCTTCGGGGACGGCGTCTACGCCACCGGCCTCGACGCCGTCCGCGAACGCCTCGCCCCGGGCTTCACATCCAGTCGCTGAACCGCAGCCAGGTCATCATGTTGTCCATCGACGGCTGCGGCACCCCGGCCGGCGCCGCCCCCACCGGCTCCGCCCGCTGTTCGGCGCGCCGGCCGGGACCGAACATCGACTGCCACACCGAGCGGGCGCAGCCGCGCACGGCGGGGGCGATCCGCTCCAGCTCCCGGTGCACGCCGTGGCCGCAGACCGAGATCGCGGCCACGGCCCGCCCCGCCCCGCGCAGCGGCGCCGCCACGCAGAAGACGCCCCGGAACCCCTCCTCCTGGTCGAAGGCCACCCCGCGCTCCCGGACGAGCGCCAGCTCGGCCCGGAAGGGGTCGGCACGGGTGATCGTCCGGGGGGTGCGGGGCCGCAGCCCGTTCCGTATCACCTGCTCCACCACCGGGGCGTCGCTGAACGCCAGGATCGCCTTGCCCGACGCGGTGCAGTACGCGGGCTGCCGGCCGCCCGTCCGCGAGGGCACGCCCGAGTCGTCCGACCCGCCGATCCGCTCCAGGTAGACCACCTCGGGGCCGTCGAGGACGGTGAGGTGCACCAGATGGCCGGTCGCCTCGTGCAGCGCGTGCAGATGCGGCAGGGCCGCCCGGCGCAGCCGGTTGTGGTGCGAGGCCATCGCGCCGAGCTCCAGCATGCCCATGCCCAGCCGGTAGTCACGTCCCTCCCGCTCCAGCCACCGCAACTGCACCAGCTGGTCCAGGATCCGGTGCGCGGAGGAGCGCCGGATCCCCGAGCGCTGCACGACCTCGGTGAGCGTCAGACGCGGCCCGCCGCTCTGGAAGGCGCTGAGCACCTTCGCCGCCTTCTCGAGCAGCGACAGCGGCGGCAGCGGCCCGGCCTCGGCCGGCCCGGCGGCCCCCACGGCCCGCATGTCCTGGACGGGCTCGGCGGCATGCGTCGTCATCGACACCTCCCACGCGGACGGCGCGACGGGCGAAAGCCCTGCCGCGTCCGTAATCTCCGGTATTGCGTGGAGAGTGCCAGAGGGGGCGGGGCGACGGGAAGGGGGTGTTCCGTCTCGGAACGGTAACGCGTAGGTTCCCTCTCGTCACCCAAGAGGAGCCCAAGATCCGGGCCCCGGCCCCGAGAGGCACCCCATGCGCGACCACGACGTCCTCACCGCGGTCCGGGCGCTCGCCCCCGCCCTGCGCGAGCGCGCCGACGAGGCCGAGGAACTGCGCCGCGTCCCCGACGCCACCCTCGCCGACCTCCACCGCACCGGCTTCTTCCGGCTGCTCAGGCCCTCCGCCCACGGCGGACTCGCCGCCGACCCCGAGGTCTTCCACGCCGCCGTCCACGAGATCGCCAGGGCCTGCGGCTCCACCGGCTGGACCACCGCCCTCCTCGGCGTCCACCCCTGGTACGTCGCCCTCCTCGACCCCCGCGCCCAGCACGACGTGTGGGCAGGCGACGACACCGCCCTCATCTGCTCCTCCCACGCGCCCACCGGCACCGTCACCCCCGTCCCCGGCGGCTACCGGCTCTCCGGCCGCTGGCACTTCGCGGCCGGCGCCGACCACGCCCGCTGGGCCCTGCTCGGCGGGCTCGTCAGCGACCCCGACGGCCGCCCGCTCGACATGCGGACCTTCCTCGTGCCCCGCACCGACCACCGGGTGGACGACGTCTGGGACACCGTCGGACTGCGCGGCAGCGGCAGCAACGACATCGTCGTCGACGACGCCTTCGTCCCCGCCCACCGCACCCTCGGCTACGCCCCCGTCACCACCCTCCGCTGCCCCGGCCACGAGACCAACCCCGAACCGGTCTACCGGCTGCCCTACGCGGCCCTCTTCACCACCACCGTCTCCACCGTCATGGTCGGCATCGCCGAGGGCGCCTACGACCACCACGTCGACACCGCCCGCACCCACCCCGCCCTCCCGCACGGCCGCCGCGTCGCCGAGGACCCCTTCGCCCAGGTCCGCATCGCCCGCGCCGCCGGCGAGATCGACGCCGCCCGCCTCCAGCTCGCCCGCAACACCGCCGAGCTGTACGCGGTGGCCCGCGCCGGCGGCGAACCCCCCGTCACCCTGCGCGCCCGCGCCCGCCGCGACCAGGCCCTCGCCACCGAACGCGCCCTCACCGCCGTCGACCTGCTGCGCGAGAACGCCGGCGGCAGCCCCCTGCGCAGCGACGGCGACGTCCTCTCCCGCGCCTGGCGCGACCTCCACACCGGCCGCGGCCAGGCCGCCAACGACGTCACGCGCGCCCTCACCCTCTTCGGCCGCGACGCCGTCGGCCTCGACGTCCAGGACCCCATGCTCTGAACCGCCCGCGCCGCCTTCCCGCTCAGTGGGAGCGACGCGTTCACCCCGCGACCGGCTCGCCGTACGGTCCTGGCATTCCCCCACCACGACCCGAAAGGGGATGCCCCCATGGCCGACGACGTCCTGGCAGCCGTCCGCGACCTCGCCCCCGTCCTGCGCGAACGCGCCGCGGAGGCCGAGGAACTGCGCCGCGTGCCCGACGCCTCCGTCAAGGAACTGGAGGACACCGGCTTCTTCCAGCTGCTCCAGCCGAAGGCGTTCGGCGGCCGCGCCGCCGACCCGGTGACCTTCTACACGGCCGTCAAGGAGATCGCCCGGGCCTGCGGATCGACCGGCTGGGTCGCCTCAGTGGTCGGCGTCCACCCCTGGCACGTCGCCCTCTACGACCCGCGCGCCCAGCAGGAGGTGTGGGGCGAGGACCAGAAGACCCGCATCGCCTCCTCGTACGCCCCCACCGGCAAGGCGGCCGCCGCCGACGGCGGCTTCCGCCTCTCCGGCCGCTGGCACTTCTCCTCCGGCTGCGACCACGCCCGCTGGGCCCTCCTCGGCTGTCTCGTCACCGACGCCGAGGGCAAGCCGGTCGACATGCGGACCTTCCTCGTCCCCCGCTCCGACTACCGCGTCGACGACGTCTGGGACACCGTCGGACTCCGCGGCACCGGAAGCAACGACATCGTCGTGGACGACGTCTTCGTCCCCGAGCACCGCGCCCTCAGCTTCGGCCCCGTCACCGCACTCGACGTGCCCGGCCACGAGATCAACCCCGAACCCGTCTACCGGCTGCCCTACGCCGGCGTCTTCACCACCACCATCGCCACCCCGATCGTCGGCATCGCCGAGGGCGCCTACGACTCCTACGCCGAGGCCACCCGCAAGCGCTTCCGCGTCTCCTACGGCCAGCAGGTCGCCGAGGACCCCTTCGCCCAGGTCCGCATCGCCCGCGCCGCCAGCGACATCGACGCCGCCTGGCTCCAGCTCACCCGCAACATCGGCGCCATGTACGCCCTCGCCGAGCGCGGCGAGGAACTGCCCATGGAGCTGCGCACCCGCACCCGCCGGGACCAGGTGCTCGCCACCGAGCGCGCGGTCGCCGCGATCGACCTGCTCATGGAGAACGCCGGCGGCAACGCCATGCGCACCGGCTCCGGAGCCGTCCAGCGCGCCTGGCGCGACGCCCACACCGGCCGCGGCCACGCCGCCAACGACCCCGAGCGCGCCCTCGTCATGTACGGCCAGTGCGCCCTCGGCATCGACATCCAAGACACCATGGCCTGAGAGGTGCCGCAGATGACCGCGCCCACGTACGCCTCGACCTCCCGCACCGCCGAGGCCGCCGGACTCACCCTCCATTACCACGAGGCCGGACCGGCGGACCGGCCCGACGCCCCCGTCGTGATCATGCTGCACGGCGGCGGCCCCGGCGCCTCCGGCTGGAGCAACTTCGGGGGCAACCTCCCCATCCTCGCCCGGCAGTTCCGCACCCTCCTCGTCGACCAGCCCTGCTACGGCCGCTCCGACAAGCCCGAGCTCGACCGGGACTACTTCAGCTACAGCGCCCGCGCCGTCGCCGCCCTCATGGACGAACTCGGCATCGAGCGCGCCCACTTCGTCGGCAACTCGCTCGGCGGCGGCACCGCCGTCCGGATCGCCCTCGACCACCCGGAGAAGGCCGACAAGCTCCTCCTGATGGGACCCGGCGGCATCTCCGTCAACCTCTTCGCCCCGGACCCGACCGAGGGCATCAAGCGCCTCTTCGAGTTCAACGCCTCACCCGAGCCGACGAGGGAACAGCTCCGCGCCTTCCTCTCCGTCATGGCCTACGACCAGTCCGTCGTCACCGACGCCCTGGTCGAGGAGCGGTGGGCCTCCGCCACCGACCCCGAGACCCGGCTCGGCTCCGCCCGCATGGCCGCCTCCTTCGCGAACCCGGACTGGGCCGAGGCCACCATGCTCTGGCGCGAGGCCCACCGGATCACCCGGCCCGTACTCCTCACCTGGGGCCGCGAGGACCGCGTCAACCCGCTCGACGGCGCCCTCGTCGCCCTCAAGGCGATTCCCGACGCGCGCCTGCACGTCTTCCCGCACTGCGGCCACTGGGCCCAGACGGAACAGGCCGACGAGTTCAACCGTCTCGCCGTCGACTTCTTCACCCACTGACCCCGCCGAACCCCCTCAGCGAACACAGAGGTTCCCCATGGACATGCGCGCACTCGGCTACCTGCGCCTGGAGACCACCCGCCTCGACGAGTGGCGGCGCTACACCCTCGACATCCTCGGCATGGTCGAGGCACCCGGCTCCACCGACACCACCCTCCTGCTGCGCCTGGACGACCGCGCGTACCGCCTCGCGATCCAGTCCGGCGAGAGCGACCGGCTGCTGGCCGCCGGCTGGGAGCTCGCGAACGCCGCCGCACTCGCCGACGCGGCCGCGGCACTGGAGGCGGCCGGCGTCGCCGTGAAGCACGCCGACGCCGCCGAACTCGCCGAGCGCCGCGTCCAGGGCCTGATCCACCTCACGGACCCCTGCGGCAATCCGCTGGAGCTCTACTGGGGCCAGGCACAGGACCACACCCCGCTCGCCACCCCCTACGGCAACCGCTTCGTCACCGGCGACCTCGGCCTCGGCCACGTCGTCCTGCCGGCCCCCGACATCGAGACCGCCCTCGACTTCTACGAGAACCTCCTCGGCTTCCAGCTCCGGGACTCCATGAAGCTCCCGCCGCAGGCCGTCCCCACCGCGACCGAGCAGCGCGACTTCCACTGGATGCACTTCCTGAGCCCCAACCGCCGCCACCACAGCCTCGGCCTCTACCCCGGCGCCCTGCCCCCCGGCATCGTGCACTTCATGGTGGAGCTGGAGACCCTGGACGACGTCGGCCTCGGGCTCGACCGCATGCAGGCCGCCGGCGTCCCCATCGCCTCCAGCCTCGGCCGCCACACCAACGACCGCATGGTCTCCTTCTACGCCCAGGCCCCCGGCGGCTTCCAGGTCGAGTACGGCTGGGACGGCCTGGTCGTCGACCCCGCCACCTGGGTCGCCAAGGAGATCACCGCCGACAGCGTCTGGGGCCACCAGTGGAACGGCTGATCGACCCAGCGGTCTTCCGCGACGTCCTCGGACGCTTCGCCAGCGGCATCACCGTCGTGGCGGCGCTCGACGGCGGCGAGCCCGCCGGCTTCGCCTGCCAGTCCTTCGCCTCCCTCTCCCTCGACCCCCCGCTGGTGATGCTCGCCGTCGGCAGGTCCTCCACGAGCTGGCCGAGGATCGAACGGGCCGGCCGCTTCTGCGTCAACATCCTCGCCGAGGACCAGCGGACCACCTGCGCCGCCCTCGGCCGCAGCGGTCCCGACAAGTTCGCCGGCGTCCCCTGGAGCGTCAGCGAGCACGGCACCGTGCGGATCGACGGCGCCCTCGCCCACGTCGAGTGCGAACTGCACGAGGTGTACGAGGCCGGCGACCACCACCTCGTCACCGCCCACGTCGTCGCCCTCGACGCGGGCGAGGACCGCAGGCCGCTGCTCTTCTACCGCAGCCGCTACGCCGTCGGAGCCTTCTGATGCCCATCGACCCCGACCAGGCGAAGGCCGCGCCCCCGGTGCGGACCGAGGTCGTCTGGGACGACCGCGCCGTGCGCCTGTACCACCTGGCGCTCGGCGCGGGCGTCCCCGAGACCGACCCGCGCGAACTGCGCTACGTGTACGAGGGCCACGAGGACGGCCTCCAGACCCTGCCCACCTTCGGTGTCGTCGCCGGCGGCACCGGAGGAGTCGGCTTCCAGGTCTTCGAGGCGCCCGGCGTCGACATCGACCTGGCACACGTCCTGCACGGCGGCCAGGAGATCACCGTCCACCGCCCCCTGCCCTCCGCCGCCCGCGCCACCGCCGTCACCCGCCTGACCGACGTGTACGACAAGGGGAGCGCCGCCGTCCTCGTCCAGGAGTCCACCCTCCTCGGCGAGGACGGCGCGCCCCTCCTCACCCAGCGCAACCACGTCTTCGTACGCGGCGAGGGCGGCTTCGGCGGCGACCGCGGCCCCTCCGACCGCCTCCCCGCCCCGGACCGGGACCCCGACCTGCTCCTCGACGTCCCCACGCTCCCCCAGCAGGCCCTGCTCTACCGGCTCACCGGCGACTGGAACCCCCTGCACGCCGACCCGGCCACCGCCCGCCGGGCCGGCTACGACCGGCCCGTCCTGCACGGCCTGTGCACCTTCGGCATGGCCGTCAAGGCCGTCACCGACCACCTGCTCGACGGCGACGCCGCCGCCGTCACCGGCTGCCGCACCCGCTTCGCCGGGGTGTTCCTCCCCGGCGAGACGCTCCGGCTGCGGGTCTGGCACACCGCCGACGGCCACCGGCTGACCGCCACGGCCGCGGACCGCGACGACGCCCCCGTCCTCACCGACGCCCGCGTCACCACCCGCTGAACCGGCCCCGACCGCCGGATTGACTCCCCGAGGGAGAACGCGATGAACAGCACCTGGGACCACACCTACGACGTGGTCGTGGTCGGCTCCGGCGCCGCCGGCATGGCGGCGGCCCTCACCGCCCGGCTGCGCGGCCTCACCGCCCTGATCGTCGAGAAGACCGACGCCTACGGCGGCTCCACCGCCCTCTCCGGCGGCGCCATCTGGGTCCCCGGCAACTTCCACCTGGACGCCGCGGGACTCGGCGACACCCCGGAGAAGGCCCGCGCCTACCTGGACGCCACCGTCGGCGACCGCGTCCCCGACAGCCGCAAGGACGCCTACGTGCGGTACGGACCGCGCATGGTCCGCGAGTTCCACGACCGCACCGACGTCCGCTTCGTCTACACCCCCGGCTATTCCGACTACTACCCCGAGCGCATGGGCGGCTACCCGCAGGGCCGCTCCGTCGAACCCGAGGTCTTCGACTTCACGCGGCTCGGCCCCGAACGGCGCGACACCATGCGCCGCGCCGGACTCCCCACGTACGGCCTCACCATCACCTCCAAGGACTTCCACGACCTCAACATGGTCGGCCGCACCTGGGCCGGCCGGCGCACCGCCCTCAAGGTCGGCGCGCGGGCCGCGAAGGCCCTGCTCACCGGGCGGAAGCCGCTCTCCCTCGGCGAGGCCCTGATCGCCCGCATGCGCCACTCGCTCGACCGCCTCGGCGGCGAGCTCTGGCTCTCCGCGCCGCTCACCGGCCTCGTCCAGGAGGACGGCCGGGTCACCGGCGTACGGGTGCGCCGCGACGGCCGCGACCTCACCGTGCGTGCCACCGGCGGCGTGGTCCTCGCCTCCGGCGGCTTCTCCCACGACCAGGCGCTCCGCGAGAAGCACCTGCCGGCCCCCACCTCCACCGCCTGGAGCGCCGCCGCCGACGGGCAGACCGGCGACGCCCTGGAACCGGCCCTCGCCCTCGGCGCCGCCGTCGACCTGATGGACAAGGTGTGGGGCGCGCCGACCGTCGTACCCCCGGACGCCAAGCCCTTCTTCCTCGTCGCCGACCGGGGGATCCCCGGCATGGTGATCGTCGACTCGGCGGGGGAGCGGTACGCCAACGAGGCAGCCCCGTACCACGAGTTCGTCGACGCCATGTACGCCCACCAGGCCCGCGGCGGCGCCACCGCCGTACCGTCCTGGCTGATCCTCGACGCCACCGCGAAGTCCCGGTACATCTTCATGGGCCTCTTCCCCGGCCAGGCGTTCCCCCGCCCGTGGCGGGAGAGCGGCTTCGTCAAGCAGGCCGCGACCGTGGAGGAGCTCGCCGGACTCATCGGCGCGGCCCCGGAGCGGCTGCGCGCCACCGTGGACCGCTTCAACGGCTTCGCCCGCGCCGGCAGGGACGAGGACTTCCACCGCGGCGACAGCGTCTACGACCGCTACTACGGCGACCCGACGCTCCCCAACCCCAATCTGGCGCCGCTGGAGAAGGGCCCCTTCCACGCCATCCCCGTGCACCCCGGCGACATCGGCACCAAGGGCGGCCTCGTCACCGACGCCACCGCCCGCGTCCTGCGCGAGGACGGCACCCCCGTCCCCGGCCTGTACGCCTCCGGCAACGTCTCCTCCGCCGTCATGGGCGAGACCTACCCGGGCCCCGGCGCGACCATCGGCCCCGCCATGACGTTCAGCTGGCTGGCCGTCAACGACATCGCGGGCGACCCCGCGTGACCGGCCGCCCCGAGCAGGTCCTGCGCGACCGGACGGTCGTCGTCACCGGCGGCGCCCGGGGACTCGGCGCGGCGGCCGCCCGCGCGGCCGCCGACGCGGGGGCCCGCGTGCTCCTGACGGACGTCCGGGAGGAGGAGGGGCGGGCGCTCGCCGCGGAGCTCGGCGACCGCGCCCGCTTCGCCCGGCACGACGTCACCTCCGAGGACGACTGGCACACGGTCGTGGACCTGGCCGCGCACACCTTCGGCCGGGTCGACGGACTCGTGAACAACGCCGGGATCTCCGGTGGTTCGCACACCCTGGAGGAGCAGACCGCGGAGGCGTTCCGCCGGGTCGTCGACATCGACCTCACCGGCGTCTTCCTCGGCCTGCGCACCGTGATCCCGGTGCTCCGGGCGAACGGCGGCGGCTCCGTCGTGAACATCTCCTCCGCCGCCGGCCTGATGGGCCTGGCCCGCACCGCCGGCTACGGGGCCGCCAAGTGGGGCGTCCGCGGTCTCACCAAGGTCGCCGCCGTGGAGCTCGCCGCCGACCGGATCCGGGTCAACTCCGTCCACCCCGGCATGATCCACACCCCCATGACCGCCCACCTGGGCCTCCCGGACGGCGCCGGCGGCTTCCCCGCCGCGCCCCTGGGGCGCGTCGGCACGCCGGAGGAGATCGCCCGCGCGGTCGTCTTCCTGCTCTCCGACGCCGCCTCGTACGTCACTGGCGCCGAGCTCGCCGTCGACGGCGGCTGGACCACGGGACCCGCCCTCACCACACTTCAGGAGGACCGCTGATGCCCGTCGACCTGACCGGGAAGGTCGCGCTGATCACCGGCGCGGCCCGCGGCATGGGCGAGGCCGAGGCCCGCCTCTTCACCGCGCTCGGCGCCCGCGTCGTCCTCACCGACGTGCGCGAGGCCGAGGGCGAGGAGACCGCCGCCTCCCTCGGCCCGGCCGCCCGCTTCGTCCGCCACGACGTCACCGACGAACCCTCCTGGGCCGCAGCCGTGGCCACCGCCCTCGACGCCTTCGGACGGCTCGACGTCCTCGTCAACAACGCCGCCGTCTACTCCACCTCCCCCATCGTGGACGAGGACCCGGCCCGCCTGGACACCCTCCTCCGGGTCAACCTCGCCGGCCCCTTCCTCGGCATCCGCGCCGCCGCCCCCGCGATCCGAGACAGCGGCGGCGGCTCCGTCGTGAACATCTCCTCCCAGGCCGGGCTCCAGGGCATCTGGGGCCACGGCGCCTACGGCGCCGCCAAGTGGGGGCTGCGGGGACTGACGAAGACGGCCGCCCTCGAACTGGGCCCGGACGGCATCCGGGTCAACTCCGTCCACCCGGGCGCCATCGCCACCGCCATGACCGCCCACCTCGGCACCACCCACCACCCCGGCGCCCCGCTCGGCCGGGTGGGGGAGCCCGAGGAGGTCGCACGGCTCGTCGCCTTCCTCGCCTCCGACGAGTCCTCGTACCTGTCCGGCGCCGAACTCGCCGTGGACGGCGGGGCGTCCGCGGGCCGCATGCCCCTCCTCCCCGCGAAGGAGTCCGACGCGTGACCCTCCCCACCCCCGAGGTCCGGGCCGTCATCGACGGGGCCGCCGCGCAGTTCCCCCCGCTCGGCACCACGATGACCGACATCGCCGAGGTCCGCGCCTTCTTCGCCGCCCGCGCCCGGCCCGCCGTGCCCCCGCTCCCCGTCGCCCGCGTCACGGACCGGGACGCGGACGGCGTGCCCGTCCGCGTCTACGAGGGCGGCACCCGGGCGGACGCTCCCGTCGTCGTCTTCTGCCACGGCGGCGGCTTCGTCCTCTGCGACCTCGACAGCCACGACGCCTTCTGCCGGAGCATCGCCGCCGCCACCGGCGCCACGGTGGTCGCGGCCGACTACCGGCGCGCCCCCGAGCACCCCTTCCCGGCCGCCCCCGAGGACGCCTACACCGCCCTGCGGTGGGCGGCCCGGACCCACCCCGGCCGCCGGCTCGCCGTCGCGGGGGACAGCGCGGGCGCCCACCTCGCCACCGTCCTCACCCTGCTCGCCCGTGACCGGGGCGGCCCCCGGATCGCCTTCCAGGCCCTCTACTACCCGATGCTGGACCCCACCCGCTCCCGCCCGTCCCACCGGGAGAACGCCCAGGGCTACTTCCTCACCGCCGACCACCTGCGCTGGTACTGGGACGCCTATCTGCCCGACCCGGCCGACCGCACCCACCCCCACGCGTCCCCGCTCACCCACGCCGACCTCGCCGGCCTCCCGCCGGCCCACGTCGTCACGGCCGGCCTGGACCCGCTGCGGGACGAGGGGATCGCGTACGCCGAGGCGCTCGCCGCCGCCGGGGTGAGCGTGGAGCACCACCACCATCCGGGCATGTTCCACGGTTTCCTCTCCATGGCCGGCGTCCTCCCCGAGGGCGCCGAGGCCCGCGACCGCGCCTTCGCCGTCCTGCGCGCCGCGCTCGACCCCTCCTGACCCGCTCCGCACCCGCGCCCCCGGGCCCACCGCACGGTGGGCCCGGGGGCGCGGTCCTGCCGGGCGCGGGTCACGCCCCGATGAGGTCGAACCCCTCGTACCCCGCCTCCGCCACGCCGGCGATGATCTCCCCGTACACCCCGAAGCCGCCGATGAACGGCATGAACACCCGGGGCTTTCCGGGGATGTTGGCGCCCTGGTACCAGGAGTCCGCCGCGGGGAAGAGCGTCGCCGCGGCCCGGTCACGGCACTCCGCGCCCCACCGCTCGACGGCCTCCTCCCGGGCCTCGATCGCCCGGTAGCCGTGGGCGCCGAGGTGGCGCAGGCACTCCGCCAGCCAGTCGACGTGCTGCTCCGCGCAGAGCACCACGTTGGCCATGACCGACGGACTGCCGGCCCCGGTGAGGCTGAACAGGTTCGGGAAGCCGTCCACCCCGAGCCCCAGGTACGTCCGCGGACCGGCGGCCCAGTCGTCCTTCAGCAGCCGCCCGCCGCGCCCCCGCACCTCGACCCGGTCGAGCGCGCCCGTCATCGCGTCGAAGCCGGTCGCGAAGACGAGCGCGTCCAGCTCCACGAGGGTGCCGTCGGCCAGGACGACGCCGCCGCTCTCGATCCGCTCGATCGGGTTCCCCCGCAGGCCGACGAGGCTCACGTCGGGACGGTTGAACGTGGCGTAGTAGTCCGAGTCCGTGACGATCCGCTTGGTGCCGATCGGGTGGTCGGTGGGCACCAGCAGGTCGGCGACGGCCGGGTCCTCGACCACGGCCCGGACCTTCTCCTCCCAGAACGCGCGCGCCGCCTCGTTCGCCGCCAGGTCGGTCAGCTGGTCGGGGAAGGTCTTGGAGTACAGCACCCCGCCCAGCCGCCACCGCTCCTCGAACGCGGCCCGCCGCTCCTCCTCGGACACCTCGAAGGTCGCCGCCGGGTGGGCCTGGTGCGGCGAGCCGCCGCCGCTGAGCCGGGACAGGCGCCGCCGCTCCGCGTACCCCGCCTTCTGCAGGGCCCGGGTCGCCGCGTCCAGCGGACGGTTGCCCGCCGGGATGCTGTAGTTGGCGCTGCGCTGGAAGACCGTCAGGTGCGCCGCCTGTTCGGCGACGAGCGGCACCGCCTGGATGCCGGAGGAGCCGGTGCCGATGACGCCGACGCGCAGCCCCGTGAAGTCGACGCCCTCGTGCGGCCACGCCCCGGTGTGGTGGACGGGGCCGGCGAACTCCGCAGCCCCGGGTATGTCCGGCCGGTGCGCGGCGGAGAGGCAGCCGACGGCGAACACGCAGTACCGGGCCGACACCGTCTCGCCCCGGTCGGTGCGGACCGTCCAGGTCAGCGCCTCCTCGTCGAGCTCGGCCGAGACGACCGAGGTCGAGAAGGAGTAGCTGCGGCGCAGGTCGTGGCGGTCGGCGACATGGGCGAGGTAGCGCAGGATCTCGGGCTGGGTGGCGTACCGCTCGCTCCACTCCCACTCCTGCTGGAGCTCCTCGTCGAAGGAGTACGAGTAGTCCACCGACTCCACGTCGCAGCGGGCGCCCGGGTAGCGGTTCCAGTACCAGACCCCGCCCACGTCGTCGCCGCGCTCGAAGCCGCGCACGCGGTGGCCGAGCGCGCGCAGCCGGTGCACGGCGTACAGGCCGGTGACACCGGCCCCGACGACGATCACGTCGACGTCGGTGGGGGTGGGGGTGCTGTCGTTCACGATCGTGCTCCTCGTCCGGTGGTGGTGTGCCCCGCCAGCCCTCGCAGCGCCCCCTTGTCGACCTTGCCCGCCGCGTTGTGGGGGAGGGCCGGGAGCGCGTGGAAGGCGCGCGGGGTCTTGAAGTTGGCCAGCCGCTCGCGGGTGTACGCGGTCAGCTCCGCGCCGTCGATGCGGGCGCCCGCGGCGGGGACGCAGTAGGCGACGCCCACCTCGCCGAGCCGCCCGTCGGGCGCGCCGACGACCGCCGCGTCCAGGACGGCGGGATGGGTGCGCAGGACCTGCTCGATCTCGGCCGGGTACACGTTGAACCCCCCGACCACGAACATGTCCTTCAGCCGGTCGGTGATCCGCAGGAAGCCGCGCGCGTCCAGCACGCCGACGTCGCCGGTGCGCAGCCAGCCGTCAGCGTCCACCGCCTCCGCGGTGGCGGCGGGGTCGTCGAGGTAGCCGCGCATCACGTGGAAGCCGCGCGTCAGGATCTCGCCCGGTTCGCCGGGCGGGGCGTCGATCCGCAGCTCGGTGCCCTCCAGGGCGGTGCCGGAGGTGCGGGCCAGGGTCTCGGGGGACTCGTGCGGCGGGCAGATCGCGACCACGCCCGTCGACTCGGTCAGCCCGTACGCGGTGGAGACGGCCCGGGCGCCGAGCCCGGTCCTGATCTCCTCGATGAGCGCGGTCGGGATGTTCGCCGCGCCGGTGACCGCCATGCGCATCGCGCCCAGGTCGTACGAGGCGCGGTCGGGGTGGTGGAGGAGCGAGGTGAAGACGGTGGGCGCGCCGGTGAGGACGGAGATCCGCTCGTCCCGCATCCGGCGCAGGACCGTCTCCGCGTCGAAGACCGCCTCCGGCACGATCGTCGCCCCGTGCAGCAGACAGGCCAGGACGCCCGCCTTGTAGCCGAAGGTGTGGAAGAAGGGGTTGACCAGCAGATAGCGGTCGCCGCGCCGCAGGGTGACCGTGCGGGCCCAGGCGTCGTACACGCGGAGGTTCTGCCCGTGGGTGGTGGGGACGCCCTTGGGCCGGCCGGTGGTGCCCGAGGTGAAGAGGACGTCGGCGGGATCGTCGGGCCGGACGGCCGCCGAGCGGGCGAGCCGCTGCTCCGGCGTCACCTCCGCCGCGCCGGCCAGGAAGTCCGGCCAGTCGCCCGAGTGCAGGGCGACCGTCCGGTCGAGCAGCGGCAGCTCCTCGCCGGCCTCGGCGAGCAGCGCCCGGTAGTCGGTGCCCAGGAAGTCGTGCTCGGTGAGGAGCAGCCTGGTGCGGGAGCGGCGCAGGATGTCGGCGGCCTCGGCCGCCCGGTAGCGGGTGTTCACCGGCACGAGGACGGCCCCGGCGGCCACCGCGCCGAGCGCGGCCACCACCCACCGGGCGCTGTTGGGCGCCCAGACGGCGACCGCGTCGCCGGGGCGCACCCCCTGGGCGATCACCGCGCGCGCCGTCTCGTCGACGCGGTCGCGCAGCTCCCGGAACGTCCACCGGTCCCCGCCGAAGACGAGGGCCTCCTCGTCGCCGTAGGTCTCGGCGGCCCAGTCCGCCAGCCGGGCCAGAGTCTCAGCGCCCCTCATGATCCGTCACGACCTCCTTGCGGGCCCGTCCCGTGCGGGGCGCGGGCGTGCGTCCACGACGGAGGGAGCCTCCC
Source organism: Streptomyces sp. NPDC004435 (assembly GCF_042873895.1). Lineage (NCBI taxonomy): Bacteria > Bacillati > Actinomycetota > Actinomycetes > Kitasatosporales > Streptomycetaceae > Streptomyces > Streptomyces sp. NPDC004435. Next base: position 177,177 of record NZ_JBIAMB010000003.1, on the reverse strand, counting down.
AGGCGGGGGCGGCCCGGCGCAGGAGCCGTTTCCCGCTCACCGGGAAGGCGTGGCGGGAAGGCGCGGGAACCGTGGGAACGACGGAGGAGGGGCGGCCGGGGCCGCCCCTCCTCGGGGTCGCGGGGATCTCGCCGGGACCTAGTCGGTGCCGGTCTCCATGGCGGCGCGGTCGAGCGCCGTCTCCTCGGTGTCGGGGGTCTCGCCGCGGGAGGCGATCGCCTCGGCGCCGCCCTCGGGCATCGAGCCGATGAGGCCGGTGGCGGCGGCCTGCGCGGCGCCGATGGCCGGGCCGCCGGCGCCGATGAGGCCCATGCCGGCGTACTGCTCCAGCTTGGCGCGGGAGTCGGCGATGTCGAGGTTGCGCATGGTCAGCTGGCCGATCCGGTCCAGCGGGCCGAAGGCGGAGTCCTCGGTGCGCTCCATGGACAGCTTGTCCGGGTGGTAGCTGAAGGCGGGGCCGGTGGTGTCGAGGATCGAGTAGTCCTCGCCGCGCCGCAGCCGCAGGGTGACCTCGCCGGTGACGGCGGCGCCGACCCAGCGCTGGAGCGACTCGCGGATCATCAGCGCCTGCGGGTCCAGCCAGCGGCCCTCGTACATGAGGCGGCCGAGCCGGCGACCCTCGTTGTGGTACTGGGCGAGGGTGTCCTCGTTGTGGATGGCGTTGACGAGCCGCTCGTAGGCGGCGTGCAGCAGCGCCATGCCGGGGGCCTCGTAGATGCCGCGGCTCTTGGCCTCGATGATCCGGTTCTCGATCTGGTCGGACATGCCCAGGCCGTGCCGGCCGCCGATGGCGTTGGCCTCCATCACCAGGTCGACGGCGGAGGCGAACTCCTTGCCGTTGATGGTGACCGGGCGGCCCTGCTCGAAGCCGATCGTCACGTCCTCGGTGTCGATCTCGACCGACGGGTCCCAGAAGCGCACGCCCATGATCGGGTCGACGGTCTCGACGCCGGTGTCCAGGTGCTCCAGGGTCTTCGCCTCGTGGGTGGCGCCCCAGATGTTGGCGTCCGTGGAGTACGCCTTCTCGGTGGAGTCCCGGTAGGGGAGGTCGTGGGCGACGAGCCACTCCGACATCTCCTTGCGGCCGCCGAGCTCGGTGACGAAGTCGGCGTCCAGCCACGGCTTGTAGATCCGCAGGTGCGGGTTGGCCAGCAGGCCGTAGCGGTAGAACCGCTCGATGTCGTTGCCCTTGAAGGTCGAGCCGTCGCCCCAGATCTGGACGTCGTCCTCCAGCATCGCCCGCACCAGGAGGGTGCCGGTGACGGCGCGGCCCAGCGGGGTGGTGTTGAAGTAGGCCCGGCCGCCGGAGCGGATGTGGAAGGCGCCGCAGGTGAGCGCGGCCAGCCCCTCCTCGACCAGCGCGGCGCGGCAGTCGACCAGGCGGGCCACCTCGGCGCCGTAGGTCTGGGCGCGCCCGGGCACCGAGGCGATGTCGGGCTCGTCGTACTGGCCGATGTCGGCGGTGTACGTGCAGGGGACCGCGCCCTTGTCACGCATCCACGCGACCGCGACGGAGGTGTCGAGACCACCGGAGAAGGCGATGCCGACGCGCTCGCCGACGGGAAGGGAGGTGAGAACCTTGGACATGGCAATAGTATGCATCAATCCGCATGGCTATGCAATGCCGGTCTCGGTGCGGGTCTTCGAGCCCCCGGAACGGGCCGGAAGGGCCCGGTGGACCGGCCTCCCGCGAGGCGCCGGTCCACCGGACCCCGCACTCAGCCGGCCGCGCGGTAGGCCGCGGTCAGCCTCGCCACCGCGCCCGCCGGATCACCGGAGAGCAGCCGGTGGTCGGCGTCGGCGAAGGGCTTCGCCACCGCCTCGGTGACCCGCTGCCCGATGCGATCCTGCACCAGCAGCCTGGCCCGGGCCACCAGACGCCGCGCCTCGGGTGAATCACCACGCCCGGCCGCCTGGAGCACCCGGGCCGCGAGCCCGAGCGCCTTCAGCACCGGCTCCCCGCCCTTCGGCGCCGCCGTCAGGGTGGTGAGCCCCCAGCCGTAGGGGTACTGCGGGTCGTACGAGGAGTCGCCCACGTTCACCGGCAGCTGCGCCTCCGAACGGGGCCAGGTCACCGGCAGCTGCCCGGTGAAGGGCTTGCGCCCGTACAGCACGTCCGCGACGCCGTCGCCCTCCGTGCCGGGCAGCCAGGACGCCACCAGGGCGTCGATCCCCGGCAGCCGGTCGCCGATCAGCTGCGGCCGCCCGGAGACGACCAGGACCGCGCACGGCATCGCCGCGCACACCCGGTCCACCGCCGCCTTGTCGGCGTCGCTGAGCTCCAGGTCGTGCCCGTTGCCGACGTCGCCGACGCCCTCCGCGTACGGCGTCTCACCGACCACCACGACCCCGGCGTCGTACCCCTCCACCGGTGCGGAGGCGTCCTGGGACCAGGTCAGCCCGGGCGCGACCTTCCGCATCCCTTCGAGGATCGTCGTGCCGGTGGTCCGCTTCCCGGGGGCGCCCTGCCAGCTGATCGTCCAGCCGCCGGTCTGGTTGCCCAGGTCGTCGGCGTTGGACCCGGCGACGTACACCTTCTGCGCCGCCTTCAGCGGCAGCACCCCGCCGTCGTTCTTCAGCAGCACCTGCGAGGCGGCCGCCGCATCCCGGGCCACCGCCCGGTGCGCGGCCGAGCCGACCGACGGCAGGTGGGTGGTGTCGGCGTACGGCTTCTCGAAGAGCCCGAGCCGGAACTTCTGCGTCAGGATCCGGGCCACCGCGTCGTCGATCCGGGCGGCCGGGATCCGGCCCGCCCCGGCCTCGGCCACCAGGGTCCGGGTGAACTCCTGGTAGTTCGTCGGCACCATGATCATGTCCAGGCCGGCGTTGACCGAGGTCCGCACGTCGCTCGGGTAGTCCCCGGGGATCTGGTCGATGGCCTGCCAGTCGCTGATGACGAAGCCCTCGAAGCCCATCCGGTCCTTCAGCACGCCGTTGATCATCTCGGCGTGGGCGTGCATCTTCACCGGACCCTTGCCGTCGCCGATCACGTCGAGCGAGGAGTACGACGGCATGACCGTGCCCGCGCCCCGCTCCACCGCCTCCGCGAACGGCGCCAGGTGCACCGCCTCCAGCTCCTCGCGGGTCACCTCGGTGACGCCCTGGTCGATCGTGTACGAGCCGGTCGTCGACGACCCGAACGTCGTGCCGCCGTCGCCCACGAAGTGCTTGGCGCTGGTCAGCACCTTGTCGTTGCGGTCCAGGTCGCGCCCGTCGGCCGCGCCCTGCATGCCGTTGATCACCGTCTCCATCGCGGTGACCAGCGCCGGGTCCTCGCCGAACGCCTCGTACGACCGGCCCCACCGCTCGTCCCGCGTCACGCACAGGCAGGGCGCGAAGTCCCAGGGCACGCCGGTCGCCCGCACCTCCTTCGCCGTGACGGCGCCCGTCCGCGCGGCGAGCGCCGGGTCGCGGGCGGCGCCGATGCCGATGTTGTGCGGCATGATCGTCGCCCCGGCCACGTTGTTGTGCCCGTGCACCGCGTCCACGCCGTAGATCAGCGGGATCTGGAGCCGGGTCGCCCGGGTGCGCAGCTGGTAGCCGTCGATCATCCGCGCCCACGCCTCGGGCGTGTTGGGCGAGGGCACCGAACCGCCGCCGGAGAGCAGCGAGCCGAGGGCGTACCCGGCGATGTCGCCGGGCGCCCGCAGCGCGTTCCGCTCGGCCTGGGTCATCTGCCCGGCCTTCTCCTCCGGGGTCATCCGGGACAGCAGGTCGGCGACCCGGCGCTGCACGGGCAGCCGCTTGTCGAGGTACGGCAGCCCGTGCGCGTTCACCACGACGACCGGGTGCTCGGCGGGCGGCTTGGCGCCCTCGACGGTCAGCTCCACCGGGATCGTCTCGGCCACCTCGCCGGAGCGGTCCCTCAGCGTCTCGACGGTGATCGACCGGGTGGTGCCGGAGGGCGTCCCCGCGGGGAAGACGAGGCTGCCGGCCACCGGCCGGTAGTCCGTGCCGACCTCGGCGGGGCCGTCGTCCCCGGTCGCGTAGGCGACCGTGACCGGCTGGTCCGTCGGCCGCGCGCCCGTGGTGTTCACGGTGACGTCGATCCGGGCGGCGGCGCCCTCCGTCACCGGGTGCACGGCGGCCCCCGTGACGACCTGCGTGGTCAGCGCCGGCTCCGCCCTGCCGTACAGCTCGACGCCGTCAAGCGCGAAGGAGCCCGGCGCGCCGGTCGGCAGCGTCAGCGCGTACCCCCACATCCGGTCCAGGCCGAGGACCTGGTCGATGCCGCCGACCGGCTGGTAGTCGGCGCGGTACTGGAAGGAGGAGAAGGGGATCTCGACGAGGTGCCAGCCCTCCCAGTCGTCGGTGAAGGAGGTCGTCCACAGCTCGGACGCCTCGCCGTTCGCGCCGCCGTCCTTGAGCTCGAAGTTGATCCGCTTGCCCGAACCGGGCGGCAGCGGCGCGGTGTTCTGCCCGTACCACCAGAAGCGGATCCCCCGGTGGGCGGTCCAGTCCTGCGCGGGACGGTCGAAGGCGAAGTCGTGGGTGAAGCCGCCCCAGCCGCCGATGTCGTAGCGGCCTTCGAGGACCTTGGCGCCCTCGGGGGCGTCGGCCCGCTCGGCCAGCGCGAGCGTCGGGTGGTCGTCGGCGTCGCTGCCCCAGGTGAAGATCCCCTCGGCGGGCGGGTTCGCGAAGGGCACCTCGCCCTCGAAGCGGTCGATCGCCCGGGGCGCGGGGTCGTCGGCGCCCGGCGCGGCGGCGCTCGGCGCCGCTCCCGCGAGCAGCGTGGCGAGCACGGCCGAGACGGCGGTGGCGGCGGTGGCGGCGAGGGCGCGGCGGCGCCCCCTGTGCCGGTGGTGTCGATGGTGCGCGTGGTGCGGCATGCGGTCTCCTGAGGACGGGGGAGGGGCGGCGGTCAGGACGGCTGGTGGGTCCACTTCTGGTTGGCCGCGCCGGTGCAGGACCAGATCTGGGCCCGTGCGCCGTCGGCGGAGGAGCGGTCCGTCACGTCCAGGCACCGGTCGGCGGCCGTGTTGACCACGTCGTGGGTGGCCGCGTCGTACCTCCACCGCTGGGCGCCGGTCCCGTTGCACGTGTACAGCTGCGCCTTCGTCCCGTCGGCGACCCCGCCGCCCGTGACGTCCAGGCACTTGCCGAGGGCCCGCACGCTGCCGTCGGCGGCGAGCGTCCACCGCTGGGCCGCCGTGCCGTTGCAGGTGTGGAGCTGGACGGCGGTGCCGTCGGCGCTCGACCCGCCCGCCACGTCCAGGCACTTGCCCGCGAGCCCGGTCAGCGGCCCGGCCGGCGCCCCGCCCCCTGTGGTCCCGGACCAGGTGAAGGTGGCGGTGGTGCGGGCGGGCAGGCTGTACGTGAAGGACTGGCCGCCCCAGTCGACGCGGACGGACTGCGCGGAGCCGCCGCCGTTGTGCGCGATCAGCGCCTTGGAGCCGTCCGGGTTGCGCCAGGCGACGTTCCGCACGGTCGCGTTGTCGGTCGAGGCGATCCGGTACGCGCCCGGCTTCACGAACTTGGTGAGGTGACCGGTCGTGTAGTACTCGATCGTGTAGTCGACCTGCCCGGCCCTGGGCCCGCCCTCCTGCACGGTGACCAGCCCGGTGCAGGTGCCGCAGCCGCCGTTGTGCGGGCCCATGGACTGGTTGAGCGCCAGGCTCCACTTCACCAGGCTGCCGCTCCAGTTGCGGGCGTACGAGACGATGTCCTTCAGGTCCTCGTCGTGCTGGTTCCCGATCCAGGTCCCGCCGGAGTGCTCGGTGCTGAACTGGCGGACCGACGGGTACTGGTCGTGGACCTGGCTGCCGACCGCCGGGTCGCCGAAGTAGCCGTGCCAGGCGATGCCGCCGAAGAGCGGGTCGTCGCGGACGGCCGCGTCGCCGAGGACGCCGGCGCCGAAGTTCGCGTAGTCGCCGTAGTTCCAGTCGTGGACCAGGACCTTGGTGTTCAGGCCGGCGGCCCGCAGGGCCGGGTAGAGGTGGTTCTTGGTGAACTCGGCCAGACCGGACGGGTTCCAGCTCATGCCGGGGTAGTTCATCGCCGTGGGGTTGCCCGCCTGGCAGCAGTTCGGCTCGTTCTGCACCGAGAGGTAGTCGACCTTGACCCCCGCCGCCTGGTAGCTCTGGACGTACTTGACCAGATACTGGGCGTAGGTGGGGTAGTGCTCCCACTTCAACCAGCCCATCTGGTCCATCCGGCCGTTGTCCTTCATCCAGCCGGGTGCGCTCCACGGCACGCCCTTGACCCGCAGCGCCGGGTTCAGCTGCTTCGCCTGCGCGGTCAGCAGCCGCACGGGGGTGTCGTAGCCGTTGGCGCCGAAGTCGTTCAGGTCGCAGCAGGTGTCGTCGAGCGAGACGTGCCCGGGGCGGGAGAGGTCCGAGGCCCCGATGGGGTTGCGGACGAAGGAGAGCCCGATCCCGTCGGTGGGCGAGAAGAGCTTGCGCATGACCTCGTCGCGGGTGGCCGCGCTGATGGCGCCGCCGCGGAAGAGGTGGGCGGTGGTGTCGGTGATCGAGGCACCCCCGCCCTCGAACTGCTGGTAGGTGGTGGACTCGTCGACGGTGACGGTGTGGTTCGCGGCGCCGCCGGCGGGTCCGAAGGCGAGCGGGGCCTGCGGGGTGAGTCCGCGGGTGACGGTACGGCCTCCGGCGTCGGAGGTGGTGGTCAGCCAGACGTCCACCCGCTCGCCCGCGGCCTGCGCGGTGGTGGGCGCGGTGAGGACCAGCCCGGTCGCCACGAGGGCGCCGGTGAGGAGGGCGGCGAGCGAGCGGGGACGCGCACGCGTCCCGTGGCGCGCACCCCGCAGAGGATTGAGCTGCACCTGACAACCCTTTCGTCGAGGCGCGCCGCTGTGCCGTCCGGACCCGGCCCGCCCGGTTCCGTCCGTGTCCCGCAGGGCGGCACGCCTTTTATCAAGCTGTGAACTTATGGACGCGCCGACCGCCCGTCAACCCCTCCCGCATCCAACTCCCGAACCCCCAGGACCCGTTGACGGCCCGTACGGCCACTCGCGGCGCGAGCCGTGTTCGGGAGGTGACGCCGGCGGTGGCCGGATCAGGCCCCCGTACCGACCGCCGCCGACCGGTCCAGCCGGTCCAGGGCCGCCGCCGTCAGCGCGGTGATCGCCGCGGGGAGCGCCGACCGCACCTCCGGCGCGAAGCGGGAGGAGTGGTTCGGCGGGACCCGGTCCGGCCCCGCCGCCCACTGGCGGGGGCCCGTGACACCGGTCATCCAGTACACCAGCGGCACGTCACCGGCGCCGTGGAGCCCGTCGCCCGCCCCGCCGTACAGCGCGAAGTCCTCCGACGCCGCCGACGCCGGCCAGTCGGCCACCCGCTCAGGACCGAACAGGGCCGTGTGGGCCGCCCGGACCGCCGCCGTCGCCGCCGGGTCGCCCCACAGCGCCGGAGCCCGGTTCACCCGCGCGATGTCCGGGTCGCGCGGACAGGCCGAGGCCGCGCACTCGGCCCGTACGATCCGCTCCACCGACGCCAGCGCCCGGTCCAGCGCGGCGTCGGTCAGCGCCCGCAGACCGATGCCGAGCGAGGCCGTGTCGGGCACGACGTTGACCGCCGTCCCCGCCCGCAGCGTCCCCACCGTGAGCGTCACGTGGTCGCCCGGCGCGCTCTCCCGCGACACCACCGTCTGGAGCCGCAGCACCACCGCCGCCGCCGTCACGACCGGATCCACCGTGAGCTGCGGCGTCGCCGCGTGCCCGCCCCGCCCGTGCACCGTCACCTCCAGCGCCGCGCTCGCCGCCGTCACCGGAGCCCGGAGCGTGCCGTGCGCGACGAGCCCCGCCGGCAGCGGCGCCGCGTGCTGGGCGAGCACCACGTCCGGCACGCCGAACCGCTCGTAGACCCCGGCCGCCAGCAGCGCGCGCGCCCCCGTCAGCGTCTCCTCCGCCGGCTGCCCCACCACCACCAGCGTGCCGCGCCAGTCCGCCGCCGTCCGCGCCAGCAGCTCCGCCGCCCCGGCCGCCGCCGCCAGGTGCAGGTCGTGACCGCAGGCGTGCATGGCGCCGTTCCCGGAGGCGTACGGCAGCCCCGTCTCCTCCACCAGCGGCAGCGCGTCCAGCTCCGCCCGCAGCCAGACCCGCGGACCGGGGCCGTTGCGCAGCACCCCGACCACGCCGTGCCCGCCGACGTCCCGGGACACCTCCAGGCCGAGCGCCGCCAGCCGGTCGCCGAACAGCCGGGCCGTCCGCGCCTCCGCGCCGGACAGCTCGGGAGCGGAATGGACGTCCAGATAGAGCGTCAGCGCGGGACGGACCGCCTCCCCTGCGAGGGCCATGGCCAGGGCGGGGCGGGACGGGGCGGCATACGGGGCGGGCACGGGTCTCTCCTTCGTCCGGCTTGCGCCGGTTCCTGACGACGGGAACGGATCGCTGGCACCGCGCGCCAGCGGGATGCCAGCGGGCGGCGGGCCGAACGGTGAGCGGCGGGCGCTGCAATGGAGTCACGGCAGACGGCCCCCGACAGGGCCGCGGACCCTGAGGAGGCACCATGAACAAGGACCTGAGCACCCTCGCCGACGAGATCCTGGAGCTGGAGGCCGAGACCTTCGAGATCTCCGACTACTCGGACGCCAGCGAGGTCGTGCTGGCCGGCTCCACGAGCACCAGCTCCACCTCGACCTGCAGCTCCACCACCAGCACCACCTCCTGCTCCGCCTGACCCCCTTCCGGGTCCGCCGCGCGCCCGGTGTCCGTGACCTCCACGGACACCGGGCGCCGCCGCGCGGGCCGGGAGCCGTCCCGCCGATCGGGCCGGACACCGCGAGCCGGGCCCGATCGACACGCCACCCCTAGGGGAACGGGTGCGGCACCCGGTGGACCTCGCCGTCCGTGAGGTCCGTCGCCCGGTGACCGCCCCGCCGCAGCGCGGTCCGCAGCCGGGGCATCAGCGGAGCCCGCTGCCGGTTCCAGCCGAAGTCGATCGGCAGCAGCCCCGGCACCAGGGTGCTGACCGTGCACAGCCCCATCCGCTCCTGCTCCGGCGTCGTCTGGTCGACCACGACCACGTCGTGCCCCGCGCCCGTCAGCGCCTCCGTCACCACCCGCAGGTCGTCCCGGAGATCGAGCGTCCGGGGCCGCCCCGACTCCTCCCACTCCCGGTACGTCTCCTCGAAGGAGCGCACGGCCCGCGGCTCCAGGAAGGCCCGCGCGTAGCCGGCCATCCGCGGCAGCCCGTACAGCTGGGCGTGGTCCTTCAGATGCCGGACGCGGTCGAAGTCGCCGGCCATCGCCTCCAGCTCGGCCCGCCGCTCGCGCGTCTGCCGGGACAGGTGCGGGATGTAGGTGAGGACCTCCGAGAGCGCCCCCTCCACGGCCGCGCGCGGATCCAGGGAGGCCGCCGCCGCGAAGGACAGCAGCCCCGGGCCGCCGTCCCGGCGCACCGCGACCGCCGTCACCACCGGGACCGGCAGGTCGATCCGGTTGTCCAGGACGTGCACGTCGTACCCCTGGAGCGCGGCCCGCTCCGCCATCGCCGCCGAGGCCCGGCCGCCGACCGTCGCCAGATCGACGGCGGGCAGCCTCGCCGCCCCGTACCAGGCGTTCAGGAAGGCGTCCCGCTCCACGAGTTCGAGGAGCCCGCCGAGCACCGCCTCCTCCAGGCTCCCGCCGATGGCGCAGCCGTTGGAGCACTCGAAGACGAAGTTGTCGGCCTGGAGCCCCGCGCTGTAGTAGACGAGCCGGGACGGCACGAGCACCGGCCGCCCGTCGCGCAGCGACCAGCCCCACTCCCAGGGGATCGCCCGGTCCGGGTCGAAGGGGGCGACGAGCGGGTCCTCCCGGTACGTGCGCTCCGCGTAGAAGCCGCACTCCGCCGGATCGACCGCCCGCTCCCGCAGCTCGTTCCAGGAGCCGGTGACCGGTGCGCGCGGGGCGCGCCGGTGGGTGCCCGCGTACCGTTCGAGACCCTCCAGGAAGGCCAGCGTGCGGCTGGTCGCGAAGACGTTCTCCTGCCCGCTCCACGTCACGTCGTTCAGCCCGGCGTACCCGCGCACGAAGACGCTGCCCGCCACCGGGGCCGTCGTCGGCGAGGTGACGCTCAGCCAGGTCCCGCCGCCCAGCGCCCCGCACACCGGATTGGCCAGCGCCTCCTCGGGGATCGGGTACGAGCCCGCCGCCCGCAGCCGGTACGCCCCGGGATCGGGCTTGCGGCGCTCCACCGGCTCCAGCGCGCGCGGCCCCGCCTCCTCCGGCGCGGGGGCGCAGTCCGGGCAGAGCGGTTCGGCCAGCAGCGGATAGGTGCGCACCGCGAGCGTCGCCAGGTCGATCCGGGTCACCTGGGGCAGCGCCCGGTCGGCGGGCCCGGCCGCGGGCGGCTCGGCCCCAGGACCGTCCAGGACCGCCGCGCAGACCGCCGCCACCGCGTCGTACAGGTGCGGGGTGAGCAGCGGCCAGGCCCCGGCCGGGCGCGGACCCTCGGGCCCGCCGGTCTCCAGCGCGTCCCGCTCGCTCCGGCTGCGCAGCCGCTGCCAGCGCACGGCCAGACAGCGCCCGCAGGCGGGCGCGGTGCCGTCGCCGCCCCACGGGCCGACCAGCACGGCGGAGGCGGTGAGGTGGACCCGGGCGCCGGCCCGCTCGGCCGCCCACGGGTCCGGCGCGCCCGGCCCGCCCAGCGGAGCGGCGGCGTCGGTGACCCCGACCGGCACCACCGGCACGTCGGCGCCGAACCGCAGGGTCAGCGCGGCCCGCAGCTCCGCCCCGGCCCGGTCCATCGGCGGCTCCACGGGCCGCTCCGCCACCGGGGCGCTCACGACGACCTCGTCCAGCGGAAGGTCTTCGCCGCGACCGCCCCGAAGACCACCGCGAACCCGACGAGCGCGGCGCAGCCCAGCCACACGTCGGAGAGGTCGCCGCGCCCGGCGAGCGCGTGCGAGACGGCGTCGTTGAGATAGCGCAGCGGCATCACCAGCGACACCTTCTGGAGCCAGTCCGGCATCGAGTCGAGCGGGAAGAAGGAACCGGAGAGGAACGCCATCGGCAGCATCAGGAAGTTGGCGACGGCGGCCACCGACTCCGGGGTGTCCGCGAAGGAGCCGATGATCACCCCGAGGAGCAGGAAGGTCGTCACCCCGAGCGCGAGCACCGGGACCAGCAGCGGCCAGCCGGAGGCGGGCTCCAGGCCGAAGACCGGAAGCATCGCCACCCCGACGAAGAGCAGCGACTGCACGGCGCCGACGACCAGGGCGATCGCGTACCGGGAGCCGATCACCGCCGACAGCGGCGCCGGGGACATCCGGATCAGCCGCAGGATGTCGTCCGACCGCCACTGCATCAGGGTGAAGGCGATCCCGAAGACGGCGGCGTTCGCCACGCCCCAGGACAGCACCCCGGCCGCCGTGTAGGAGAGGTAGGAGAGGCCGCTCTCCTCCACCGCCTGGCCCTTGAAGATCAGGCCGAAGACGACGAGGAAGAGGAGCGGGAAGGCGAAGGTGAAGAAGAGGGTGGTCTTGTCCCGGACCTGGGCGCGGTAACCCGCCCCGGTCAGTGCGGCGTAGGCGCTCATGGTCACGGCTCCGTGGTGGTCTCGGCGGGCGTCCCGGCGGGCTTCCCGGCGTCAGGGGCGGCGGACGGGCTCGACGTCAGGTCGAGGTAGACGTCCTCCAGGCTCGGCGTGCGCGTCTGCACCCCGTCCAGGCCGACGAGCCGGTCGACGGCGGACAGCACCTGCCCGGGCGCGTGGGTCTCCAGGACCAGCGAACCGCCCTGCTCGCTCACCCGCTCCACACCGTCGATCCCGGCCGCCCGCCGCGGGTCGAGCCGGCCCAGCGGCAGCATCAGCCGGCTCGGCGCGTGCGCGGAGGCGACCAGATGGTGCGGGGAGTCCGTCACCGCGATCCGGCCGTCGACGAGGATCGCGATCCGGTCGCACAGCGCCTCGGCCTCGTCGAGGTGGTGGGTGGTGTAGACGATCGTGCGGCCGGCCGCCTTCAGCCCGCGCAGCACCTCCCACAGGGCCCGCCGGGCCTGCGGGTCGAGCGCGGCCGTCGGCTCGTCGAGGAAGATCAGCTCCGGCCCGTGGACCAGGGCCGACGCGATGGCCAGGCGCTGCCGCTGCCCGCCGGAGAGGTTCTCCACCCGGACCTTCCGCTGCGCGGTCAGACCGACCGTCTCCAGAGTGGTGTCGACGCTCTCGGGACGGGCCTCGTAGAGCGCGGCCACCGTGCGCAGGTGCTCGTGGGCGGTCTGGCGGACGAAGAAGGCCGAGGACTGCGTCTGCACCCCGATCCGGGGCAGCAGCCCGGTGTCCCGGGGCCAGGGGGAGCGGCCGAAGAGCGCGACCGAGCCCGAGTCGGCCCTGCGCAGCCCTTCCATGATCTCCACCAGGGTCGACTTGCCCGCCCCGTTGGGGCCGAGCAGTCCGAAGAACTCGCCCTGGCGGATCTCCAGGGACACGCCGTCGACGGCGAGCCGGTCCCCGTACCGCTTGGAGACCGCCTCGACGCGGACGGCCGCGGGCGGCGGTCCGCCGGCGGGGTGGGTGGACGACATGGCCTGTACCTCACTCATGTGGTGCGTGGTCCTTCGACGGAGGGGAGGGAAAGGGGGTGCGGCGGTCACCGCAGCAGCAGGAACAGCAGGGTGGCGGTCGCCGCCACGGCGAGCAGCACCAGGAGCACCGCCCCCGACGCGTACGCCGTGTAAAGCCGCCGGGCCCGTGGCGGGTAGCCGGCCACCGCCTCCGCCCCGCCGCTCCGGCGCAGCGCCAGATAGGCGCGGGTCTCCGGAGCGAGCCGGGCGGTGCCGAGCGCGTGCCCCAGCATCCGGTAGCCGTCGAGCGGCGGCAACGGCACCAGATTGCCGAGACCCTGGATGGTACCGAGCAACAACAGGCCCGCCACGAAGGGACGTTCGGCCGCATCGTCCGACAGCAGCAGCCACCAGGCGCCGAACGGCAGCAGCAGCGCCATGTTGAGGTACGCCCCGGCTCCAGCGATCACCAGCTTGGCCCGCAGCCCCGGCAGGAACAGGTAGTCGTCGACCGTGCAGTACAGCAACGCGGCCGGCAGCCGCCACTTCAGCCCGATCTCGGTCACGTGCCCGCCGTAGTGCCGGGCGGCGACCCCGTGGGCCAGTTCGTGCACGGTGATGCTGAACCAGAGGAAGAGCGCGATCCCGGCGAGCGCCGCCGGCTGCCCGGTCAGCCCGCCCGCCGCCGCGACCAGCGGCCCCGCCTGCCAGGCGAGCAGCCCGAGCAGCGCGAGGACGGCGGCGGCCAGCGGCAGCTGGACGACGGGGTGCAGGACCGGGCGCAGCACCCGGTGAAGCCGAGCCGTGGTGGCGCCGGCGTCCCGCACCATCGGACGGCTGCCCCGCCAGAAGGAGTTGGGCGGCGCGGGCTCGGGCGCGGGCACCTCCGGATCGGGCGCGCCGACGAGCAGCCCCCGGGTCCCGAGCAGTCCGAGCAGCCGGTTCCAGTGCTCCTCCCCGACCCTGCGCCCGAACCGCGCCGCGTACAGCGGCGCCAGGTCCTCCAGGGTGCGGGTCCCGTCGAGCCGGGCGATGAGGAAGTGCTCCTTCTCCCCGACCTCGAACGCCGACCCCGTGACGGGGTGCCGGATCAGGCGCACGGTCCTCGGCCCGAGCAGCAGCGGCGGGCTGAACCGCACCCCGGACCGCAGCTCCGGCCGGTAGGCCCGCCGGGCGGCGGCCGCCGTCACGCGTCCACCCCCACCGGGTCCGGCACGCCCTCGCGCAGCACCCGGCCCAGGACGAAGGAGAGGTACGCCTCGTCCCGGATCGTCACATGGAGCCGGTTGTTCGTCATGTGCATGTACGGGGAGAGCAGCCGGGGCAGCACCGCCGACACGTCCGTCAGCGGCTCCAGCGGCGCCGCGTCCACCGGCTCCGTCCGCTCCTGCCCGGCGTCCTCGCGGGCCGGCCCCTCCCACACCGGGAACAGCAGCTCACCCCGGGCCGTCAGCTCCTCCACCCGTGACCGCAGCTCCAGGCAGTGCGCCGCCCAGCCCCGCAGGAAGGACGGCAGCCGCTCCGGCTCCCCGGCCCCGACCGCCGCGCGGACCGCCGCGAACCGGCGGGCCAGCGACGGGGCGAGCTCCGCGTAGCCGCGCTCGTACTCCTCCGAGCCGATGAACCCGCTGTCGGGGAACGCCCGGTGCCAGAACCGGTAGTAGCCGTCCAGATAGCCGGCCAGCCGCTCCTCCTCCGGCAGGAAGCAGCTCGCCATCACCATCATCAGCTGCGCCGAGGTGCCGAGCAGCACCGTCCGCAGATGCAGGTTCATCGTCCGGAAGGCGTCCACGACGAGGTCGCTGGAGTGCCGGAAGTGCCACTCGGCCAGCTCCACGCCGGCCGGCCCGCCGTACTTGGCGTACTCGGGGGCGTACGGCTCCTCACGGAAGGAGTTGTTGGGCCGCAGCCGCATCCGGCCGTCCTCGCCCATGTACCTGGTCCGGTCCTCGCCGGGGAACTCGATGTCGAACAGCGAGTTGTAGAAGTCCTTCAGGAACCCCGAGTCCACCTCGTACAGCGCCGGCCGGCTCCTCAGGAACGCGGCGAGCGCCTCCTCGGCCCGCCGCCGCACCTCGGGGGCCGCCGCCGCGCTCGATGGCCGCAGGCGCAGCCGCACGTGCGGACCCTCCAGCCAGTAGTTGATGAAGAAGTACCCGGCGAGCAGCCCCTCCTCGGAGAGCCGGGCGACGAGCGGACGCACGCAGTCGACGAGCAGCGGCCGGGGGCTCGCCGCGTAGAAGACGTGCAGCGCCAGCCAGGGGCCGGGTCCGCCGGTCGCGGAGGTCGGGTGCGGGGTGGTCAGTTCCGGCATGTCGGGCCGTCCTCGGTAGCCGTACGGGCAGGGGTGCGGGGAGCGGGGGAGGTGAAGGTCTCGACGGCCAGCTCGGCCACGTGCCGGCCGCGCGCGGAGACGAGCTGGAGTCCGTCCTCGTCCGGCAGCGCCTCGCGGAGCACCACCGACGCGCCCTCGCCCCGGTCGATCAGGGCGTCGAAGGCGGTCAGCGACAGCGGGCTCTCGAAGTCCACGTACAGCGGCTTCGCGCCCGGCACCCGCCGCCCGGCCCGCCGCGGGGTCGCGAAGACACGGTCCGGCAGCCCGTGCGTCCGCTGCCAGCGGCGCCACTCCAGCCACCAGGCCGACTCGTCGCCGCCCGGCCGGCGCACCGGCAGGACCGCCGTCTCCGCCGTCCACGCCCGCCGCGCCAGGACCACGTCACCGTGCGTGACACGGGGCCTGCGGGTCACCCCGTCCACCGCGGGACCCACCGGCACCCCGCCCCACACGTCGGCCGGCGCCATGGTGCTCGGCGACAGGAGCAGCAGCGTCCGGGGGATCGCCGGAAGAGCCACCGGCACCAGATAGCCGAGGTAGACGGGGATCACCCGGCGGCCGAGCCGCCGCGAGCGCAGCACCAGCCGGTCCGTCTCCTCGTCGTGCGTCAGGCTCAGGTCGTCCAGCTCGATCCGGGCCTCGGCCGGCACCGTCGACGTCTCGCCGGGACAGACGATCTGGTGGTCCGTCAGCCTCCCGTGGAGGTTGAGGTTGCTGGTCACCGGGCCGCCGGTCAGCTCCGCGAAGACGGCGCCCTCCGGCTGCCGCTCCCGCAGTTCCTCCCGCAGCCGCGCCGAAAGACCCGCGCGCCCCTCCCCGACCCCGCTCCCGCCTTCCCCTTCGCCGTCGCCGTCGAAGACGTGGGTGAAGCGGCTGAACGGGAAGGCCGGCCCGCCGTACGAGCGGTTCAGCACCACCCGGTGCCCCTCCGCCCCGCCGCCCAGGTCGACCTGGAGGTGGTGACTCCGCGGGACGAAGTCCCCCGTCACCGGGGCGAGCTCCGCCGCCACCCCGGAGAGCAGCGAGGCCGGGAGCCGCAGCTCCTCCGCTCCGCCGTCCCGCTCCCACACCTCCCGCATCCCCGCCGCGAACCGCCGCCGCGCCTCGTCCAGACTCCGGAGCGCCGGCTGCCCGAGCCAGTTCTCCTCCGGCACATAGGCCCCGTCCGCGTCGAACGCGACGCGCCCGGCCGTGAACGACAGGTACTGGTCGAACAGGTCCTCGTGGAAGTCGTGCACAAGGCCCAGCAGGTCGTCGCAGCGCCCGCCCCGCCCGTACCGGGCCAGGAAGAAGCCGTGCAGCGTGATCCGGTGCGGCAGCGTCAGGTCGAAGAGCGGCAGGACGCCCTCCACCGCGCGCAGCGCCCGCCCGGTCTCCCCGCCGAGCAGCTCCGCCCCGGCCGTCACCGCGTCACCCGCGCTCACGTCCTCGTACAGCAGCGTCTGCGGCAGCGTCGGCTCTTCGGCGCCGAGCCCGGCGAGCACGCCGAGCAGCCCCTGGCGCAGCTCCCGCAGGAGCGCCCGCCGTTCGGCGAGCCCCGCGGCCGGATAGCGGGCCAGGCATTCCGCCGGGCCGTCCAGGCCGCCCGCGACCGTCTCCGCCCATTCGACTCCGAGCCCGCGCAGCGCCTCCTGGAAGGAGCGCAGCGGGTCCCCGTCGTGGACGTCCGGGCGGAGCGCCGGGACCTGCACCATGCCGACCCCGAGCAGCGCCGCCGCGTACCGCTCGCACTCCGCGGGCTCCGCCCCGTGCTCCCGCCGCAGCCACCCGGTCAGGTCCCCGTACCGCAGCCCCTCGCCCGCGCCGAGGAAGCCGAGCAACCGCTCCAGGACGCCGCTGCTCCGCAGGTAGAACAGCCGGTCGCGGACCGCGTCGAAGGTGACGGCGGCGCTGTCGTCGCCGGCCGTCACCCACTGGCGCACATAGCGGATCCGGTCCTCGTCCCGGCCCCAGCCGGGGGAGAGGACCACGGGCAGGTCACGCCGCCGCACGGGGTCCGCGAGGATCAGCTCCTCGATCCGCGCCAGCGCCACCACCGTCAGCCGGACATGGCTCGACCACGCCTCCCCGATCCACAACTCCCCGGCCGCCCGGGTCCCGCTCGCACGCGCCCCCGCCGCCGTGCCGCCCGCCGTGTCCCCGTCCGCCCCGTCGTCGGCCCTGTCCGTGAACACCCCCGACGCCACCGGCGTCAGCGTGCTGAACGGGCTCGTCTTGCAGGCCGTGCGGGAGAGGTACGTCAGGGCCGAGCGCTCGATCTTCCGCATCCGCCGGTCCGGCTCCGCCGCCCGGTCCGCGAGGTACGCGTCGAGCCGCGAGTCCAGCGTCGGCGAGGCCAGCAGCAGCCCGAGCCGCAGCCGGTCCTCCGCGAGTGCCGACCGGAGCGCGCCGCGCGCCCCGCGCACCTCCTCCGCGAGCAGCCCGGGGCCCTCGGCGAGCAGTTCGGCGTACCGGGCCCGGTCCTTCAGCCAGCCGCCCACCCGGGCCCCGGCCGCCGGGTCGAGACCGGCGACCAGCCGTTCGGCGGCGTCCGGGTCGGCGGGCAGCCGGTTGTTGAAGATCTGGCGGCGCAGCGCGAGCAGCGCCCTGCGGGCCAGGTCCCCCGAGGCGTCGGCGGCCTCGACGAGCCCGTGCAGCACCTCGCTCAGCGCCTCGCCCTCCCCGGCGAGCCGGTCCTCGTGCGCCAGGACCTCGTCGGCCCAGGCGCGGGCGCGCGGGCAGCGCAGCCCCCGGACGGTCTCCACCGGCAGGCCGGCCGCGCGCAGCAGGAAGCGCCGCCCGACCTCCCAGCCGGGCGCGGTCCGCTCCGTCGTCGTCATCGCGGCCCCCTCAGGCGATCTCGTGTCGGAAGTCGGCCGGCCGGGGCCGCTCGTGCCCCAGCGGCATGATCAGCAGCGGTGCCTCCTCGGTCCCCGCGAGCCCCAGCCGCTCCACGAAGGACACGTTGTCGAAGCCGAGCGCGACACCCGCGCCGACTCCCAGCGCCGAGGCGGCCAGGTAGAAGGTCTGCGCCACGGCGCCGGCCGTCCCGACGGCGATCCGGTAGCCCCGGTCGCCGACCGCGTCCAGGACGGCCGCCGTGCGGACGGTCGGCACGAGGACGGCACCGGCCTGCTCCAGGTTGTAGTTGGCGAGGAAGTAGTTCGCCTGGAGGAAGTCCCCCTGCGCGCCGGGGACGACCGGCAGCAGACCGCCGCCGTCGGGGTCGTAGGCGTAGGCGCCCGGCTCGATCCCCTCGACGTGGTTGACGAAGACGTACAGCCGCACCAGCGATCCGCCGTCCCCGGTGTCGGCCTCGCCGCCCAGCGACGTGGCCGCGCAGGCGGCCAGCACGCCCGACAGCTCGCCCGGCCCGAGCGGCCGGGAGGCGTCGAACCGGCCGAAGCTGGAACGCCGTTCGCGCAGCACCCGCCGGACCGGCACCTCCGGCACCACCGGCGCGGGCAGCGCCACCCGGTCGGGGCCCTCCGGCAGCGGCCGGACCGCCGCCGCGCCGAGGGCGCCCGGCGCGGGCCGGTCGGTGGCCCCGGCGAGCGTCGCCACGTGCATGGCCCGGACTGTCGGGAAGCCGATGACGGTACGGGACCGCTCCAGGTCCCGGTGGCGCACGGCGGGATCGGGCGCGGCGAGCGGCTCCGCCACGGCGGGCGTCCCCTCCCAGGCCAGCGGCACCACCGCGAAGACCGTCTCCTCCTCGCCCCCGGTGCCGAGCAGCCCGTTCAGCCGCGCCTCGTCGAACCAGAACACCGGCCCGACGGCGAGACCGTGCGCTGCGGCCCACACCCGCCAGGTCTGCACGAGCGTGCCCACGTCGGTGCAGACGACGTGGAAGCCGAAGCTGTTGTACTTGAACGCGGTCTGCCAGTACTTCACCGAGAGCAGCAGGTACTGGTCGGTCTCCCGCGCCGGGGCCGGCGCGTCCGCGCCCAGCGCGTCGCGCACCAGCGCCGTCACGTCCCCGGTCAGCACCCGCTGCACGGAGTGCCGGTGCACGTCGTAGTGGTGGAGCCCCGGGGTGAGCGGCCCGGAGGGACCGGCGGCCCAGTGCACGGCGACGGGGTACAGGCCGCCGCCGCCCGCCGTCCCGCGCGACCAGTTGGCGTGCGGGTACAGCGGCAGCCCCGGCAGGTCGCTGTTGGCCTGGACGCCCAGGCGACGGCCGGTCAGACCGTAGGAGTCCTTCAGCATCGCGGCCAGCAGCGGCAGCGTGAACCCCGCCCCGGGCGGGCTGTCCCGCGCGGGCAGCAGCCCCGCCGCCGCGGAGGCGTCGGCGCCGTCCCCCTCCGGCAGGGCGTACGGCTCCACCCCCGGGTAGAACTTCCCCTTGCGCGGGGCGTCCGGCCAGTCGGGCACGAAGTCGGCGGGTTCCATCGGGACGCGGCCGCGGTGCAGCACGGCGTCGGCGTACTCATGGGCGTACCCCATGGGGTCGGCCCCCTTTCGGACGTTCGGATGGCGTGCGGGTCGGGCGGGCGGCGGGCCGGCTCACGGGAAGGGATGGGGGGCGGGATGGAGACCGGCGGGGCCGAGCGCGGCCCGCATCCGGGGCATGTGGCGGGCGCGCTGCCGCGCCCAGCCGAAGTCGATCGGCAGCAGGCCGGGCACCAGCACCTTGACCGTGTGCAGCCCGAGGGCCCGCTGTTCGGGCAGGGTCTGGTCGACGACGACCACGTCGAAGCCGTCCGCCGCCACCGCGTCCACGACCCTCAGCAGGTCCTCCCGCAGGTCGGCCGAGGCGGCCCGCCCCGAGGCGTTGGGCCAGGCCAGGTCCGCGACGGCGAGCGGCGGGGCCGGCGCCTCCTGCCGCAGCAGGAAGTCGGCGTGCCGGCCCATCTCCGGGATCCCGTACAGGATCGGGTGGTCGTGCAGGCTCGTGACCAGGTCGAAGTCGGCGGCCATCGCCCGCAGCCGGACCTCGTCGCGCACGGTCCTGCCGACCAGGTTGACCGCGTCGGTGGCGATCTCGCACAGCGCCGAGTCGAGCGCCGACTCCGGGTCGAGCCCGGCGCCCGCCCCGAAGCACATCCGGCCGACGCCGCCGTCGACCCGCTCGGCGCACGCGGTGACCACCGGGACCGGGAACCCGACACGGGTGTCGAAGAACCGGGCCCGGTACCCGTACATCGCCAGCCGGTCCACCATGTGCCGGGTGGAGCGCCGGGCGCTGGTCGCCGGGTCGATCTCGCGCAGCGGCCGCCGCCCGTACCAGGCCATCAGGAAGGCGTCCCGCTCCACGACCTCCATCAGGCCGAAGTAGACGGCCTCCTCCAGACTGCCCCCGGACGCGCAGCCGTTGGAGCTCTCCTGCACGAAGCGGTGCTCCAGGCCGGGGGCGTGGTAGTACGCCAGCACCTCCGGCACCGGCCGGGGCTTCCCGTCCCGCAGCGACCAGCCCCACACCCACGGGATGCGCCGGTCCGGGGCGAACGGCGTCACCCAGGGGTTGTCCTCGTAGAAGGCGGCGTCGTAGAGACCGGTCTCGCGCGGGTCCACCGCGTCCGGCCCCAGCTCGTCGAGGGAGGCGACGAGCGAGGCGGGCCGGGTGCGGGCCCGCATCCCCGCGTACCGTTCGAGCGCTTCCAGGACCCCGATGCTCCGGCTGCGGTCGTACGTGTCCGCGTGCCCGCCCCAGAACGTCTCCCGCAGATAGTCGCCGGACCGGGTCGAGAAGCAGCCGACGGTCGCGGACGTGGTGGTCGAGGCCACGTCGAAGACGACCGAAGGCCCGACCGCGCCCCAGTACGGATTGGCGAAGCCGTCCACCGGCAGCCCGTACGCCTCGACCGGCCGCACCCGGAACGCTCCGGGACGGTGCTTCGGCGCGGCCCGCAGCACCGGCTCGGCGCCCTCCGCCGTGTCCGTGACCACCCGGCCGCACACCGGGCACTCCGGGTCGGGGACGAGCGGATGGGTGCGCACGGTCAGCGCGTCCAGGTCGAGCAGCCGGACGTACGGATACGGCCCCGGCCCGGCCGGCTCCCCTTCGAGCCCGGCCACCAGCGCGGCCACGGCCGTCGCCGCGAACGGGATGCCGTACGGCCACGCGCCCGCCGCCCGGGTGTCCCCGCCCAGCTCCAGCCCCTCGCGCAGCGGCACCGACCGCACGCCCTGCCAGCGCCGCTCCAGACAGGTCGCGCAGCCGGCCGCCCCCTCGGCCGAAGGCCGCGGCCCGATCAGGATCTGACGCCCGTACAGCCGCACCGGCAGCGCCCCGGCGCGACCGGCCGCCCGGGGCGGCGCGGTGCGGGCGTCCACGCGCCCCAGCGGCGCCACGTCGAGCTCCCGCCGTGCCGCGAGTTCGGCGAGGGCGGTGCCCAGTGCCCGCGCGAAGCCCTCCGCCGCCCGGTCCTGGTGCTCGGCCGCGGCGGGTTCCGGTCTCCCGGCCGGTCCGCGGTCCGCAGGAGCGGTGGTCTCAGCCGGCATCGGCGGCCGCCCGGGTCAGCAGGACGCGGACGGTGAGGATGCCGGCCGCCGGCAGGTCGGCGGCGTGGGTGGGCACGACGAAGGCGTCCCGCCCGGCGGCGGCTAGCCGCTCCAGGACCCGCGCCCACCCCGCCGGCGCCCCGGTCCCCTCGGCCGGACCCGCCTCCGTCACCCGTACGAGCGCGGGGTCGAGGTCCCGCAGCAGCGGATCGCCCGGATCGGCCGCGATCCTCGACCCCGGCCCCTCGGCGGCCAGTTGGGCCTCGCCGAGCAGCTCCCGCACGGCGTCGACGGCGGCGCCCGGCAGATCGAGCGCGGCCCCGACCGCCCAGCGGCCCGCGCCGCCGCCGGTCCCCGCGGTCCGCGCGAGGACCACCGAGGCGCCGGAGCGGTCCCGCTCGCCCAGGTCGAGCAGCCGCACCTCCAGGTCCAGGAGCGCCGCCGAGCGCAGCAGGAACGTCAGCTCCGGGTCCTCCCCGCACGCCTCGGGCGCGAGCACGGCCACCCGGCCCCGGCCGGCGAGCGCCAGGCGCAGGGCGTCGTGCGCCAGAGCGGAAAGGAGCCCAGCCGCCGCCGCCTCCGGCAGGTCGGCGCCCGCCCCCGTCCCCGCCCGGGTCGGCTCGAAGCGGCGGTCGGCGTTGGCCGGGCCGAAGGGCCGCACGGCACCGGCCGGCAGCCGCACGGCCTCCTTCGTCAGCAGCGAGGTGCCGGCCGTCCACGTGGTCATGGCACCGGAACCGCCCGTCCCCGAGGCGATCGTGAGCGCTTCCGGCGCCACCTCGGGGAGCCCGGCCGCCGCCGGCGCGGTGGTGGGCACCACGTGCTCGGCGTAGAGCGCGGCCGCCGCGTTCAGCGCCCGCAGCCGCGCCCCGGCGGTGTGGTGCACGTCGAAGGCGGTGACCGTCCTGGCGCCTCCGGAGCCGAGGCCCAGGGTGACCGCGCCGACCTTGAGCGGCGTCTGCGTCAGCCGCTCGTCCGCGTAGCCGGTGAACACCCCGGCGTGCGGCCCGACCAGCGCCGAGCGTCGCTCCAGCTCCGCCAGCGGGCCCTGCGCCGCGTCGTCGTCCGGCGCGGTGGCGACCGTCGGCAGGAAGGCGGGCCGGGCGGGCGTCGACGTCAGGTCCACCGGCTCGGGGACGGCGGCCGGCCGCGCGCAGAACGGGCAGCGAGGGTGCGGGAGCAGCGGCTCGGCGGCCACGTCGAAGGTCGCGGTGTGCTGGACGAGCAGCTTGTCGCGGGTCTCCGCGGGCAGGACGCCGGTCGTCAGCCGGAACACCTCGTACCCGAGGAGGTTCCCCAGCATCGCGGCGAGCGGCCCGGCCGGAGCCGTCCCGGTCGTCCCGTCGCCGAGCGCGAGCCCGCTCCACAGCGCGGCCGCGTCGGCCGCCTCGCCCGCCGCGCCCAGCCGGAGCGCGGCGCAGGCCCAGCAGGTGGCGGCCTCGTCGTCCATCACCGGGCCGACCACCGCGCGGTCGCCGAAGGTCCAGGCGGGCAGCAGCGTGCGGCCGTCCGGTACGCCGGCGCGCAGCAGCTCCAGGACGGTGCCCGGTGTGCCGGGCGCGGCGGCGGCCACCACCAGGTCGTACCCCTCGTACGCGGCCCAGCCCGTGCCGTCGGCCGGGAGCACCGCCAGCTCCACCGGACAGCCCTCGGCCCCGAGGGCGGCGGCCTCGGCGTGGACGGCGGCGAAGTCCTCGGGGGTGGTGGCGCCGGTGCCGTCGGCGAGCGCGGGCTCCACTCCGACGGCGGCGCAGCCGTTGCGGAGCAGGGAGAGCACGCACCAGCGGGCCACCGGACCGTCGCCGAGGACCGCGACCCGGGTGCCGCGGTAGCGGGCGAAGCGGGCGTCGGCGTCGTCGGTGTAGTGGTCGACGTAGGCGATCTGCGGGGCGAAGCGGGCGGCAGCCGCCGGGTCGGTCGCGGGGGCGGCAGGGTCCTCGGCGGGCGCGGGGACGGGGCGGGCGAATCCGCGTGCGTAGAGCGCCTTCACCAGCTCGCCCACCATCGCCTTCTGCCGGTCGCCGAAGCCGCCGCAGATCTCCTCGACGGTGCGGGCGCCGTCGAGATGGGGGAGCAGCAGGGTGGCGAAGCGGTAGCCGGAGGCCCCGGTGAGGCGGAAGCCGCCGTCGGCGTTGTGGAAGATCACGCCGTCGGGGGTCCGGGTGTACAGGACATCGCGTCGGACGCGCGGCCGGGTTCCGGCGACGTCCGTGTACGACGGTGAGGAGCTGCTCATACGTGCGTCACACCTCTCGTGGCGGGGGCGGGGGCGGGGGCAGGGGCGGGGCGGAAGCGGCCCGGGGTGCGGGGCCGGCCGCCGAGGGGGTGGGGACGGTGCGGTGGGGGTGGGTGGGGACGGTGGGACGGAACGGCGCGCGTGGGGCGGCACCGGAAACGGGCAGGGGGCGGGTGCGGGGCCGTCAGCGCAGAGCGGCGGGCAGGGGCGGCCGCGGCGGTGCCGGAGGGGGGCCGGCGAGGGCGTCCGCGGTCCGGCGGGCGTGCGCCCGCAGCAGGGCCAGCGGGCGGAAGGCGCCCGGCAGGCCCTCCTCCAGGAACCCGGCGTCGAGAAGCCGTTCGAGGGTCAGCTCGGCCGCCTCGGCGGGCACGTCCAGGACGGCGGCGGCGCGTTCGGCGGTGAGCGGCTCGAACGGGCAGGCGGCGAGGCGCAGATGGGCCTCGGCGAGAGCGGGGGACAGCCGGCCCAGCGCCTCGTCGAGGCGCTGCGGCACGGAGGTCCGGGGGTCGTCGGAGAGGCTGAGGCGCCCCGCCGGATCGCGGGCGAGCCAGTCGGCGTAGTCCGCGAGCCGCAGCCGGGGCCGGGTCAGCAGTCGGGCGGCGGCGATCCGCAGGGCCAGCGGGTGCTGGCCGCAGGCGTCGGCGAGGCGGCGCGCGGCGGCGGGTTCGGAAGCGATCCGCTCGTGGCCGAGCGCGGTGGTGAGCAGCGCGCGGGACTCGTCGGGGGCGAGCGCGCCGAGCCGGTGCACGGTGCCGCCGTGGGTGGCGACCAGGGCGGCGAGTCCGGTGCGGCTGGTGACGAGTGCGGCGGCGCCGGCGTGGGCGGTGAGCAGCGGGCGCACCTGATCGGGGTGGACCACGTCGTCGAGGACGAGCAGGGCGGGGCCGGTGCGGGGCCCGTCGGGCAGGGTGCGGCGCAGCTCGGCGGCGGCCTCCTCGGCCGTGCGCGGGGTGCCGTCCGGGTGGGTGAGCTGGACCAGGGCGCTGCCGCCGGGGTGCCGGTCGGCGACGAGGTGGGCCACATGGAGGGCGAGGGCGCTCTTGCCGATGCCGGGGGCGCCGGAGAGGACGGCCACGGGCGCGCGGCCGCCGTCGGCCTCGCCGCGGGTCAGCAGCCGGACCAGGGCGCCGACCTCGTCCTCCCGGCCGGTGAAGCCGGGCACGGTCGGCAGCGGCGAGACGGCGGATGGCGCGGCGGAGGTGCGGGCGGAGGCGCGGGCGGTTCCGGCGGACCGCTCCGGGCGGGGCCGCGCGGTCCGGTCGGGGACGGCTCCGGCGGTCACGGTGGTGGCCCCGGTGCTGGTCCCGAGCGTGGACGCGGCGGTGGTCCCGAGCGTGGCCCCGGCCGGGAGCAGCGGTCTCGCGCCGCTGTCGTCGGGGCCGAGGTCCTCGCCGCGCAGCATGGCCAGTTCCAGTCTCCGCAGGCCGGCCCGGGGATCGACGCCGAGCCGGTCGCGGAGCTGCTCCTTGACCCGCCGGTACTCGGCGAGCGCCTCCGTCTGCCGGCCGAGCCGGTACAGCGCCGTCATGAGCTGCTCGGCGAACCGCTCGTGCGCCGGGTATACGCGCGTAACCTCCCATAGATCGACGAGTGCTTCGCGACATCGGCCGTGCTCCAGCTCGATGTCCACGACCCGCTCCAGGACCCGCAGCCGCTCCTCCGCGAGGCGCGGCACCTCGTCGCGGTGGAGCAGTTCGGAGGGCACGTTGGCGAGCAGGGGGCCCTGCCAGAGGGCGAGGGCGGCGCGGAGCTCGTACAGCTCGGAGCCGGGGTCGCCGGTGGAGGCCCGCTCGACGAGCCGGCGGAAGTGGAGCAGGTCGAGGGTCCCGGCGTCGGCGTCGATGCGGTAGCCGCCCGCCACCGCCACCACCGCCTGGTCCTCGATGCCGTACTTGGCGAAGAGGCGCCGCAGCCGCAGTACGCAGCTCTGCAGCGCGGCCTTGGCGGTGGACGGCTGGTCCTCGCCCCAGACGGCCCCGCGCAGCCGGTCGGTGGAGACGATGGAGCCGGGGCGGACCAGCAGTGCGGCGAGCAGCGCCGTCGGCTTGGACGGCGGCAGCACGACGGTGTCCCGTCCGTCGGTGATGCTCAGGGGCCCCAGCAGTTGGAATCGCACGATGTCTCCGTCTTCCCCGAGTCCGGACCCGGCCGCGGTCGTGTCGCGGGCCGGTGGTGCCTGGTCGTACGGCGGACGGATGGCGGGTTCGCCTGCCGTCCGTCTCTGCGGATCCGGCCCGGCGGTGGTCTTCCGGCCGGGCGGAGGGCTACACCCCGGCGGAGCCGGGACGCCGGAGACGAGGGGTCGGGGGCCGAGCGGGGACAGCGGGCATGCGGAACCACCGGGGGGAGTGGAGGGGCGGGCGATGCGCTGGGCGGTCGTGGCCGGGAATGGCCGGAAACGTGGGGGTCGCGACCCCGGTCGGCGGCGGGGTCAGGACGGAAGGTACAGGGAGCGCGGGGGGCGGACCAGGGGGCGTGCGCTTCAGGTCAAGCTCCCCCGTGTGCTTGACGGTTCGGCGTCCGATGTGTGTAGTCGCGTAACCGGAAGCCGGACCACCCGTGAATCGCCCAGCTCGCCGACCCGGCGTGTCCACGATCCGGACGGTCACGGGAAGGGTGTCTCACCGGTGGGGCCGCGGCCGGCGGATGCGGCCCGCGCCCGAACAATGGCCGCTTTTCGATCAACCCTTGGCCGGAGAGGCCGCGTCGAGGACGATCCGGGCCAGGACCGGGAGGTGGTCGCTGCCCGTCCCGGGGAGGGGGCGGATCCGGGCCACGGTGCCGCCCCGGGCCAGGACCTGGTCGATCCGCGCGACCGGGAGGACGGCCGGGTAGCTCAGGGCCAGACCGCGCTCGGGGGCGTCGAGGCGGGAGGTCAGCGGGGCCAGGCCGCGGTCGTCGACGGTGCCGTTCAGGTCGCCGGCCAGGACCACCCGCGGGGACTGCTCCGCCTCCAGGATCCGCCCCAGGAGGGCGGCGCTCTCGTCGCGCCGGGCCGACGCGAGGCCGGTGGGCCCGAGGCGCACGGACGGCAGGTGGACGACGTACGCCGCCACCTCCCCGTACGGCGTGCGCACCTCGGCCCGCAGCGCCCGCCGCCACGGCTCGGTGATCTCCGGCGGCTTGATGTCGAGGGCCAGGGTCTCGCCGAGCGGGTGGCGGGACCAGAGCCCGACCGTGCCGCGCACGGCGTGGTACGGGTAGCGGGCCGCGAGCTCCCGGCGGTAGACCGCGAGCGCCGGATCGACCAGCTCCTGGAGCGCGATCACGTCGGCGCCGCCGTCGGCCAGCGCCCGGGCCGTGCCGGCGGGGTCGGCGTTGTCGTCGGCGACGTTGTGCTGGAGCACGGTGAACTCGCGGGCGCCGGGCGGGGCGGCGGGCAGCAGCAGCGGGCCGAAGGCGGCGGTCCACGCCACGACCGGGACGAGCAGCGCGACCAGGGCCGTACGGCTGCGGCGCACCGCCGCGCAGAGCAGCAGGAGCGCGGTGAACGGGCCGAGCCAGAAGAGGAAGCTCTCCAGCAGACTGCCGAGGCGCCCCGGGGTGTTCGGCACGAAGCGGTGCAGCACGAGCCCCCCGGCGGCAGCCAGACCGAGGACGGCGAGCACCCGACCACGAGCACGCCCACGGTCGGGCCTCCGCCCGCGCTCCGGCGCGGGCCCGCCGTCCGGCGCGGGCCCGCCGTCCGGCTCGGGCCTGCCGTCGGGCGCGGGCCTGCCGTCCGGCGGGGTCTTGTCGTCAGGTGTGGGCCCGGCCACCGGCGTGGCCTTGCTGTCCGGCGTGGGCCCGCCGCCCGGCGAGGTCTCGTCGTCCGGCCCGCGCTCGCCGTCACGCGCGCGCCCTCCGAGCGCCCCGCGCTCGCCGTCCGGCCCGCGCCGGTTCGGCCACGGTCGTCGCATGCCCGGTTCTCCTTCCCGCCCCGCCACGTCCACCCGTCCTTCCCTCGATCGTCCTCCGATCGTCCCCCGGCGTCCCTGATCAGGACGTTCCCGGCCGGTCGGCGGTTGCCGGCCGTTTGGGAGCGACTTGGGGTGGGCATGTCAGGGCCCGGTCGTCCGTCCCGTCTGGCCCACGGCGCGACCTCCGCACCCCCACCCCCTCGACCCCCTCAGGGAGCCGGAGTTGAACACCTCGCGCCGCGTCACGAAGGGAGCCGCCGTCCTCGGCAGCGCCCTCGTGCTCCTCCTCGCGTTCCCGGGCGCCGCCCTCGCCGCCCCGCCCCCCGCGCTCCCCGCGAACGCGGACGCGCTGGAGCGGACGTACCAGCCCGCGTACGACTACGACACCGACGGCTGCCATCCGACGGCCGCGATCGGCCCCGACGGCACCCTCAACCCCGGTCTCAACCCGTCCGGCACGGTCAGCGGGCAGTGCCGGGACGCGTCGGACCTCGCGAACACCAACGGTTATGCCCGCTCGCTCTGCAACAACGGCTGGTGCGCGGTCCTCTACGGCCTCTACTTCGAGAAGGACCAGGCCGTCTGGGGCAGCGGGCTCGGCGGCCACCGGCACGACTGGGAGCACGTCGTGGTCTGGATCCAGAACGACCAGGCGCAGTACGTCGCCACGTCGAACCACGGGTCCTTCACCGTCCACGCCCGCGACCGGATCCGCTGGGACGGCACCCACCCCAAGATCGTCTACCACAAGGACGGCATCGGCACCCACTGCTTCCGGGCCGCCAACACCAACGACGAGCCGCCCGAGAACCACAGGGGCACCTGGCAGTTCCCCGCCCTCGTCGGCTGGAACGGCTACCCGCCCGGAATCCGCGAGAAGCTGAGCCAGGCCGACTTCGGCAGCGCCCACTTCGGTCTGAAGGACGGCAGCTTCGCTGCCCACCTCGCGAAGGCGAAGCCGGCCGGCATCCCCTTCGACCCGTACGCGTAGCCCGCGCGGGACGTAGCCCGCGCGGGACCGGTCAGGTGGAGACGCGGTCCCGCAGCGCCGTCTGCCAGGCGGGCGCCGGAACGCTCGGCGCCCGCTCGGGCCTGCGCCCGCCCTGGGCGAAGAAGTCCACCAGGGGCAGCAGACCGGCTCCCACCGTCACCGCCTCGGGCCCGAGCGTGCCGAGCGCGATCTGGGTGCGGCCGCCGGGGTGGCGGAGCGCGTACGCGCGGGCGTACGCCGCCACGGAACCGAGGAACCGGCTCCCCAGCTGAAGCCCCGCCCATCCGCCGACCAGGATCCGCTCCGGCTGGAACAGGTTGATCAGATCGGCCAGTCCGGCCCCGAGGTACTCGGCCGTCTCGTCCAGCACGGCGACCGCCGCCATGTCGGGCCCCGGTGCGCCGCCCAGAGGATCCGATCCCGGCTCGTCCGGCGGGTACGCCGCGGCCAGCATCGCCGTCAGGGCCGTCTCCTCGTCCGCGCCGGCCGGCGGCTCGCCGCCCGCGTCGCGCCAGCGGGCGAGCAGGGCCTCCGCGCCCGCGTACGCCTCCAGACAGCCCTGGGCGCCGCAGCGGCAGCGCCGCCCCCGGACCCGTACGGTCAGATGACCCCACTCCAGCGCCCGCCCGGGGCCCAGCGGGTCCGTCACCACGCACGCGCCGACACCGGAACCGAAGAGGACGACCACGGCGCTGCGGGCGCCGCGCCCCGCGCCGAACCACATCTCGGCCTGTCCCAGGGTCTTGGCGCCGTTCTCGATCCGGTACGGGACCTCCGCCGGCAGCTCGACCGTCTCGCGCAGCAGCCGCTCCAGCGGCACCGCGTCCCAGCCGATCGTCTGCCCGTGCACCACCGCCCCGTCCTCCGGCGTCCGCTCGACGATGCCGGGGACGCCGATCCCGACACCGAGCAGCCGCTCCGCCGGCACCCCGGCCGTGCGCAGCACCTCCGCGATGCCGTCCCGGAGGTGCTCGACGACGACCGCCACCTCGTACCGCGCGGTCCTCGGTCCCGACGGCGCCAGCGGGCGCTCGGTGCGGGCCAGCTCGGTGAGGGCGAGGTCGAACAGCTCGATCCGCACCCGCGTCTCGCCGACGTCCACGCCGATCATGCAGCCGCTGCCCGGTGCGATCCGCAGCAGGGTGCGCGGCCGGCCGCCGGCCGAGTCGACGCTGCCGGCCTCCTCGACGAGCCCTTCGGCGACCAGCTCCGCGACCACGTTGCTGATCGATCCCGAGGAGAGCCCGGTCGCGGGACCGAGCGCGAGCCGGCTCATCGGGCCGTCGAAATAGAGCCTCCGGAGAACCGCCGTCCGGTTCTCGCGCCGCAGGTCGCGCACCGTGCGGCCACTCTTCGCGTGCACTCTCGTCCCCGCCCCTCGTAGTCGTCCGCTGCAACATACCCGCACGACAAGCCTTGACGCGACCTTCTCATGGGGTTTAACTCACATCCTAAATTAAGCCGATGCGGCGGAGAGCGGTCCGGGCGCTCCCCCTGTCGGTCCTCCCGCCTTCCCTGAAAGGGACCAGGAGCCATGCGCAGAATCAGAGCCGCCGTCACGGGTGCCGTCACCCTCTCCCTCGTCCTCACCGCGACCGCCTGTGGCGGGGGCGGAGAGGACGGCGGCGGCCAGGCGACGAAGACCCTCACCTACTGGGCCACCAACCAGGGCTCCAGCCTGGAGGTCGACAAGAAGGTCCTCCAGCCCGAACTGGACGAGTTCGAGCGCCGCACCGGCGTCAAGGTCAAGCTGGAGGTGATCCCGTGGTCCGACCTGCTCAACCGGATCCTCACCGCCACCACCTCCGGCCAGGGCCCGGACGTCCTCAACATCGGCAACACCTGGAGCGCCTCCCTCCAGGCCACCGGCGCCCTGCTGCCCTGGGACGCGAAGAACTTCGAGGCCATCGGCGGCAAGGACCGCTTCGTCGACTCCGCCCTCGGCTCCACCGGCGCCCCCGGCCAGGACCCGGCCGCCGTCCCGCTCTACTCGATGGCCTACGCCCTCTACTACAACAAGCAGATGTTCAAGGACGCCGGCATAGCCAAGCCGCCGACGACCTGGGACGAGGTGGTCGCCGCCGGCAAGAAGCTCAGCAAGGACGGCAAGTGGGGCATCGGGGTCGAGGGCTCCAACCTCTCCAACAACATCCACCAGGTGTTCGTCCTCGGCAAGCAGCACGGCGCCGACTTCTTCACCGCAGACGGCAAGCCCGACTTCACCTCCGACGGCGCCGTCGCCGCCGTGAAGCAGTACATCGACCTCATGGCCACCCACAAGGTCGTCGCCCCGGGCAACGCCGAGTACGCCCAGAACCAGTCCCTGAGCGACTTCGCCAAGGACAAGACCGGCATGGTCCTCTGGCAGACCCCGTCGCAGACCTTCGCCTCCCAGGGCATGTCCGAGGCGGAGTGGGGCGTCGTCCCCGCCCCCGTCCCCTCGGGCAAGCCGGGCACCGGCACCGCCACCAACTCGATGGTCGCCGGCATCAACATGGCCGTCTTCAAGAACACCAAGAACCTCGACGGCGCACTGAAGTTCGTGAAGTTCATGACCAGCGACGAGGAGCAGATCGCCCTCAACAAGACGTACGGCTCCGTGCCGCCGGTCAAGACCGCACAGAAGGACGCGGCCTTCTCCGGCCCGTCCCTCGCCGTCATCCGCGACACCCTCGCCTCCAGCGCCGCCGCCCTCCCGCAGGTCCCGGAGGAGTCGCAGTTCGAGACCGTCGTCGGCACCGCGGTCAAGGAACTGTTCGCCGACGCGGCCGCCGGCCGGCCCGTCACCACCGAGTCCGTCAAGGCCAAGCTCGACAAGGCCCAGCAGCAGATGCCCAAGAAGTAGGCACCCGCCCCATGACCCAGACCGCCGTCACCCCCGCGCGGGAGCCGGCGGTGCGCAAGGCCACACCCGGAGGGGCGCGCACCGCACGCCGCTCCGGGCGTCGCCGTCTCGCACTGCCCTATCTGCTGCTCCTGCCCGCCCTGCTCCTCGAACTCCTCGTCCACCTCGTACCGATGCTCATGGGCATCGGCATGAGCTTCAAGGAGCTCACCCAGTTCTACATCCGCGACTGGGCCGCAGCCCCCTGGTCGGGACTGGACAACTTCTCGGTCTCGCTCGACTTCGACGCGGCCGTCGGGAAGTCGCTCCTGAAGTCCTTCCTGACCACCTGCCAGTTCACCGTGCTCTCCGTCGGCCTGTGCTGGCTCCTCGGCACGGCCGCCGCGGTCCTCCTCCAGGAGAAGTTCCGCGGCCGGGGCGTCCTGCGCACCCTCTTCCTCGTCCCGTACGCTCTGCCGGTCTACGCCGCCGTCATCACCTGGGCGTTCATGTTCCAGCGCGACAACGGCGTCATCAACCACGTCCTCCACGACCAGCTCGGCATCGGCGACAGCCCCGCCTTCTGGCTCATCGGGGACAACAGCTTCTGGGCCCTGCTCGTCGTCTCCGTCTGGAAGGGCTGGCCCTTCGCCTTCCTCACCGTGATGGCCGGCCTCCAGAACATCCCCCGCGAGATGTACGAGGCCGCCTCCCTCGACGGGGCCGGCGTCTGGAAGCAGATCCGGCACATCACCCTGCCGTCCCTGCGCTCCGTCAACCAGGTCCTCGTCCTGGTCCTCTTCCTGTGGACCTTCAACGACTTCAACACGCCGTTCGTCCTCTTCGGCGAGGCGGCGCCGGAAGCCGCGGACCTCATCTCGCTCCACATCTACCAGTCGTCCTTCCAGACGTGGAACTTCGGCACCGGCTCGGCCATGTCCGTGCTCCTGCTGCTCTTCCTCCTCGTCGTCACGGGCGTCTACCTCCTGCTCACCACCCGCGGAAGGAAGACCTCCGATGTCTGACGCCGCCCACGCCCGCACGGCCCGGCCGCGCTCCCCGATGGCCCCGCCCCGCTCCTTCCTCTGGACCCGGCGGATCGTCCTCACCCTCCTCACCGTCTTCGTGCTGCTGCCGGTGTACGTGATGATCTCCAGCTCCCTGAAGCCGCTGGAGGACGTGTCGGGCAAGTTCGAGTGGATCCCGTCCACGCTCACCGTGGCTCCCTACTTCGACATCTGGGAGACGGTCCCGCTCGCCGACTACTTCGTGAACTCGATCGTCGTCGCGGGCGGAGCCACGGTCCTGTCGGTGATCGTCGCGATCTTCGCCGCGTACGCCGTCAGCCGCTACACCTTCCGCGGCAAGCGGGTCTTCACCGTCACCGTCCTGTCGACGCAGATGTTCCCCGGCATCCTCTTCCTGCTGCCGCTCTTCCTCATCTACGTCAACCTCGGCAACGCCACCGGCATCGCCCTGTTCGGCTCCCGCGAGGGCCTGATCCTCACGTATCTGACCTTCTCGCTGCCGTTCTCCATCTGGATGCTCACCGGCTACTTCGACTCGATCCCGCGCGAGCTGGACGAGGCGGCCAAGGTCGACGGCTGCGGCCCGATCAAGGCGCTGTTCCGGGTGATCGTGCCGGCCGCCCGGCCCGGCATCGTCGCCGTCGCGATCTACGCCTTCATGACGGCCTGGGGCGAGGTCCTCTTCGCCTCCGTCATGACCAACGACACCACCCGCACGCTCGCCGTCGGCCTCCAGGGCTACGCCACCCTCAACGACGTCTACTGGAACCAGGTGATGGCCGCCTCCCTCGTGGTGAGCGTCCCCGTCGTCGTCGGGTTCCTCCTCCTCCAGCGCTACCTCGTCGCCGGCCTCACCGCGGGTGCGGTCAAGTGACGTCCTCCCAGCCCCGTTCCGCAGAAAGGGACCCCGTGTCCGACCACACCGCCCCGCAGCCCGACCTGGCGGCCTTCCCGTCCTCCTTCGCCTGGGGCACGGCGACCTCCGCCTACCAGATCGAGGGCGCCGTGGCCGAGGACGGCCGCGCCCCGTCCATCTGGGACACCTTCTCCCGCGTCCCCGGCGCGATCGACAACGGCGACAACGGCGACACGGCCTGCGACCACTACCACCGCTGGCCCGAGGACATCGCCCTGATGAAGGAGCTCGGCGTCGACACCTACCGGATGTCGATAGCCTGGCCCCGCGTCCTCCCGGGCGGCGACGGACCCGTCAACGCCGCCGGACTCGACTTCTACGACCGGCTGGTCGACGGCCTCCTCGACGCCGGGATCACCCCCTCCGTCACCCTCTACCACTGGGACCTGCCGCAGGCCCTCCAGGACCGGGGCGGCTGGACCTCCCGCGAGACCGCCGAGCACCTCGCCGCGTACGCCTCCGTCGTCGCCGGCCGCCTCGGCGACCGCGTCACCCACTGGGCCACCCTCAACGAACCGCTCTGCTCCGCCTGGATCGGGCACCTGGAGGGCCGGATGGCTCCGGGCCTCACCGACCTGACGGCCGCCGTCCGCGCCTCGTACCACCTGCTCCTCGGCCA
Source organism: Streptomyces sp. NPDC004435 (assembly GCF_042873895.1). NCBI lineage: Bacteria > Bacillati > Actinomycetota > Actinomycetes > Kitasatosporales > Streptomycetaceae > Streptomyces > Streptomyces sp. NPDC004435. Next base: position 143,467 of record NZ_JBIAMB010000003.1, on the reverse strand, counting down.
CGGCCTCGCCACCGCCGCGGTCCGCGCCGCCGCCCCCGGCGCCCGGATCGGCCTCGTCACCAACCACTCGACCGTCGAGCCGGCCTCCAGCAGCCCCGAGGACCTCGCGGCCGCCCGCCGCATGGACGGCCACAGCAACCGCTGGTGGCTCGACCCGGTCTACGGCCGCGGTTTCCCCGCCGACATGCGCGAGCTGTACGGGGTCGACCTCCCCGAGAAGCCGGGCGACCTGGAGACCATCGCCGCCCCGCTCGACTGGCACGGCCTCAACTACTACTTCCCGGTCACCGTCGCCGACGACCCCGAGGGCCCCGTCCCGTACGCCCGCGAGGTCCGCCTCCCGGACGTGCCCCGCACCGGCATGGACTGGCAGATCGAGGCGGCGGGCCTGGAGAGCCTGCTGCTGCGGCTCACCGAGGAGTACGGCGTCCGCGAGCTGTACGTCACCGAGAACGGCTCCGCCTTCCCCGACACCGTCGCCCCCGACGGCTCCGTCCACGACCCCGACCGCACCCGCTACCTGGAGCAGCACCTCGCCGCCTGCGCGAGCGCCGTACGCAAGGGCGCCCCGCTCGCCGGCTACTACGCCTGGTCGCTCCTGGACAACTTCGAGTGGGCCTACGGCTACGACAAGCGCTTCGGCCTCGTCCACGTCGACTACGCCACCCAGAAGCGCACCGTGAAGACCACCGGCCGCCGCTACGCCGAGCTCATCCGGGCCCACCGGGAGCTGCACGGCTGATCCGCCGCACCCCGGACCGCGCGGAAGGCCGCCCCGGCCGTCGAGAGGGGGCGGCCCTCCGCGCCCGTGGGGCCCGACCCGCGGGGGCCCGCGCGGGGCCCGCCGGGAGCCGCCCGGCTCAGGCGGACTCCCGGACGACCAGAACCGGTTCGAAGACCTTCGAACCGGTCTCCGGCGTGTCCGCGTCCCGGGCCCCCAGCCGGTCCAGGAGCAGGCCGGTCGCGGCCGCCGCCATGGCCTCGACCGGCTGCCGCACGGTGGTCAGCGCGGGCTCGACCTCCCGGGCGGTGGCCGCGTCGTCGAAACCGATCACCGCGACCCGCCCCGGCACGTCGAGTCCCCGCTCCGCGAGGTGGCGGACGGCGCCGCGGGCCATCACGTCGTTGGCGGCGAAGACCGCGTCGATGTCGGGGTGCCGGTCGAGCAGCCGGGCCATCGCGTCCCGGCCGCTCTCCTCGGTGAACCGGCCCCGCTCGACCGGCACGTCGACGACCCCGCGCGCGGCGAGGGCGGCCGTGAAGCCGGAGAGCCGCTCCCGCGCGGTCGGCGCCGACGCCGGTGCGGCGATCGTCGCGGGGCGCCGCCGCCCGGTCGCCCACAGGTGTTCGGCCGCGAGCCGGGCGCCCGCGGTGTTGTCCAGGTCCACCCAGTCGCAGCGGACCCCCTGCGGAGGGCGCCCGAAGAGCGCCGTCGGCAGCCCGGCCGAGGCGAGCATGCCGGGCAGCGGGTCGTCCTCGTCGAGCGGCACGACGACCGCCCCGTCGCCGCCGCCGCGCCGCAGGTACTCGACGAGCTGGAGGCGGGCCGGCTCGGACTCGGCGACGAGCAGGACCGGCTGCACCGCGCGCTCGCGCAGCACCGGCAGGACGCCGTCGACCACCCGCCCGAAGAAGGGGTCGGAGAAGAGCCGGGCGGTGAAGGAGCCGCCGGTCGCGGACAGGACCAGGGCGACCGCGCCGGTGCGCCGGGTGACCAGCGAGCGGGCCGCCTGGTTGGGTGCGTAACCCGTCCTGGCGACCGCTGCGCGGACGGCCTCCTGGATGTCCGGAGCCACGTTCCGCACACCGTTGACCACGCGGGACACCGTCGCGCGTGACACCCCCGCCTCACGTGCGACGTCCTCAAGGGTCGGGCCTCGATTCCCCATCCACGCACTTTATCGGTGCGGGGTGTCCGGAGGGTGGGCAGTACGCGGCGGAACCGCCCCCTCTGCGATCGATGCTTAATGCAAGTCAAAAGAAAAGTCGTGTCACATGGCTTGACCGTCCACTCCGGCCCCGTGCAAGGTTTCGGAGAGCGCTCTCCCATGTGTCCGTCACGTATCACCGAGGAGATCCATGTCCTCCGTAGGGTCCCCGCCGCCCCGCCGGCGCCCCGCATCCCCACTCCGCCGCTCCATGGTCGGCGCCCTGGTCGCCTCCCTGGCCGGCACGCTGCTCGCGGTCGTCCCCACCACCTCGGCCCAGGCCGCCGAGACCCTGCTCTCCCAGGGGAAGACGGCCACCGCCTCCACCGTCGAGGGAGCCGTCTTCCCCGCCTCCGCCGCCGTCGACGGCGACCTCGGCACCCGCTGGGCCAGCCAGTGGCAGGACGCCCAGTGGCTCCAGGTCGACCTCGGCGCCAGCCGGCAGCTCAGCAGGGCCGTCCTCACCTGGGAGGCGGCCTACGGCAAGAACTACGAGATCCAGGCCTCGGACAACGGCACCGACTGGCGCACCGTCACCGCGGTCTCCGCGGGCGACGGCGGCACCGACGAGGTCACCCTCTCCGGCTCCGGACGCTACGTCCGCATGAACGGCCTCACCCGGGCCACCGGATACGGCTACTCCCTCTGGGAGTTCCAGGTGTACGGCACCACCGACACCACCGGCCCGACGCTGCCCGGCGGCGGCGACCTCGGCCCCAACGTGCACGTCTTCGACCCGTCCACGCCCGGCATCCAGGCCAAGCTGGACCAGGTCTTCCAGGAGCAGGAGTCGGCGCAGTTCGGCAGCGGCCGGCACGCCTTCCTCTTCAAGCCCGGCACGTACAACAACCTCAACGCCCAGATCGGCTTCTACACCCAGATAGCCGGCCTCGGTCTGCGCCCCGGCGACACCACCATCAACGGCGACGTCACCGTCGACGCCGGCTGGTTCAACGGCAACGCCACCCAGAACTTCTGGCGCGGCGCCGAGGGCCTGACCCTCAACCCGGTGAACGGCACCAACCGCTGGGCCGTCTCACAGGCGTCCGCCTTCCGCCGCATGCACGTCAAGGGCGGCCTCAACCTCGCGCCGAACGGCTACGGCTGGGCGAGCGGCGGCTACATCGCCGACTCGAAGATCGACGGCCAGGTCGGGAACTACTCCCAGCAGCAGTGGTACACCCGCGAGAGCTCCATCGGCGGCTGGTCCAACAGCGTCTGGAACCAGACCTTCTCGGGCGTCGAGGGCGCTCCGGCCACCTCCTTCCCCGAGCCCCGCTACACCACGCTCGACACCACGCCGATCTCCCGCGAGAAGCCCTACCTGTACCTCGACGGCAACGAGTACAAGGTCTTCGCCCCCGCCAAGCGCGTCAACGCCCGCGGCACCAGCTGGGCCAACGGCACGCCGCAGGGCGAGTCGATCCCGCTGAACCAGTTCTACGTGGTCAAGCCGGGCGCGACCGCCGCCACGATCAACGCGGCACTCGCCCAGGGCCTGCACCTGCTGTTCACGCCGGGCGTCTACCACGTCGACCAGACCATCAACGTGAACCGCGCCAACACCATCGTGCTCGGCCTCGGCCTCGCCACGATCATCCCGGACAACGGCGTCACCGCGATGAAGGTCGCCGACGTCGACGGCGTCCGCCTCGCCGGCTTCCTGATCGACGCCGGCCCGGTGAACTCCCCGACCCTGCTGGAGCTCGGCCCGCAGAACTCCTCCGCGGACCACTCCGCCAACCCCACCACCGTGCAGGACGTCTACATCCGCATCGGCGGCGCCCACGTGGGCAAGGCCACCACCAGCATGGTCGTGAACAGCGACGACGCGATCATCGACCACACCTGGGTCTGGCGCGCCGACCACGGCGAGGGCTGGGGCTGGGAGACCAACCGGGCCGACTACGGTGTCCGCGTCAACGGCGACGACGTGCTCGCCACCGGTCTGTTCGTCGAGCACTTCAACAAGTACGACGTCGAGTGGTACGGCGAGCGGGGCCGCACGATCTTCTACCAGAACGAGAAGGCGTACGACGCCCCCAACCAGGCCGCCATCCAGAACGGTGCCACGAAGGGGTACGCCGCCTACCGGGTCGACGACTCCGTGAACACCCACGAGGCATGGGGCCTCGGCAGCTACTGCAACTACAACGTGGATCCGACGATCGTCCAGGACCACGGCTTCAAGGCGCCCGTCAAGCCGGGAGTGAAGTTCCACAGCCTCCTGGTGGTCTCCCTCGGCGGAATGGGCCACTACAACCACGTCATCAACGACACCGGGGCGTCCACCATCCCCGCCGGCACCTCCACCGTGCCGTCCACCGTCGTCAGCTTCCCGTGACGACGGGCCGGGGCGCCCCGCGCCCCGGCCACCGACCCCTTCCGGGCGGCAACCCGTCCCGCTGTGCCGCCCGGAAGGGCACCACCTCCCCCTTCCTCCCCGCGTCCGTCCTGGAGCCGCCATGACCGCGCACCACCTCCCCACGCCCAGCCGCACCCGCACGCGCACCCGCACCACCGCCTCGCTCGTCTCCCTCGGCGCCCTGCTCGCCACCTCCCTGACGGCCCTCGCCGCCACCCCCGCCTCCGCCGCCGAGACCCTGCTCTCCCAGGGCAGGACGGCCACCGCCTCCTCGGCCGAGGGCGACGGCTTCCCCGCCTCCGCCGCCGTCGACGGCGAACCCGGCACCCGCTGGGCCAGCCAGTGGAGCGACGGCCAGTGGATCCAGGTCGACCTCGGCCGCACCGCCTCCGTCAGCCGGATCGTGCTGACCTGGGAGGCCGCCCACGCCACCGCGTACGACATCCAGCTCTCCGACAACGGCACCGACTGGCGTACGGCGAAGACCGTCACCGGCGCCGACGGCGGCACCGACGAGATCGCCGTCACGGGCACCGGCCGGTACGTCCGCGTCCAGGGCGTCACCCGCTCCGGCGGATACGGCCTCTCCCTCTGGGAGTTCAAGGTGTACGGCGAGGAGGGCGGCACCCCGCCCCAGGGCGGCGGCGCCGTCCGCGTCACCGGGAGCCAGGGCAACTGGCAGCTCACCGTCGGCGGACAGCCCTACACCGTCAAGGGCGTCACCTGGGGTCCGGCCGTCGCCGACGCCGGCCGGTACATGCCCGACGTGAAGTCCCTCGGCGCCAACACCATCCGCACCTGGGGCACCGACGGCTCCACCAAGCCGCTCCTCGACGCGGCCGCCGCCCAGGGCATCCGGGTCATGAACGGCTTCTGGCTCCAGCCCGGAGGCGGCCCCGGCTCCGGCGGCTGCGCGAACTACGTCACCGACACGACGTACAAGACGAACATGCTGAACGAGTTCGCCAGGTGGGTCGAGGAGTACAAGTCCCACCCCGCCACCCTGATGTGGAACGTCGGCAACGAGTCCGTCCTCGGCCTCCAGAACTGCTACTCGGGCGCCGAACTCGAAGCCCAGCGCAACGCCTACACGACCTTCGTCAACGATGTCGCCAAGAAGATCCACTCCATCGACCCTGACCACCCGGTGACCTCCACGGACGCCTGGACCGGCGCCTGGCCCTACTACAAGCGCAACGCCCCCGACCTCGACCTGTACTCGATGAACGCCTACGGCGACATGTGCGGGGTCCGCGAGGACTGGGAGCAGGGCGGCTACACCAAGCCGTACCTCATCACCGAGACCGGCCCGGCGGGGGAGTGGGAGACCCCGAAGGACGCCAACGGCGTCGCCGAGGAGCCCACCGACGTGCAGAAGGCCGAGGGCTACACCCGCGCCTGGAACTGCGTCACCGGCCACCAGGGCGTCGCGCTCGGCGCCACCGTCTTCCACTACGGCACCGAGCACGACTTCGGCGGCGTCTGGTTCAACCTGCTGCCCGACGGCCTCAAGCGCCTCTCCTACTACGCCCTGAAGAAGGCGTACACGGGCAGCACCGCGGGCGACAACACGCCGCCCGTCATCACGAACATGTCCGTCACCCCGTCCGGATCCGCCCCGGCCGGCGGCGAGTTCACGGTCCGCGCCGACGTCCGCGACCCCGACGGAGACCCCGTCACCACCAAGGTCTTCCTCAGCGGCAACTACGCCAACGGCGACAAGCGGCTCCTGGAGACCCCGCACCGGCGCAACGCCGACGGCTCCCTGACCGTCACCGCGCCCGAGAAGCTCGGCGTCTGGAAGGTGTACGTCCAGGCCGAGGACGGCCGCGGCAACGCCGGCATCGAGACCAAGTCCGTCAAGGTCGTCGCCCCGCCGGTCTCCGGCACCAACCTCGCCCAGGGCCGCCCCACCACCGCCTCCTCCTTCCAGGCGTCCTACGGCGACTGCCCCTGCCCGGCCGGCAACGCCACCGACGGCAACCCGAACACCCGCTGGGCCAGCGACTGGGCCGACCCCCAGTGGATCCAGGTCGACCTCGGCTCGGTCCGCTCCTTCTCCCGCCTCCAGCTCGTCTGGGACCCGGCCTTCGCCCGCGCCTACGAGGTCCAGGTCTCCGACGACGGCCAGAACTGGCGCACGATCCACACCCAGACCGCCGGCAACGGCGACATCGACACCATCGAGTCCGGGGCCACCGCCCGGCACGTGCGGGTGCACATGACCGCGCGCGGCACCGGCTGGGGCTACTCGCTCCACGAGTTCGGCGTCTTCGGCTGACCGGCCCGCACCACCCCTCCCACCCCACTGAGGAGATCCCCATGAGATCGAGCCCCAAGCGGCTCCCGGCACTTCTCGTCGGTACGGCCCTCATCGCCAGCGTCCTCGGCATCGGCACGATGGCCCAGGCCACGGACCCGGAGAACGGCATCCCGCCGGCCGTCGCCGCGGCCGCCAACCACGTCGGCCACCAGATGGCCGCCTCCACCCAGGCATCGGGCGACGACGCCGACGGAGACGGGTACATCCCCGCGAACCCGCCGGTCACCGGCGTCACCCCGTCCACGGACACCCCGCCCCCGGCCTACCACCACGAGTTCCAGGCCGGCTGCGCCGTCAGCCACACCGCCCCGGACGACCCGATCGTCTACCCGGGCCAGTTCGGCAAGTCCCACGACCACACGTTCATGGGCAACACCTCCACCGACGCCGCCAGCACCACCGGCTCGCTCTACGGCGGCACCACCACCTGCAAGGCACCCGCGGACGCCTCCGCGTACTGGATGCCCTCGCTGTACAAGGGCGACCAGAAGATCCTGCCCGTCGGCCCGCAGGTCATCTACTACAAGGCGGGCGTCACCGACTACCGGAGCGTGCGGCCCTTCCCCAAGGGACTGCGGTACGTCGTCGGCAACCCGATGCAGACCGAGCAGGAGTTCCGCGGCCACAAGGGCTTCGTCGAGGGCTGGGAGTGCGGTGACAGCTTCTTCAACTCCGACATCCCCGCCCACTGTCCCGAGCGGCCCGACGTCCAGCTCAACCTGCGCATGCAGGCGCCCAGCTGCTGGAACGGCCTGCACCTCGACACCCCCGACCACAAGAGCCACATGGCCTACCCGGTGGTCAAGCCCGGCACCAACGACAACATGTGCCCGGCCTCCCACCCGGTGGCCCTGCCGATGATCGAGTTCAAGATGGCGTGGCCGGTCAACGGCGACATGAGCCAGGTCCGCCTGGCCAGCGGCCGCGGCTACTCCTTCCACTACGACTTCTTCAACGCGTGGGAGGAGCGCACGCTCAAGGCCCTGGTCGACCACTGCATCAACGGTGGTCTCCAGTGCGACACGCGGGGCTTCGACCTGTACCGCCCCGAGCGCGGCACGGTGCTGAACGCCGACCACCGCCTGCCCTGACCCCTCACCCACCCCGTACGGGGCGGCCCGGACGCCCGATCGCGGCGCCCGGGCCGCCCCCGTGCGGCCCACACCCGGAGGTGCCCGTGCCGTCCGCCGACCTGTCCGCCGCCACGCTCTCGCCCGACCGCTTCCCCGCCGACGACGCCCTGATCGCCCGGCTCCCGCCCGGCTTCCGCATCGGCGCCGCCACCTCCGCCTACCAGATCGAGGGTGCCGCCGCCGAGGACGGCCGCACCGCCTCCATCTGGGACACCTTCTGCCGCGTGCCCGGAGCCGTCGACAACGCGGACACCGGGGACACCGCCTGCGACCACTACCACCGCATGCCCGAGGACGTCGCCCTCATGGCGGAGCTCGGCCTCGACACGTACCGCTTCTCCGTCTCCTGGCCGCGCGTCCAGCCCGGCGGACGCGGCCCCGCCAACGCGAAGGGACTCGCCTTCTACGACCGGCTGACCGACGAACTCCTCGCCCGGGGCATCACCCCCTGGCTCACCCTCTACCACTGGGACCTGCCGCAGGAGCTCCAGGACGCCGGCGGCTGGACCGCCCGGGACACCGCCCACCGGTTCGCCGACTACGTGGCGCTCGTCCACGACCGGCTCGGCGACCGGGTCACCCACTGGACGACCCTCAACGAGCCGTTCTGTTCGGCGGTCCTCGGTCACGTCGAGGGCGTCCACGCGCCCGGCGGGCGGTCCCTCGCCGACGGCGTCGCCGCCGTGCACCACCTCCACCTCGCCCACGGCCTCGCCGCCCGCAGACTGCGCGCCGACGCCCGACGCCCGCTCGACCTCGCCGTCACCCACCTCCTCGGCACCAGCGCCCCCGCCACCGACACCCCGGCCGACCGCGAGGCCGCCCGCCGCGCCGACGCCTTCGGCTTCCGCTTCTACCTCGACCCGATCCTGCGCGGCGCCTACCCGGAGGACCTGATCGGCGACCTCGCCGCCCATGGGATCGAGATCCCGGTCCGCGACGGCGACCTGGCCGCCATCGCCACCCCGATCGACACCCTCGGCGTCAACTACTACCGCTCGATGCGCAGTTCGGGCACGGACGAGAACGGCGCGGACACGGACGCCCGGGGCCGCCCCGTCACCCGGGGCCTGCCGCACGGCGACCTGCCGGTCACCGGCCTCGGCTGGGAGGTCATGCCCCACGACCTCACCGACCTGCTGCTCCGCATCGCCCGCGACTACCCCGGCACCCCCATGGTGGTCACCGAGAGCGGCGCCGCCTACGAGGACGCTCCGGACGCCGGCGGTTTCGTCGACGACCGGGACCGCACCGCCTACCTCTCCGCCCATCTCGCCGCCGTCGCCCGCGCCCGCGAGGCCGGCGCCGACGTCCGCGGCTACTTGGCCTGGTCGCTCCTCGACAACTTCGAGTGGGCCTACGGCTACGCCGCGCGCTTCGGCCTGGTCCGCGTCGACTACGACACCCAGGCGCGCATCCCCAAGCGCAGCGCCCACTGGCTCCGCGACACGGCCGTCCGCGTCCGCGGCGGAGCCTGAACCCGGCGACCGCGAGGAGTAGGCGGCCCCGCTCCGGTGGCTCGGCCCTGGCGGCCCCGCACCGGCGGCCCGGCCCTGGCGGCCCCGCTCCGTTGGCCCGCCCCGGGGTTCCGCTCCGGGGTTCCGCACGGTGGTGCCGGTTCGGGGGTTTCCGCACCGGTGGCCCCCCGCTCCGGGGTTCCGCACGGTCGTGCCGCCCCGGGGCTCCGCACGGTGCCGCTCCGGGATCCGTCAGTCGCGGAGTGCCCGCAGGAGGGTCAGCACGCCGGAGACCGGCACGCCGACCGCGAACACGCCGATCAGCAGTACCTCCACCGGGCCGAGCCGGCCGCCGGCGAGGAGCAGCCCGCCGAGGACGAGCAGCGCCGGCACGGCCACGGCCGTGGCCGTGCCGATGAGCTTGTGCCGGGCGCTCCACAGCGGCGTCTTCCACAGCAGCGCGATTCCGATCGCCAGGACGAGCGTGCCCGCGAACGGGGAGGCCAGGACCAGCAGGCCGCCGAGCGCGGGGAGCACCGCGACGAGCCGGCCGACCTGACGGCCGGAGAGCGGGCCGGTCGGCGCGGGGGCGGCGACGGCGCTCGGTTCCTCCTCCGCGAGGGCGGAGGCGGCCACCGTACGGGGGTCCCCCAGCTCGGCGAGGACCGCGCGGATCCCGGCGTCGTCCCGGGCGTCGCTCACCTCGATGTGCTCGCGCAGGTCGGCGAGGAGTTCGGCCCGGCGGTCGGCCGGGAGCGGGGCGGTCTCGCGGGCCACGGAGTCGAGGTAGGCCGCGACGAGCGGGTGGTCGATGGCGTTCATGCGGGGTCCCCCTGCGGGTCGTTGAGGAAGTGGTCGACGGCGTTCCGGAAGTGCGGCCACGCCCCGGCGAACTCGGCGAGCGCGGTCCGGCCGAGGGCCGTGAGCGCGTAGTAGCGGCGCGGCGGCCCGCTGGGGGACTCGCGCAGCTCCGTGTCGACGAGCCCCTCCCGCCGCAACCGCGACAGCAGGGGGTAGATCGTGCCCTGACTCGTGGTCATCACGCTGACCGCGGCGAGTTCGGCGAGGAGTTCCACGCCGTACTTCGGTTCGTCCCTGAGCAGCGCGAGGACGCAGTACTCCAGCACTCCCTTGCGGAGCTGACTGGGGACCCTGCCCCCCGCCTCGTTCTTTGCGTTACCAGGAACCATGCAATGCAAGATAGCGCCGACCGGTGCCCGCGACAAGCCGCGCCCCCGCCGAGCCCGGGGGGCACCCGTCGGGAACCGGCCGCCGTGGCCGAACGTGTAACAGGGGACGGATGCGACGGGACGAGGGGAGACACGGTGGTCGCCAACGAGGCGAGGATCGACGGGGACAGCCTGCTGCTGGGGGACGGGGTGCGGGTGCGGTTCGTCCGCACGCTCCGGCTGCCGGAGACCGGGACGCACGGCCTGCCCCCGGGGCTCGGCACCTTCCCGCTCCGCCGGGTCGAGGACCACCTCGACACCGTGCCCGAACAGTGGCGCGCCAAGGGCGGCGTGATGATGCCGGTCTACCTCCGCGAGGCGATGTGGCTCAGCTTCGCCGGCAGCCCGGAGCCCACAGCGCTCCAGGTCGGCGTCGGCAAGGTCTGCGCGATCTCCGGCGAGAAGTGGACCGGGCGGCTCTCCCGGCGCCCGCAGAACTACGTGGTGCTGCCCCGCCAGCCGTGGCTCGACGGCATCAACTCGGGCAAGGGCACGGTGCGTCAGTTCGTCGCCGTCCCGCTCGGCATGGGCGCCACCGTCGAGGGCCAGGTCACCGGCGAGGAGACCGTCGGCGGCCTCCAGCTCCAGGCGTTCCCGCTGGCCCCGAAGCCCCGTGCCGCCTGGCGCGAGGAGCAGCGTCGGCTCGCGGAGGAGCGGCGCCGCCAGGCCGAGGAGCGGGCCCGGCTGCTCGCCGCGGGCCCCCCGCCCGCGCCGTCCTTCGGCGGCTACGGCGGCGCCCCGGCGATGCCGATGGCCGCCCCGGCGGGCGCGCCGCGGGCCGCCGCCGCGATGGGCATCGGCGCGGGCGGCACCATGCGCCAGGAGGTGTACAAGGACGACCGTCCGGCCCGGGACTGGTCCGACACCGCCGACGCGCGCGTCTTCGTCCATCTGGTGACCCCGCCCGAGTGGCGCCGCATCACGGGCGAGGAGCCCCCGCCGTCGCCCGTCGACCGCGCCGCCTACACGCGCGCGGGCCTGCCCTGGTACGACTACTTCGACGCCGACGGCACCGACCTCGCCCCTTCCGGCCCCCTCGCCGACGTGAAGCCCGTGGGCGAGTGGCTGGGCGACGACCTCGACCCGTGGACTCCGCCCTCTCCGTACCAGGTCAAGCCGCTCGGCCCCCCGCCGCCCCCGCCGGGCGGCGCGCCGATCGCGGACGGCGACTGGTGACGCGCAGGGGCTGATCAGCCGGAACGGGGGCCATGGCCGGCGGTGTACGGGCGGCATCCGCCGGCACGCCGGGGCCGTGGCCGGTGGTACGGGGCATCCGCCGGTACGGAGAGCGGGGCCGGCCCCCGTACGCGACCGGTCGCCATCGCCCTCGTACACGACCGTCCGCCATCGCCCCCGTACACGACCGGCGGCCCCCCCCGTACCGGGACCCGCCCGCGAGGCTCGGGCCGCGGCACGGTACGAAGAGTCCTGTGAACGACTCGACCCAGCCCGCCACCATCCGCGCCTTCATCGCCCTGGCACCGCCCGACGACGCCAAGGACGAACTCGCCCGCGCCCTGGCACCCGCCTACGCGGCCCACCCCGGCATGCGCTGGAACCGGATCGAGGACTGGCACATCACCCTCGCCTTCCTCGGCGAGCTGCCCACCACCGCCGTGGCCCTCCTGCACGACCCCCTTGCGGAGCTCGCCGCCGCCCGCCGTCCCCTCGACCTCTCCCTCCGGGACGGCGGCCACTTCGACTCCCGCGTCCTGTGGAGCGGCATCGACGGCGAGGTCGCCGGCCTGCACCGCCTCGCCGACGAGGTCCGCACCCTCGTCAAGGAAACCGGCATCCCCTACGAGGGGCGCCCGCTGCGCCCGCACCTGACCCTGGCCCGGGCCCGGCGCGGCGACCTCAGCAGCGTTCCGGACGCGGCCGGCGTCCTCGACGGCTTCACCGGCCGCCCCTGGCCGACCGCCCGCCTCCACCTCGTCGGCAGCGACTACGCCCGGGGCCCGGCCCCGGTCCGCTACCAGGACATCGACTCCTGGCCCTTCACCGGCGTCTGACCCCGGACGACCCCGGCCTCACGGCGCCGTGATGAGCTCGCTCAGGCGCGTGGCGAGCCACGGCCTGCGGCCGCCGGCCCGCATCCGGCCCAGGGCGATCGCCTTCCAGAGCGGCATGCGGCCGAAGGAGACGAGCAGGAACGCCGCCGGGGCCGCGGTGATCCGGCAGTCGTACGGGCGGGGCGCCGGGTCCCGGGTCACCGTGGCGGCACCGTCCTCCACCACGACGGCGAGCCGCGGGCCGCTCTTCAGGGCGAGGTCGAAGGCGATGCGTACCCCGCGGGCCTTCTCGGCGTCGAGGGCGAGCGGCATCATCGTCACCATCGCCTGCCCGATGACCAGGGACGCCTCCTCGGAGGTGAGGGCCCACGGCCTGCGCGCACCCCGCGCCATGTCGAGACCGTGGACCAGGGTTTCGCTGAGCATCAGGCCCGTCGCCGCCGCCAGCGGGACCGTCCGGCCGGGCCCGTACCAGGGCGAGGGCACCGGCGTGTCGGGTGCGAGGCCCGCCGAGTCCCGGAGGAAGGCGGCGCCACGCCCGGCCAGGATCGCGCCCAGCCGCTTCCGCTCCGCCCCGGCGACGAGCCCGACGGACAGGGCGTTCACGGCGGCGATCCGTTCGCCGAACGTCCCGTCCCGCCCGGCCAGGACGGCGTCCCAGTCGATGCCCTCGGTGGCCTCGCCGCTCCGCGCGTCGGGGATCGCGGCCCCGTACGCCAGGTACACGGCGGCGAGATGCGCCCCGACGTCCCCGACGGACCACACCGGCACCCCCGACGGCACCTCCAGGTCGCCGATCCCGTCCGTCAACGCGACCAGCCGCCCGATCGCGGCCTCCAGCGCGACCCGCGTCCGCTCGTGCTCGGCCACCGGATCGAACGCCGTGACTGCACCCATGCGATTCCCCCAAGGCTGTGGACGGGCCCGCACGTTACCGCTCGGTAGGGTGCGGGTGGAAGAGGCCGCGCGTGACGAACCGGGCACGGCTCGGGGAGCCGTCCCGTGCGGGATGATCATCCGCATGGGCGAGCAGGGCGAGCAGGGCGAGCAGAGAAAGCCGACGTTCAGAGTGAGCAGGACGGGCAGGGCGCGCAGCACGTGCAGGACGGGCCGACCCACCCCGCGGATCTGCTGGTCGAGGCCGCCCGGGACGGCGACACTGCGACGGTGGAGCGGCTCCTGCGCGAGGGCGTCGCACCCGACGACCCGGGCGGCGGGCGCGTCATGGCGCTGGAGGCCGCCGTGCACCCGGGCCACGCGGCGGTGGTCGACCTGCTCCTCCGGGCCGGTGCGGAACCGGCGCGGCTCGTCGGGGAGTACGACGGCGACCAGACCCCGCTCACCATCGCCGTCGGTCGGGGGCACACCGACGTGGTACGGCTCCTGCTCGCCGCGGGCGCCCCGACCGGCCCCCAGACCCGCTTCGGCTGGGTCCCCCTCGTCCACGCCGCCACCGGCACCCTCGGCGATGCCCTGCCCTGATCGACCTGCTCCTGGAGTTCGGCGCGGACCTGGAGGAGCGGCGGCATGACATGACCCCCCTCGAATGGGCGGCCGGCATGCCCCGTACCGACGTCGTCCACCACCTCCTCGCCCGCGGCGCCACCCCGACCCTCCAGGCCCGCGACCGGGCCGTGCTGTGGGGTGCCCGGCGCAACCCGGAAAAGATCGCGGTCTTCAAGGAGATCGTCGCGGCCCTGGGATCCGCGGCCGCGGCCCGGCGGGCGTCGGACACCCCCACCGACCCCGGCGCTTCCCGGGGGGCTTCGGTCCTCGGCTGACTCACACGTCTCCCGGGCCTCCGAACAGCCGCTGACTCACGTCTCCAGGAGGCTTCGATCACCCGCTGTCTCAAGCGTCTCCAGGGGGCTTCGGACCCCTACTGACCCAAGCGTCTCCAAGGGGCTCCGCACACCCGCTGGGCCAGGTGTCTCCCGGAGGGCTTCAGGCCCCCGCCGACCCCGCCCCCGATGCAGCCTGCCGTCGCGGGGTCCGGAGCCGGTCGAGGAGCGCGGACTCCGCGGCCTCGGAGCGCGCGTCGCTCCACTGCCCGAGCGGCACCGCCCGCAGGTGTCGCCCCCGGGGATCGAGCAGATGACCGCCCAGCTTCATCGGCCAGAGCGTCAGAGCCCGGTCGGTGACCACCAGTTCGGGGAAGCGCTCGGCCAGCCGCGTCTCGAACGGCGCGATGTCGTCCACCGACCGCAGCCAGGCCGCCAGCAGCAGGTTGTACGGCCCCGACAGCGACGCGCACAGCCGGATCTCGCGCAGCGCGCTGATCCGCTCCGCGAGCCGCGGCGCCCGGCTCTGCGGCACCGCCGCCCACAGAGACACCGACACCGGCCACCCCGACAGGGCCCGCGCCACCTCGCACCGGTACACCAGCGCGTGCTCCGCCTCCAGCCGGTCGAGCCGCCGCCGTACCGTCGTCGGACTGAGCCCGGTCCGCTCCGCCAGCCGCGCCGCCGACTGCCGCGGATCCTCGCTCAGCACCCGTACGAGCTCCAGATCGCGCTCCTCCAGCAGCCGACCGCCCCCGGGCCGGGCCGGACCCGGCCGGTCGGGGCCCGCGAGCCGCCGCCGCTGCTCCTCGGTCAGCCGGTCCAGCCGCCACCGGCTCCCCTCGGTGTGCAGGGTGGTCGCCACCTGCGTCCGGGACGCCGCCACCCCGGCCAGCGCGCCCAGCCGGAAGCCCACGTACCGGGCGAGCTCGGCCTGGTCGGCGAAGACGGCGGTCACCAACAGGTCCCGGCCGCCGCTGACGTGCTCCAGATTGAACACGTGCGGATCCTCGGCGATCTCCGCCGCGACCTCGTGCAGCCGGCCGGCCGCGCAGTCCACCTCGATGAAGGCGACCACGGCGGGCGCCTGCGCCCGGACCGCCGGATGGACGCTGATCCAGGCGTTCCCGGCCCGGGTCAGCCGCGCCCAGCGGCGCGCCACGGTCGAGGCGTCGAGCCCCAGCGCCTCGCCCACGGTCTGCCAGTCGGCGCGCGGAGCCACCTGGAGCGCCGTCACCAGCAGATAGTCCAGCTCGTCGAGCACGCCCACCACTCCGTTCCCGAAACGGCTCATTCGCGCAAACGATCACAGCACTTCGGCGGATCCCTGCAAGCGCATCGCGTTCATCCGGCGGATCGGCACTATACCCGGCATGTTCACGCACAGCGACGCCCTGGCAATCGCCGACCCCCTCATCGCCCTGCGGCACGACCTGCACCGCGAGCCCGAACTCGGCCTCGACCTGCCGCGCACCCAGCGCGCGGTCCTCGACGCCCTCGCCGGACTGCCCCTGGAGATCACCCTCGGCGAGCGGCTCACCTCCGTCACGGCCGTGCTGCGCGGCGGCCGTCCGGGACCCGCCGTCCTCCTCCGCGGCGACATGGACGCCCTCCCCGTCCAGGAGGACACCGGCGTCCCGTACGCCTCCGAGGTCCCCGGCCGCATGCACGCCTGCGGCCACGACCTGCACACCGCCGGACTCGTCGGCGCGGCCCGGCTGCTCGCCGCCCGCCGCGACGAACTCCCCGGCGACGTCGTCCTCATGTTCCAGCCGGGAGAGGAGGGCATGGGCGGCGCCGGCCTGATGATCGAGGAGGGCGTCCTCGACGCGGCGGGCAGCCGCGTCGTCGCCGCGTACGCCCTGCACGTCACCTCGACCCTGCTCCCCACCGGATACGCGGCCGTCCGCCCCGGCCCCATGCTGGCCGCCTCCGACTCCGTCACCCTCACCGTCCGCGGCGCCGGCGGCCACGGATCCGCGCCGCACTCCGCGAAGGACCCGGTGCCCGCCGTCTGCGAGATGGTCACCGCCCTCCAGACGATGGTCACCCGCACCGTCGACGTGTTCGACCCCGCCGTCCTCACCGTCGGCTCCCTGCACGCCGGCTCGGCCGGCAACGTCATCCCGGAGACGGCCGTCCTGGAGGCGACCGTCCGCTCCTTCTCCACCGCCACCCAGGCCGCCGTCCGCGCCGGTTTCGCCCGCGTGGTCCACGGCGTCGCCGCGGCCCACGGCGTCGAGGCCGACCTCGACTACCGCGAGAACTACCCGGTCACCGAGAACGACCCGGCCGAGGCCGCCTTCGCGCTCCGCACCGCACAGGGACTCCTCGGCGCCGACCGCGCCTTCGAGGCCCCGCGCCCGCTCACCGGCTCCGAGGACTTCTCCCTCGTGCTGCGCGAGGTCCCCGGGGCCTACCTCGGGATCGGCGCCTGCCCGCCCGACCGCGATCCCGCGACCGCCCCCATGAACCACTCGCCCCAGGCCGTCTTCGACGACCGCGCGGTCCTCGACGCCGCCGTGCTGCTCGCCGAACTCGCCGCCCGCCGCCTCCAGGAAGCCGCCGAGGAGCCCGCGTGACCGCCTCCGACCTCCCCTCCTCGGACCGCCCGGGCGCCGACGTCCCGACCTCGGACCGTCCGGCCGCCGACCGCCCGACCCCGGGCCGTGCGGCCTCGGACGTCCCGACCCCGGATCGTGCGGCCTCCGACGCCCCCACCTGCGACCGCACGGCCTCCGACGGCTGCGCCTCCGACCGTCCGACCTCCGATGGCTCCGCCTCCGACAGCTCGGCCCCCGACGGCCCCGCCTCCGCCGGCCCGGACACCGCGACTCCGGACACCGCGACTCCGGAGGCCGGAGACGGCGGAGTCGGAGACACCGGTGCCGGATCCGTCCGGGCGGTCGTCGGGCTTCTCGTCCTCTTCGAGCTGACCAGCGGCTTCCTCCAGGGCGGCATCGCCCCCCTGCTTCCGGAGATCGGCCGGGAACTCGGCATCCGCGACGCGGACCTCACCTGGGTGCTCTCCGCGCAGCTGCTCGCCGCCGCCGTCAGCGTCCCCGTCCTCGGCCGCCTCGGCGACCTCCACGGACACCGCAGGGTCCTGCGCTGGGCGCTCGCCTCCGTCGCCGTCGGCACCCTCCTCGTCGCCCTCGCCCCCAACCTGGAGGTGCTGCTCCTCGGCCGCGTCCTGACCGGCCCGCTGGCCGCCCTGCTGCCGCTGGAGATCGCTCTCGTACGCGACCGGCTGCCGCTCGGACCGGCACGTTCCGCCATCGCCCGGCTCGTCGGCGCCCTCGCACTCGGCACCCTCCTCGGCGGTGTCCTCACCGGAGCCGTCCACGAACTCACCGACGACGTCCGCCTCACGCTCCTCCTGCCGGTCGTCCTGGCCGTCGCCTGCGTCCCGGTCTCCTTCCTCGCCATCCCCGAGTCGCGCCGCCTCGCCCGAGGGCGGCTCGACCTGCCCGGCGCCGTCCTGCTCAGCGCCACGATGCTGCTCCTCCTCTCCGGCGTCTCGGCCGCCCAGGACGACGGACCCGGGCCTTCCGCCCTCATCCAGCTCGGCCTCGCGGTCCTCCTCGGCGTCGTCTGGACCCGCGTCGAACTCCGCACGGCCGAACCCCTCGTGGACGTCCGGGCGCTCGCCGACCGCCGAGTAGCCCCCTTCTTCCTCTGCGCGTTCGCCTTCGGCGTCGTCTACTTCGGCGGCCAGGCACCCGACGCCACCTTCCTGGCGGCAGACCCCGCCACCACCGGCTACGGCTTCGGGCTCTCCGCCCTGTCGATCTCCCTGGTGGCGCTCCCGGCCGCGGCGACGGCCGTCGTCACCGCCTCCCTCACCGCCCGCATCGCGGGCCGGACCGGCTACGTCCCCGCACTCGCCGGCTCCTTCGCACTGGTCGCGGCGAGCTTCCTGACCACCGCCGTCCTGCATACCGCGATCTGGCAGCTCGTCGCCGCGAAGATCCTCGCGGGACTCGGCCTGGGCGTCGCCCTCGGCGCCATGCCCACCGTGATCGCGGAGGCGAGCGACCCCTCCCGGACGGGAGTCACCACCGCCCTCTACAACAACGTGAAGACGCTCGGCGGCGCGGTCGCCGGCGGCGTGATGGCCGCCGTCCTCACCGCGTCGGCCACGCAGGCGTCCGACACCCCGGCCGCATCGGCGTACGTCACGGTCTGGCTGATCTGCGCGGGCGTCGCCGCCGCGGCCGCCGCCCTCACTCTGGTCGCCCGCCGCACCGCACCCCCGCGCGCGGCGGTACGCGCCACCGACCGGACTCCCGCGGCCGGTTGAAACAGGTGCGGCCCCGCCCTCCGACCGGAGGTCGGGGCCGAGAGCGGGGTGACATCTCCACGACCCGGGAGGTGGGGAGCGGCGCCCGCGCTGATGAGCAGCTCCACGATCTCCTGGTACGCCGGCGTGCGCCCTCGCCGAGGATGACCGCCTCCAACAGCGGGGTCCAGCCGAGACAGGCATCATCGGAACCCAGCCGGTCACGCCGGTGAGCAGCCACGCTGTGTCCTCCCCACGCCTTTGGGCTGGCGCCCGCCGCGACCGGGGCCCGGCGCCGTCACTCCGCACGACGGACCGAAGGGCCAGGTACGCGGGGAACATGGGGCTCCTCCTCGGGACGGCCCGGTGACGCAGCGCGTGGACGCCGACCCTGACGCCCGCCCGCACGGACGGGTGTGCGCGTGAAGGCATGCCCAGCTCCTCGGCGCCCTGTTCGTCGGCCTCGCCGTACTCGTCCAGTTCCCGCCGGAGACGTCCGCCCGGTCCAAGGAGCGCGAGGACGAGGACGAGAATGGGGGACATCGTGGAGAAGGAGGCGGGCGCATGACCCTTGTGGCACTCATCAACCCCAACACCGACGGGGCCACCACCGTGATGATGGCCGCCATCGCCCGTCGCGTCCTGCGCCCCGAGGACGGCTACGACGTCCATGGCGTCACCGTCGCCGCGGGACCGCCGATGCTCGTCGACGAGGAGGTGCTGCGTGCGTCGGCGGGCCATGTCCTCGACGCGGCGGACCGCCTCCTCGCCGGACCGGCCGGCGACCGCGTGGCCGCCTTCGTCGTCAGCGCCTTCGGCGACCCGGGCGTCGAGGACCTCCGCGCCCGTACCTCCGTCCCGGTCGTCGGCATCGCCGAGGCCGCGATGCGGGAGGCGGGCGCGGCGGGCCGACGCTTCGGCATCGCCACCACCACCCCCGGACTCGCCGCCGCGATCGACGCCCGCGTCACCCGCCTCGGCTGGTCCGCCCAGTACACCGGCATCCGCCTCACCCCCGGCGACCCCCGCCGACTGGCCGCGAGTCCGGCCGAGATGACGGAGCGGCTGGCCGAAGCCGTCGACCGCTGCGTGCGGGAGGACGGCGCGGCGGCGGTCGTCATCGGCGGCGGCCCCCTGGGCGAAGCCGCCGAAGCCCTCCGCCACCGCTTCCAGGTCCCGGTCATCGGCCCCATCCCCGCCGCCGCGCGAGAGATCCACCGCCTCCTGACGTGACCCGTACCCCTCCCCCCCGAACACTCATCCCTCGAGCACCCTTCCCCCCCCCAAAGGCCCCGACAGTGACGACCACTACCACCACCGGAGACCACGGCTTCGGCGCGACGCTGGGGAGGTTGCTGGACCACCGAGGGCTCGGCGCGCGGGACGCGGCCGACCGCGCCGGAGTCACGGAGGACGAGCTCCGGGCGGTGCTGGCGGGGGAGACTCCCGGACACGCGCTGCTGCGACGCCTCGGCCCCGCGCTGGGCTTCCACGCCGTCGACCTGTTCGTCCTCGCGGGGCAGCCGGTCCCGGACGACCTGGCGCCGCTGGACGCCGAGGCCGCGTCGTCGGTGACCAGCATGGTCACGGACACGGCGCGGCTGCCCGAAGCGCAGCGCAAGGAAGTCCTCGACCTGGCGCGCGCCCTGCCGCAGGAGGAACGACGCGCCGCCTTCGCCCCGAAGCTCCGCGCGCCCCTCGTCGACGGACCGGGCGGCTGGGTCGTCCGCATGTTCCTGCACCGCAACCTCGACTGGCGGGGCATCGCCCACGCGCTCGCGTACGTGACGCCCACCTACCTGTCGCCGCCCACCTACGGCGTGATCGGTGCCGGGGGCAAGGAGCTGACCCCGCACCTGGTGACGGACTGCGCGGCCGTGCTGGGCATCGACGCCCGCGAGCTGGCCGTCATGACGGGTGTGGTGCTGGACCGGCCGCCGACCCCGCCGTCCCCGGAGGCCAGGGACGCCGCGGCATTGGTGTGGGAGGCACGACGGCTGTCGGCCGGTCAGGTCCACCACGTCTCCGAAGCGGCCCGCATGCTGCGCGAGGACCACCAGGACGGTGAGCGGTAGGGCGCCAGGCCCGGGAGGGTCGCCCGTACGGGTGAGATGCGCGCGAGGTCCGTGACCTGTCCCGGGGAGGACGGTTTGCGGGGGCATGCGCATGACGTCGATGCTCGGGGTGGCGCTCACGGCCGTGTTCCTGGCAGCCGTCGCCGGTACCCCCGCCGCCCCCGGAGGGTTCGATCCGTGCGGCTACGAGGCCGCCGGCACGCTCCACCTCCGCGACGGTCCCGGCGCCTCGCGCGCCTCCCTCGGCGCCCTGCGCACAGGCGACGACGTCACCGTCCTGCGGGAGTCCGGCGACTGGTACCGAGTGCGCCTCGACGACCGCGCGCGGACGGGGCTGCGCGCCGGTACGGAGGGCTGGGCCCCCAAGGCGGACATCGAGCCCCTCCGCTGCATGCGAGCGGACGGCTAGTACTTGTCCGGGCGATCACATGCGGAGCCAGAGGTTGAGAGCTGCGACGCCGGCGCTGCCGAGCGCCGCGATGCCGTCCGGCTTTCATACGCGGTCGTCCCAGGCCAAGTCCGGGCCCTTTGAACCCGGAGCGCGGGGGCGTTCGCAGTTGTTCTTCCGCGGCCCGAAACGGTCGGGCAGGTCACGCCACTGCGCACCGGTCCGCACCCGGTGCAGAACCATGACATGAAGAACGACCAGGACAGACGGCACCTACAAGATCACATGAACCCTGATCCCCACCTCGTGACGAAGTGTGCGTATCCGTCCGGGACCTCGCTCACCTGAAGGTCGGACAAGAACGACGTCACCTTGTGCGCGTCGGTTTCGATGCGTCCCTCGTGAAAGTCGATCCCGAAAGCCTTCGACCAGTGGCGGGTAGCCTCGGAGACTCAGGAAGGAGGCTGGCTCTCGGGTACAGGTCGTGCCAGTTCACGCCGCAGACGTATCCGTCGAGGTCGGCGCCAGACTCGTGGGCGAACAGGCCGCTGGGCGGCACTTTCGAGGACATCTGCTCGACCGGAACGCACCGTGAAAGGAATCATGGGCGAGTGACGTCGACCGAGGCAGCAGCAATCGCTCTACAGGACCATGCCGCCCTGTGGAGTGTGGGGGAGATCAGTGCGAGCGAGGTGGTCGATTCCGCCTGCGACGCGCTCGTCGCCGGACTCGACACCCCCACCCTTCGGATCCTCGCCGCCTGCACGCGCGCCGAGGCGGACTACGACGTCCACGACCTGCTTCCCCCGGCACTGGCCGAACTCGGCCTCACCCTCCACCCGGTCGGCGGCGCGGCTGGCCAAGAAGCCGCCGTACGGGCGCTCGCACGGCGCATGCTCGCCGGCGAGTTGAAGCCCTGGGAGCTGACCTTCCGGGTTCACCGTCGCTACGGGCACGAGCTGTCCCTGACTGAGCGGCTCGCCGAGCTCGATGACGCGTACGGCATGCTCGAACCCGGCGACGAAGCAATAGCTCAGGTCGATGCAGAGGTCACGGCCGAAGCCCGCCGCCTCGCAGCCCACCCCGTGCCTCCCGCCGAACCCACTGCGTCGCCCCGCTGATGCACACGGACCGCCCGGGCATGCCTTTGCCTTCGAAGGCCCGGGTGGGGTCGGAGAACCTTTCGCGTAAGCGGTCACGACGTCATGCGCTGCGCGCGCGTCACGTGGTGGCGGCCATCATCCACACGAAGATGAGGCCGGCCGTGGCGGCCCACAGCAGCAAGGTCCCGATGGTGGCTGCCACACGTATCAAGGGGTGACGGACAACGGAACGGAGGGATTGCCGGGGCTGTCCGGTCCCTGCGGCGCAGCGTCAGTGTGGCGCCCTCGTGACGGAGAACTGCGCCGCCGCCACGCAGGACAGGGACAGACGGTGTGATCGACATGGACGTGATCGAAAGGGGTGATCACTGGCGCTGAAACGGCACTCGCCGGGTAGACGGCCGGTCCGTGAAGCATCGTCACACGGGACCTACAACCGTCCTCGCCACAGGGCTCTGCCCTCGTAGGCCGACGCCATCGCCCCTACACCGACAGCGCTCCGCCCGCTTGCAGCCGGCGTAGTCCTGGGCGGCGGTTTTGCTGTACTTCACGGCGGACGCCTGGCGGCCGTCGCGGCCTTGCTGGGTTCAGGTGAGGCGCTAGTCGTCCATGGCATGCTCCCCGGTGTGTGGTGGTGGGTGCCCGGCGGCGGTATCGGTTTCGAGGTGAGGGGGCGCCGCCGGGCCCCGTCAGGGTGTCACGGCGGTCTGACGACGCCGTTTTCCGTGTTCGCGGACTGGCCGGGCTGTCCGCTCGCTCCGATACCGGTGGCAGGTGCCCCCGCCGGCATGGCAAGTTCACGCCAGGGTGCATAGGGTACTCGCTACGCTACACAGCGTGAGATCGCATCGGTTACCCTTTCTCCTTTTCGCGATGGCTCTCGTGCTGTTCGCGAGCGCGCCGGGTCCGGCGTACGCCGTCGTCCAGCCCGCCCCGTGCCTCGACGGAGTGAGAGAGACGAAGGGCTTCTCGGCCGTCGACGACGGCGAGATCCGCTGGACCGACAAGACGTCCTACGACGACGCCCGCACGTTCGCCATCAAGGCGTGGCAGTACCGGGGCTCGAAGATCAAGATCGTGGAGGATTCCGCGATCACGTCCAACGACGTCGAGTTCAAGGACGCCGACCTCGGCACGAGCGCCGGCGCCCCGCTCGGCCGCTACGAGCGCCATGGGTCGATCGGGGCGACGGACTACATCATCTTCAACAGACAGAAGCTCCGCGGCGCCTCCAGGGATCGGCTCCGGTACGTCGCCCTCCACGAGCTCGGGCACGCCCTGGGGCTGTGCCACAAGAGCGACGCGATCGTCTCCCTGCTGTGGAAGAACGCTCCGTCGCCCGGCTACGAGTTCACCTGGATCCCTGACGTCGACAAGGCCAACTACAAGAAACTGTGGGGCTGAGATGAACAAGCTCGTGCTCGGAGCCGCCACCGTGGCTGCCGTCGCGGCCGGCGCCGGCGCCTTCGCCTACTTCCAGCAGGACGACCCGACGCGGGTAGAGTCGCTGTGCGCGGAGACCCGCTCGGACGCGGCCGAGGCCGCCCGCGCCCAGAACCTCGCCCTGGTCGACGTCCTCGAACCCGGCCGGTTCGTCGACAAGGGCAACGACACCGGCGTGCAGACCTTCAAGACCCGTACGCTCGCCGTCTTCAAGGGGACCCTCCCGCCCGAGGCGGAGATCGGACTCCCCGAGGGCGCGGCCGCGCAGGTCCAGGCCGGCGGCCGGTACGAAGTGTCGGTGATCGGCCCCGAGGACGGCGTGTGGCTCGCCCGCTTCACCCGGCCCGTCCCCGCGGACCAGTCCACAGACGTCGTCGGCGCGCACTGGAAGAAGGAGATCGACCGGGGCTTCGCCGAAGCGCCCTGCACCGACATGACCACCGCACCTTAGGGAGAGGCGGCCTCACCACCGTCCGGCCATCCGGTGGTCCGTATACGCCCCGCCCGTCGTCGCCACGGCGGCCGGGTCGGCGAGCTCGGTCAGCGCGTGCACGCACGCGTCCATCCGGTCCTGCTCCACCTCCCCTGAGTCCATGGCGGCAGCACGGGCCCCGGGGTAGTCCAGGCGGTCACGGCCGTTGTGAAGCCTGCCGTGATCGACCGTGAGCCCGTCGGCACGGCATGCGTCGCCGACACGGCCCGGGACCCGGCTCTGTCGTCGGAGACGGGGTCACCAGTCGACGTGGTCGGTGATCCACCGGTTCACGTCGTCGGTGTTGTGCGCTGTCGGCAGATCCGGTGCGCAGGTCAGCGGTGTGAGGGACAGTTGGAGGTGGGTGAGGTAGCCGTAGGGGCCGTTGTCGGCGTGGGGCCCGAGGACAAGGGCATGGGAGGGGGTGCGCCAGATGCGGTGGGTCATGGCGGGACCGGTCACGACCGCCGCGTCCGAGACGATCGTGCGTTCCGGCGTGGACCCCAGGCATGCGGTCACGGCCTGAGCGGCGCTCGTCAGAACGCTTTCGCAGTCCTCCACCGTGGCCGGTCGTTTCCCGGTCCAGCCCGGCAGTTTCTGCCAGTCGTCCAGGATGGGGAACAGCCATGGGCCGTTGGTCATCTCGTCGTAGTCCTCGTCGACGGGGTAGACCTCGCCGAAGACCAGGAAGTGGCGTGTGTCAGGGAACCCGAAGGGTATGAGGCGCTCGCTGAACAGTACGTGTCCGTGGTCGGTGAGCAGGGATTCACAGACGAGATCGTCCGCCCAGCTCCATCCGCGCCGCTCCAGCACTTCCTCGACGGCATCCTCAGGAACCTGCGGTTCGGACAGGTAGTCGATGAAGTCAGCGATCGCTACGACTGTCAGCGGTCTGTGGGCCAGGGCATGGACGTGAGCAGACACCCCCACACCCTAGACCTGCTCGGCAGGCTTCCCGTGGCTTGGGAGAGTTCGTTGCCGTGGACGGCGAACCCGCGCTTCCGGCAGGCAGCGGGCAACCCGTGACCGGGCGGCGAGGACGCCGTCAGAGGCCCCGGCAAGAGCCGCCCGGACTGTCAGCCCAGCTGCACTGACAACCGTCCATTTTCGGGCGACTTCGCATACCGCCCGGAGACCCTCAGTCGTCACTCACTCCGTGGCCGGTGCACGAAGGCTGAGCCAGAACCTCCAACACCACGATCGCCCCGCCCCATGCCCACAGGAGCGACTCGCACACGGGGTAGTGACATGACCGGCCGGGCTAGTCCTAGGGTGCGTCCCCGTCGCTCTGCCCGGCGCGGTCGGAGTCGCTGCGCAGGACGCAGAACTCGTTGCCCTCGGGATCCGCGAGTACGGCCCAGCCCGCACCTTCCGGCTCCCGGAGATCGTTGACCAGCGTCGCGCCGAGGTCGAGCAGCCGCTCGACCTCCGCGTCGCGGGTGGACGTCGGCCGTAGGCAGAGATGGATCCGGTTCTTGCCGGTCTTCGGCTCTGGCACCTCGTTGAAGTACAGCACGGGACCGCCCGGCAGCGGTACCTGCGTCTCGCGTGCCCCCGGCTCGCCCTCCGGATCCACCGGGGCACCCGTCACCTCGCTCCAGAACCGCGCCAGCGCGTACGCGTCCGCGCAGTCGATCGCCACATTCTGCACCACTGAGATCATGTGGTGATCTTGCCGGAGGCGTGCCCCGTCCGCCACCAGCCTGCGGGGTGCCTCGGCGGTACGGCGCCCGCGGACCCGGGCCCGGGTCCGCGGCGCTTCCCGGAAGGCGTCAGCCCGGGCGGAACACCCGCAGCTCGGACACCTCGAAGGACATCTCGGTCGTCCCCGGGTCGGGAGCGGGGTGGTAACGACCGGCGCACACCGAGAGGTTGACGATCAGGCTCGCGTGCCAGGAGCGCCCCACCCCCCTGCCGTCCGAGAACACCTTCGCGCCGTTCACCCACCACACGACGGACCGGGCGCCGAACTCGGTCCGCAGCTTCACCCAGCCGCCGGGGCGGACGGCGGGGGAGCGGTGGTAGAGGTGCGTGCCCCGCACCCGGTTGGAAAGCTCGAGGAGGTCGGGGTTGTCCGGGTGGTACTCGAAGACGTCGATCTCCTGCCCGCCGTCGCGCCAGGTCCAGATCGCGGGCCAGGCACCCGTCTCCTTCGGAAGCCGGACCCGCGCCTCCAGCACGTCACCGGCCCGCACCTCGAACCCCTCGGCGCTCCCCTCCGTGGTGAGCAGCCCGCTGTCCCAGAGGCCGTCACGGCGGCGGGTCGCCCGGAAGACCCCGGAGCGGCTGTACGCGGGATCCTCCACGAGATGGTCCAGCTTGTTGTCGAGCGGATTGACCGGACCGCCGTCCGGATAGGCCCATGACCGCCCGGCGACCCATTGCTCGGGGGACGTGAAGTCGGCGGTGAGGACGGGGTCGTCGGGGAGGGGTGGCAGCGACATGACGGCTCCTCACGGAACACTGGGCGTTGCCGAACGGGCGGCAAGGTCACTTGGATGGCTCCCCCGCCTCGACCCTCACATGCGGAACCATCGGCTCCCTGGCGAGAACTCGTCACGAGGAGGGCCCCGGTCGGACCCTCACGTGCCGGTGCCGGGGTCCAGGACCCTGCTCATTCCCTCACAAGGCAGAAGGGATGGCCCGCCGGATCGGCGAGGACGCGCCAGCCGCCCTGCTCCTCGCCGCCGGCGAGAAGCGTGGCGCCGCCGGCCACCGCCCGCGCCTGCGCCTCGTCCAGGTCCTCGACGCCCAGATCCAGATGGAACTGCTGGGGGTGCTCGGGGTCAGGCCAGCGCGGCGGGCGGTGGTCTTCCACGCGCTGGAAGGCGAGCACCAGGCCGTCCTCCGTATGGAGGGTCGACCAGTCGTCGTCGAGGGACCAGCGCGGGTCGGGGTGGTCCACCGCCCCGCCCAGCAGCGCCTGGTAGAACCGGGCGAGCTCCCTGACGTCCGGACAGTCCAGCACCACGCATTGCAATCGGGCGATCATGCCGAGAGCGTAGGTCAGCGGGCCGACGGGAGCTGCCCGGGCTCGTCCACGACGCCGCGCCCGACGACCGCCACGGAGGTGACGACGTCCCCCGCCTCGCCCCACGCGCCGGCGCGCGTGAGGACCAGGCGCTCGCCGAGGAAGCGCCCCGTCGTCCCGTCGAAGATCCATTCCACGCGCTCGCCGCCGTGGACGCGCGCCACGGCCACGCCGGTGCGGCCGGCCGCGTCCACGGCGTCGGGGAGCGTGACGACGCCGGGGATGCGGGCCGCCGCGCGGTAGAGCGCGGCGGTCGTCGCCGGAGGGACGACGGTGCCGCGGAGCAGGTCCCCGATCGCCACGAACGCCTGCTGGTCCGGCCCCGTCGTGGAGTCGCTGCCGGGACCGTGGTTCCTGAGGGCGTCCTCACGGAGCAGCCCCAGCAGCTCGTCGGGATCGCTCGGGAGCGACGCGGCGAACGCGTACGTAGGGGAGTGGAAACCGGCCTTCCCTCCCGAGGTTGCCCGGATCGGTTCCTCGCGCCCGCCCTGCCGTGCCAGCCCCGGCCGTGTGCCGTCGACGGACGTCCACCGCTCCGCGTCCTCGCGCTGCCGGCCACGGTCCATGCCTCCGGCGGCGTTCTCGGTGAGGTAGGCCGTGTGGCCCACCACCTTGAGGTAGACGTACTGGTCGGCCCGGACCGGCGCCTCCGGCTCGGAGGCGGCGGCCAGCGCGGCGCGTTCGAGGAGCGCCACGGTCGTCGGGTCGGCCGGAGCGGCCGGAGCGCCCGGCGGTGGGGTGGACGGGAATCCGAGGGTAAGCGTCAGCACGCCCACCGCCACGGCGCTCCCCAGCACGGCGAGGTGCCTCCGCCGGCCGACGAGCGGCCCGGTCCCGCGCCCCGCCATCCGGTCGATCTCGCCGAGGAGGTGCCGACGCCGCTCCCGCTCCCGTTGCTCCGCAGGACCGGGGACCGGGAAGGCGGGGACCCCCCGCCGCGCCTCGTCGAGTCCGTCGTCCATGCGCCCGCCGTCCACCTTCCCCTTGGCACCCCTCATCCGACACTCTCCCTTCCCGCCCGCGTGTCCCGCCCCGACAGGTCTCCGGACGGCACGGCCTGCCGCTGCCGGCCGGCCGCCTCGGCGCCCAGTTCCTCGTCCACCAGCAGCCGCAGCTTGAGCCGGGCCCGCGAGAGCCGCGACCGGACCGTGCCCACGGGGACACCGAGCGCCACCGACGCCTCCGCGTAGCCCAGTCCGGACCAGACGACCAGGGCCAGCACCTCGCGGTCGCGCCGCTTCAGACGCCGTACCGCCCGTGCCACCGCGACCAGTCGGGCCGCGTCGTGCAGGTGCCGCACCACCCCGTCCGACACGTCGGGCAGCGGCTCGGGCGGAGGGAGGCGGGCCATCGCGGCGCGGTGGCGGCGGGCGGAGCGGGCGGTGTTCCGCGCCACGTTCGTGGCGACGCCGAACAGCCAGGCGCGTACGTCGCACACCTCGCCCCGCAGCTTCCCGCGCCGCTTCCACGCCTCCAGAAAGGTGAGCGACACGACGTCCTCGGCCACCGCCCAGTCACCGGTCAGCCGCACGGCGTAGGCGTGCACGGCGCGCCCGTACCCGTCGAAGAGCTCGCCGAAGGCGTCCCGGTCGCCGGCCCGCAGCCGTTCGTTCAGTTCCCGTTCCACACAGACAAGTGTCCGCAGCCGCAGTCGGGTTCCCTTTCCTTAGCCTCGATCTCGCGGGCGGGCGGGGTCACGGCTGGTCGGCCTCGCCCCGTGCCGCGTCCTGGGCTGCCATGACCTCGTCCCCGTGCTCGTAGGCCCAGGCGCCGAAGGCATCGATCGGAGCGAGCAACGTACGTCCCAGGGCGGTGAGTTCGTACTCCACGCGAGGGGGCGAGCCGGGATGGGCCCGCCGGTCCACCAGGCCGTTGAACTGGAGCCTGCGCAGCGTCTCGTTGAGGACCTTGGAGCTGATGCCGCCTATCTGCTGCCGGAGTTCGACGGGGCGTCCGGGGCCGTCGCGCAGGGCCCACAGCACCACGGCGTTCCAGGTGTGGGAGAGGAGGTCGAAGGCGAGCCGTGCGCGGCAGTCGGCGAGGAAGGGATGCATGGTCGTCACGTACCAGATGGTGCCTGAGCCGCGCCCTAGCGTCGGTACGCAAGCTCGAAGCAGGTCGACGAGAGGCGGAACGAGATGAGAATCGGCGTACTGGGAACGGGCGGCATGGCCGACGCACTCGCCACGCACTGGGCGCTGGCCGGACACCACGTGACGATCGGGGGCCGGGACGCGGACAAGGCGGAGGCGCTGGCGCGGCGCGTCGGCGCCGGCACGGAGTCCGGCAGCCTGAGCGAAGCGGCCGGGTCCGGCGAGGTGGTGCTCGCCGCGCTGCCCTTCGAGGCGGGTGCGGACGTCGTACGGGGTGTGCGCTCGGAGCTGGTCGGCAAGGCGCTGATCGACTGCTCCAACCCGGTCGGCGCGGGCTTCCGCCTGCTGACGGAGGGAGGACCGTCGGCGGCCCGGCGCCTGGCGTCCGCGGCGCCCGGGGCCCACATCGTGAAGGCGTTCAACCTCTGCCACGAGGACGTCTGGCGCATGCGTCCGCCCGTCTTCGACGGCCGCGCGCTCTCCGTCCCCGTCTGCGGTGACGACGAGACCGCCCTCGGACTCGTCCGTACCCTGGTCCATGACACGGGTTGCCTCCCCGTCTCCGGCGGCGGCCTCGAACGAGCCGCCCTCCTGGAGGCGACCGCCGCGCTCTTCATCGCCCTCTGGGTGGGCGAGGGCGCCGACGTCCAGGCCATCGCACCCCCGCTGGCCTACGCGACGGGTCCGGACGTGGGATAGCGGCGGGACGGGGCGGGGGAGCGGTTCTCAGCCGGTGAGGGCACGCGCGCGGATCTGCCGCAGCGTCAGGATCACGGTGTCCGGGGGCGGACGCGCCTCCGACGCATCGTCAGGATCACGGTGTCCGGGGCGGACGCGCCTCCGACGAGTTCCGGCGGAGACCGTCACCACCGTGCCCCCGACCCAGGGCAAGACGGCGCCGACCGGGGCAGGAGGCAGTCGAACCAGGCCAGGAGGCGGGTGCCTTCGCGGGCCTTCACGTCGGGGTCGCGCAGGGCGTCGGCCATGAGGGACACGCCCGGCAACCGGAGACATGGGCGACGGCCAGGTCCTCGGGGCCGGGCATGCCCAGGGCCCGGACCGGTCGGCGGCCCCGCCGGCAGCCGCCGTACATCCTCGGCCTGCCGCTCCCGGAGGAGCGCCGGGTCAGCCCCGGCGTGGAGGCCGTCCTCGGCCGCCCGGCGCCCCCTCGGCGCGTGGGCGGGCCGCGACCTGCCCGCCTTCCGCCGGCCGGTGGCAGTACAGCCGATGTCGACCCCCGTACGACGACGGCCTGCCTTCCACCGGCCGGTGGCCGTTCAGCCGTCGTCGACCCCCGTACGACGACGGCTGAAGTCCATGACCCAGTTGACCACCCACTCCTCCGTGCCGGGGGGCGCGAACGCCTGCTCCCAGCGGGCCGTCTCCGGGGTGATGCCCGACCAGCGGAACCGCACGCGGACCGGCCGGTCGCCGTACCGGTCCTCGCCGTGGAACTCGCCCGTGCCGTCCGCCGCGAAGCGCCCCCGGACCGGGGGATCGAGGCGCCCGGCGCGGGTGCTCGACCAGTTCAGCGTCCACTCTCCCGTGTCCGGCTCGTACAGACGCAGGGTCAGCCCGCTGAAGCCCTTCGTTGGGAAGGCGATCTCGTCCACGTGGGCGCGGCCGTCCCAGAAGAGGCGGCCGGAGGTGTGGCCGTCGAACTCCTCCCAGCCGGAGTCCGGATCCAGGAAGTCGGCGAGCCTGAGGTTGCGGACGGTCCACTCGCCGACGAGGAAGTCGAAGGCGTGGTCGGAGGTCATACGGGCAGCGCCCCGCCCGCGGCCGTCGCCGTCGTGCCGGTGCGCAGCGAGTCCCCGAGGTAGCCCGGCAGGTCGGGAGTGTCGGGGGCGAGCATGTGGCGGATCCACGCGGTGCGTTCGTGGTCCAGCGGTGCCAGCTCCCAGACGCAGCCGATCCAGGAGCGGTCGCGGGCCGTGCCCGTGAGGCGGACGAAGTGGGTGGGGTCGGTGTCGGGGCAGTCGAGCGCGGGCTGCCCGGCCGCGGCCCCCGCGAAGTGGAGCACGTTGTCCCAGGCCCAGCTGTACACGTTGAGGTACGCCCCCGTGTCGCCGCCCCGGTGGAGGACCACGAAGCTCGCGGCGGGCGTGCCGTCCGGCGCGGGCAGCAGCTCCGGGAGCAGGGCGTGGGCCGCCTTCTCCACCTCCGGCTCGATGCCGGCCCGGTCGGACGTGACGTGATAGCGCTTGATGTGCCGGCCGCCGACCTCGACGGGCTCCGGCACGAAGAGGAACTTCTCCGCGAAAGCCATGGCTGGACTGTAGGAGCCCTTCACTGACACCTTGTGTCAGTGAAGTCCAGCCGTCTTCTGTCGATCCTGCTGCTCCTGGAGACCCGTGGCCGGATGACCGCCGGTGAGCTCGCCGACGAGCTGGAGGTCTCCGTCCGCACCGTCTACCGGGACGTCGAGGCGCTGCACGCCGCGGGAGTGCCGCTGTACGGGGACGCCGGGCACCGCGGCGGCTACCGGCTCCTCGCCGGACACCGCTCCCGGCTCACCGGCCTGTACGCCCGCGAGGCCGAGGCGCTCGTCCTCGCCGGGCTGCCCGCCGCCGCCGACGAACTCGGGCTCGGCGGCCACTTCGCCGACGCCCAGCTGAAGCTGCGCGCCGCACTGCCCGCGCCGCTGCGCGAGCACGTCGACCGCCTCCGCACCCGCTTCCACATCGACGCGCCCGGCTGGTACGCGGAGTCCACCGAGGCGCCGTTCCTGCCGGAGGTCGCCGAGGCCGTCCGCGCCGGGCGGGTCCTCGCCGTGCGCTACCGGCGGTGGCGGGAGCCGGCCGAGGTCGACCGCCGGCTCGCCCCGTACGGCCTGGTGCTCAAGGCGGGCCGCTGGTATCTGGTGGCCGGGCCAGGACCGCGGACGTACCGGGTCGACCAGATCATCTCCCTCACCGTCACCGACGAGGAGGCGACCGTCCCGCCCGGCTTCGACCTCGCCGCGCACTGGAGGGAGAGCCAGCGGGACTTCCACGCCCGTCTCCACCAGGGCGAGGCCGTCGTACGGATCTCCGCGCGGGGCGCCGCCCAACTCACCGGCGCCGCCGCCCGCGCCCTCGCGGAGAACGGCGTCCCCGAACCCGGCGGCTGGACCCGTGCCACCCTGCCCGTCGAGACCCCCGACCACGCCCACGCCACCTTCCTCGCCCTCGGCGCCGAGGTGGAGGTCCTCGCCCCGGAGGACCTGCGGGAGCGGATCGCCGCCACCGTCCGCACCCTGGCGGAGCGTTACGCCTGACGGGGCGCAGTGACGTCCCACCGGCCGGAATTCGTTTGCGCTCGCCGCCGCCGCGGGTGAAGGTCGCCGCACCGGACCATCCCGAGGAAGCGGAGCCGATGCCCACCCAGAACCCCAGCGCCGAGCACCGGAGCCCCGACGGCGGCGACCCCCTCGACCGCCTCGACACACGCGACGCCGAACTGGTCCGGGCGGCGACGCACGTCGCCCGCACCCACTGCCGGGGCGACGAGCACACGATGGCCGCGGCGGGCCGGGGCCGGGACGGACGGATCGTCACCGCCGTGAACGCCTACCACTTCACCGGCGGCCCCTGCGCCGAGCTGGTCCTCATC
This sequence comes from Streptomyces sp. NPDC004435, assembly GCF_042873895.1. Classification (NCBI taxonomy): domain Bacteria; kingdom Bacillati; phylum Actinomycetota; class Actinomycetes; order Kitasatosporales; family Streptomycetaceae; genus Streptomyces; species Streptomyces sp. NPDC004435. The sequence goes on along the minus strand of NZ_JBIAMB010000003.1, from coordinate 110,758 downwards.
GGGGCGGCCGCCGCCCAGGGCCTCCACGACCTGGAGACGGTCGTCGCCGTCGGCGACCGCGAGCGAGGCGTCGTCCCGCCGTGCGGCCGCTGCCGCCAGGTCCTGCTCGACTACTTCCCCGGCCTCAGGGTCCTCGTGGGCACCGGCGACCGCGTCCGCCCCGTCCCCGTCGGGGAACTGCTGCCCGAGAGCTACGTCTGGGCCGACCACCAGCACTCCGCGGAATAGGGGACGGACGATGGGATCGATGCCGGAAGGCCCCGTACTGGAGGGGACGCGGGTGCGCCTGGAGCCGCTGGGGCACCGACACACCGCGGACCTCGCCGTCGCCGCCGAGGAGGACCGGAGCGCCTACGGCTTCACCTGGGTGCCCAGGGCCGCCGAGGTCGGGGCGTACGTGGACGCGCAGCTCGCGCGCGCGGCGCACGGCACCCTCGCCCCGTACGCACAGGTCGACCGGGCGACCGGACGCGCGGTCGGCGCCACCGCGTACTGGGACCCGAGGCCGTGGCCCACCGGGGACCGCGAAGGGGTGTACGCCGTCGAGGTCGGGTACACCTGGCTCGCCGCCTCCGCCCAGGGGACCGGCCTGAACACCGAGGCCAAGTACCTGCTCTTCCGCCACGCGTTCGAGAACTGGGGGGTCGCCCGGGTCGATCTGAAGACGGACGCCCGCAACGCCCGCTCCCGGGCCGCGATCGAAGGCGTCGGGGCGCGCTTCGAAGGCGTGCTGCGCAACTGGTCGCGTTCGTGGGCGCAGGGCGAGGAGGACCGGCTGCGGGACTCGGCGATGTTCTCGGTCGTCGCGGCCGAGTGGCCGGAGTGCCGTGCACGGCTGGAGCGGCGGATGGGGCACGCCCCGGTCACTCCGGTCGGCTGAAGCGGCGGATGGGGCGCGCCCCCGTCACTCCGGTCGGCTGAAGCGGCGGGCCGCCCACAGCAGCGCCAGTGCCCCCACGGCCAGGAGGAGTCCCGCTTCGAGTGCGAGCGGCGGCTGCCGGCCGGCCCACTCGACGCTGCCGGCGGCCGTCTGCCCCGGGGCCCGCAGGGAGATCGTGCGGCGCAAGACGTCCACGCCGTACGCGAGCGGGTTCGCGGCGGCCAGCGCCTGCGCCCAGCCGGGCAGCGACGCCAGGGGGAAGAAGCCGCCGGAGAGGAAGAGCAGCGGCATCATCACCACGCCCAGCAGTGTGTGGAAGGTGTCCGGGCTGCGCAGGCCCACCGCCAGCGCCAGCGACAGCGCGGTGAGCGCGAAGGAGGCGAGGACCATGCCGCCGAGGAGCAGCACCAGCAGCACGGGGTCGTACGGCAGCCCGACCGCACCGGCCAGAGCGAGCAGGACGGTTCCCTGGACCGCCGCCACCAGCGTGCCGCCCGCGCAGCTGCCCAGCAGGAGCGAGGTGCGGCTGACCGGTGCCATCAGCAGCTCGCGCAGGTAGCCGCTCTGACGGTCGGTGATCAGCCGGATGCCGACCATGATCGCAGGGGTCTGCACGGTCATCATCAGCATGCCGGGGAAGAGGTACGTCTGGTAGCCGACCCCCAGGGAGGCCGCGGGGATGAGGGCTGCCAGACCTCCGCCCAGGATGAAGAGGTACAGCACCGGGTGGAGCAGCATCAGCGCGGTGGGGACGCGCTGGCGGGCGAGCCGGAGCAGGTCGCGGTGGACCAGGGCGTGCACCGCGCGCAGTTCGCGCCGCACACGCCCTGCCCGCTCCGGTTCCGTCGTGCCGTCGGCGGGCGCCGGCAGGGTGAGCGCCGTCATCGGGTGCCTCCCGTCCCCGCGGGGCCGGTCATGGTGCGGCCGGTGTGATGGAAGAACACGTCGTCCAGGGTGGGCGGCGTCGCGGACGCGGCGTGCACGGCGATGCCGTGGACCTCCAGCGCCGCGCACAGCCGGGGGATCCAGGTGCTGCCCTCGGGCACCCGCAGCCAGACGCCGTCCGCGTCGACGTGCACCGTCCGCTCGGGCGGGACGAGCAGCCCGGCGACCCGGCGGGCCGCCCCGTCGTCGCTCGTGCGCAGCACCACCCGGTCGTCGCCGATCGCCGCCTTCACCCCGTGCGGCGTGCCCTGCGCCACCAGCCGGCCCCGGTCGATGATCGCCAGGCGGTCGCAGTGCTCGGCCTCCTCCAGGTAGTGGGTGGTGACGAAGAGCGTGCTGCCGTGCCGGTCGCGCAGCGCCCGCAGGTGCTCCCAGATCCGGGCGCGCGCGTGCGGGTCGAGGCCGGTGGTCGGCTCGTCCAGGAACAGCACCCCGGGGGAGTGCAGCAGTTGCCGGGCGATCTCCAGGCGTCTGCGCATGCCGCCCGACAGGGTGCGGACGGGGGACCCGCGCCGGTCGGCCAGGTCGGCCAGCTCCAGCACCTCGGCCGTGCGCCGCCGGACGTCCGCGCGGCGGAGCCCGTACAGGCGGGCGTGGACGCGGAGGTTCTGCTCGGCCGTCAGGTCCGGGTCGAGGGCGCTGTGCTGGAAGAGGAGGCCGACCCGGCGCCGTACCCGGTCGGGCTCGGTCAGGACGTCGGCGCCGGCCACCGTGGCGTGGCCGGAGGTAGGGCGGGCGAGGGCGCACAGCAGGGCGATCGTGGTGGACTTCCCGGCGCCGTTGGGGCCGAGGAAGGCGAAGGTTTCGCCCCGGCGCACGTCCAGGTCGAGCCCGCGCACGGCGTCGGTGGTGGTGCCGTCCGGGCCGGGGTAGCTCTTGACCAGCCCCCGCGTGCTGACGGCGAGCACGGGATCCAGGGGCTCGGCGCTCGCGGCCGGTGCGGTCGCACCGGCCGGCTCGTGGTCACGGGCGTGGAGCTGCATGGGTCCCGTCCTCGTCCAGGGGGTCGCCGTGGATGGCCGGCCGGGGGTGCGGGAAGGCGACGGGAGCGGCGCCCCGCGCACCCCCGGCCGGCCGGGGACCTCACCCCGGCCGGTGGCTGCCCCGGGACAGCAGCCGGCCGGAGGAGGCCGTGCGCGCTACGCGCAGCTGATGCCGATACAGACGGTGTTGAGGAGCGTCAGCAGGCCGACGCACTCGCACGTGGCCGCGAAGGGCGCTCCGTCGACGCCGACGGGGTCGGTCTCCGGAAGGGCGTGCAGTCGGGCGAGCAGTTCGAGGTCCTGGTTCTCCATGGCATTACTCCTTCTCTGTGAGGCGGCGGCAGTCTCTCTGCCGCTCAGACCGGCTGCTGGACCATCCAGTGCCGGGGCTCTAGGGGATGGCGGACCCGCAGGAGGAACGCCAGGATTCCGGCGGACCCGTCGCTCCAGCCCGTCGAGACGTCCCCGTACTCGTTGGGGAAGACGACGTGGCCGCCGCGGCGGGACCCTTCGGAGACGATCAGTCGGGCCAGGCCCTCGGCGCTCGCGCGAGGGGCGTCGTCGCCCGTCGCCTGCGCCAGGTCGAGGAGCAGGTCGCCGTTGCCGGCCAGGCCGTGGCACTGGGTGAGGGCCGCCCGGGACGCCCGCTCCACGACCGCCCGGGCCGAGCGGCGGGCGAGGCCGCCGAAGCGCTCGTCGCCGGTCGCCCGCCCCAGCCGGACCAGGAACGAGCCGATGCCGGCCGAGCCGTGGCACCAGTACGGAGCCGTGGGCACGTCCCCCGACTGGGCGGGCCACTGCGCGGCGCCGCCGACGTCCACGGCGTGCGCCACCAGATGCTCGCCGGCCGCCACGGCCAGGTCCAGGTCCTCCGCGCGGCCCGTCACGGACGCGGCGGCGAGGAGGAAGCAGCCGATGCCGGACGTGCCGTGGGCGAAGCCGAGGTACCGCTTCCCGGCCTCCGCCGCGACCGCCTCCGCGGGGACCGGCCAGCTCGCCCCCGGGCCGTCCCGGCGCGCGGCGGCCGTCAGCCGGTCGGCCGCCTCGACCACCACCCCGGCGAGGCGCGGATCGCCCGAGCGCCGCCACAGGTGGACGGCGGCGAGTCCGCCGCCCGCCGTGCCGTGGGTGATGTCATGGCTGGGCGTCGGCTCCTGAGGGGCCAGCGCCAGGGCCAGCGCGTGGTCGGTCAGCTCCCGGTCGTCCAGGACGCGCCCGGCCTCGTACAGCGCCCACGCGGTGCCCCGGGCGCCGAAGTGCAGACCGGGGCGGGCGGAGCCGGGGTCGGTGCGCTCGGCGATCCAGCGGCCCGCGGTGGACAGGACCGCCGGCAGGGCCGGGTCGCCAGTGAGCGCGAAGTACCGCGTCAGCACGGCCAGGACACCGGCCGCGCCCTGCTGCACGGTGCAGGGGTCGGTCTCCCCGGCCCGCGTCGAGACGGGCCAGAGCCGGTCGCCGCCGGGCGTCATCGTCTCCACCAGATGCCGCACGATGCCGGCGACGGCGGCCTCGGTCGCGTCGCCGGACGGCTCGTCCTCGCGCACCGGTTCCGCGGTGTGCGCCGGGCGGGCGCCCCGCAGGGCCTCCCGGGCCCCGGCCGGGTCCCACCGCGCGGCGGGATCGTCCCGCATCAGTCCGAGGATCAGCTCCCGCATGCCGTCGGGGAGGCGTACGGATGCTCCGACGGCGGTGAGCCAGGCCGCGAGCCGCCGCTCCGCCGGCCGGTCCGCAGGCTCCTCGTCCAGCAGGTTCGGCACCTTGCCCGTCAGGACGAAGCACACGGTGGCGCCGAGGCTGTAGGCGTCCCCCGTCGGGGAGACCGGCGCGTCGAGCAGGCGCTCGGGCGGGCTGAACCCGGGCGTCCCCACCCGGGTCGGGAGCGGGGTGTCCTCCTCCAGGACCGCGAGCTCCAGGTCGATGAGGCGGAGCTCGCCGTCGGGGCGGACCATCACGTTGCCTGGAGTGAGGTCCCGCAGCACGCAGCCCCGGGCGTGGGCGGCCGCCACCAGCTCGACGAGACGCGAGACCTGTTCCGTCGCCTCGGCGAGGTACCGCTCGCCGCCCGCGTCACGGAAGCGCTCCGCGACCCAGGTGCGCAGCGGCACACCCGGCACCTCCTCCTGAGCCAGGAACAGGTGCCCGCCGTGCTCGAACAGCGCGAGCGGCTCCGGCGCCAGGCCGGTGCCCCGCAGCTTCTCCAGGACCCGGGCCTCCGCGCGCAGCCAGCCGCGGACGTCGAAGCCCGTGGCGTCGGCCTCCACGTGCGGCCGGGTCTCCTTGATCACGACCGGGGCGCCCGTGCGGACGTCGTCGCCCCGGTAGACACCGCCCTTGTTGGTGTGCCGGATCGCCTCCCGTACCGAGAACCGTCCGCCGAGCAGCACCGGACGGGTCTCCGCCCCCGCCGGCCGCGCCGCGCCGGGCACCGGCGCGGGGAACGGGCTCACCGCCCACTCCGGAGGCGTGTACGCGCCGGTCCGCCGGTCCTCCACGGGATTCCCGTCGGGGTCCTCGTAGTACCAGACCAGCAGCCCGTCCGCCGAGAGCCGGCGCCGGGCGACGAACGCGCCGTACCGGTAGTGCACGAGGCTGTCGACCGCGTACTGCTGGTCGGACAGGATCCGCGGCCCCGCGAGACCCGCCGTCGCCCGGTGCAGCTCCCCGGCGAGCCGCGCCGCGTCGGCGTCCGAACGCGGGTACACGGTGACGAACTTCCCGGAGCTCCCGCGCGGCGTGGCCCGGGAGTTGAGCGCGCTCACCTGGTCCAGCGACCGGGCGAACTTGAACCCCGACGCGTCCCGCAGCAGCACCTCCAGGGCCTTCGCGAGGACGTCCGGCGCGGAGGCGGCCGTCGCCGACACGTGCAGCTTCCACCCCTGCGCGCGCCGCTCACCGGAGCGCGGTGCCACCCGGCACCACATCTCGTCCGACTCGGTCGTCCAGCGCTCGCCCATGCCCGTGGCGCGCAGCGCTCGATGGAGGAGATCTTCCAGTACGGCTTCGGTGGCCTGGCTCGTCATGCCCATCCCTCTCAACGGCGGGATCCGCTGGCGGAAACGTGCCCGGCGCACGTGCCGACCCCACATACCCACCCCTGGATTCACCGGTTACGGCGAGCGCGCGCCTCAGAAGTCCCACCAGGAGGCGCGCCCGGCGCGGAAGGGCGCACGGCGGCTCGCTCGGGGGCGGCAACGCTCGACTCCGGGGAGGAGAGGCTGATGGGGCGGGGTGTCAGGGGTGTCCGACCGGCCGGCGCGAACCCCGCGTCGCGCACCAGGCGTTCCGTGGCCCGCCGGACGCACGTCGATCGCGGCGGTGGTGTCCGCGACCCGGCCGAGGCCGACGGTGACGAACCGCGCCCGCCCGGCGGGGGTGTCCGGGAACCGGCCGAGGCCGGCCGTGACGAGCCCCGCCCGCCCGGCGGCGTCCAGGTCCCGGGCCCGCTCCGGGAACGTGCTGCCTCCGACGGGGGACGCGGCCGATGTCGAACACGGTGTCGCCCCGGTCGGGCGGGCTCTCGGCGAGGGCCCGCCGATGCCGTGCCGTCCCTGTCGCCGGCGGCGACGAGCGTGCTCACGGGGTGCCTCAGCCGGGGGGCTAGGTGGAGGTCGGCCGGTGCCGCGGTGCGGGCGCGGCGCGGTCAGTGGAGCACTTCGCGCTCCCACTCCCCGCTCGGCTGCGTGTGGAGCCGCCAGTAGTGCGCGGCGATGTCGTCGGGGTCGTACGCCGTCCCGGGCGCGACGGCCCCCGTGACCGTGACCGTGGCGACGTGCACGCCCGACGGGCCGTACTCGGTGTCGAGCAGTTCGACCAGGGCCCGCACTCCCGCCTTGCCCAGCGAGAGGCTCACGTACGGCGGCTTCATCTCGGGCATCCCGCCGGTGACGACGAACGTGCCCCGGCCGCGCCGCGCCATCGCGGGCAGGAGGTGGGCGGCGGTGGTCAGGGCACCGAGGACGTTGACCGCGTAGGTCGCCAGGTGGTCGTGGTGCGGGAGTTCACCGACCGCGTCGGGCCGGATGACGGCCGCGTTGTAGACCACGACGTCCGGTTCGCCGAGTTCCGCGACGGCGGTGTCGAGGGCGGCGCGCAGGCCCGCCTCGTCGGTGACGTCGGCGGTGAGGGGGAGTGCCCGCACCCCGAGCGGACCGAGGGCTTCGGCCGCCGCCGACACCGTCTCCTTCGTCCGGGCCACCAGCCCGACCGGCAGCCCCTCCCGCGCGAAGCGGCGTGCCACCGCCTGCCCGATCCCCGGTCCCGCACCGATGACCAACGCTCCCGCCATGACCGCTCCTTCGTCTCGCCGTGCGACGTCACGAAGGTCAACTCCTCCCGGCCGCCGCCTCTTCCCGTGAGGCCGTCGGTGACGGAGGCGACGATGGAGGCGATGACCCGAGCGGACTGTGAGGGAGTGTCAGAGGGGCCTGGCACGATCGTCCGCATGACCGATGTGAACGAGCTCGTCGCCCGGGTGGCCGCCCGGCCGCGCCGGGTTTCCGGCCCGCTGCCCCCGGCCTTGAGCCCCGAGGAGGTGGCCGCGGCGGAGCGCGCGCTCGGGTTCCGGCTGCCGCCGCTGCTCGCGCGCCTGTATCAGGAGGTGGCCAACGGCGGTTTCGGCCCCGACTACCAGTTCCTCCCGCTGACGGGCGAGGGGAGGACGGTGGTCGGCGAGTACGCCGCCGAGCGGGCGGCGTCGGCCAGGGAGGAGGTCGCGTACTGGCCGGAGGAGGTCCTGCCGGTGCTGGACTGGGGCTGCGGGATGTGCGCGGCCGTCGACTGCAGGGGCGAGGACGGCACGGTGCTGCTCTTCGAGCCGAACGTGCTGGGGGACGACGCCGCCGACGCCTGGTTCCTCGACGCCCCCGGTCTGGCCGGGTGGCTGGAGACCTGGCTCGCCGGTACGGGGTGGTACCGGGAGGACGCCGACGAGGACGATCGGGCGGCGGAGCAGCCCGTGCCGTGGAAGGAGGCCGCCGCAAGGATCGCGGGGGCGCCGTGACGGCGCGGGAGGGCTCCGCTTGACCTTGACACGGTGACAAGCCTTTGACTGCCGGACGAGGAGGTGGTCCCGATGACCATGACGGAGCAGGAGCGGGACGCGGAGTTCCGGCGGGTGGAGCGGGCGCTGGAGGACGGGCGGTCGTCGGTGCGGCTGAGGGCCGCGATGGCGGCAGGCACGGAGCCCGACGCCCGGCTCGTGGACACCCTGGTCGAGCGGTGCGCGGTCGAGCCCGAGTTCTTCGTCCGCGACATGCTGACCTGGGCCCTGATCCGGCTGCCCGTCGACCTGACGCTCCCCAGGATGCTCCAGGAGCTCCGCTCGGAGCGGGCACAGGCACGGAGCCAGGCCCTGCACACGCTCTCGAAGATCGGGGACCGGCAGGCATGGCCCGCGATCACGCGCGGGCACCTGACCGACGCGGACGACGAGGTGGCGCGGGCCGCGTGGCGGACGTCGGCGCTGCTCGTCCCGGACGGGGAGGAGGCCGCCCTCGCCGAGGTGCTGGCCACGCAGCTGGGCCGCGGCGGGCAGGACACGCAGCTCAGCCTCAGCCGCGCGCTGATCGAGCTGGGCGACGCGATCCTGCCGGTCCTGAGCGCGGCCGCGAAGGACCCGGACCCGGGCGTCCGCGCGCACGCGCTCGCCACCGAGCGGATCCTCGAAGACCCCGACACCGGCTTCGCGCACGCGATCGAGGAGGCGAAGCGCGTCGTGGCGCTGGGCGGGTCCGGGCAGGCGGGAGACTAGACGGTGTCGTGTCGTGTCGTGCCGAGAGGGCGGCGTGGCGAGCCCGGCCCGGTCGACACGACACCCTCAGGTCCTCCGGCCCGGACGGAACCGTGGGCACCGGAAGAGCGAGAGGACCCGGGTGTGCTGAGAAAAGCGGGAGGACCTGGGTGTGCTGATCGGTGAGGTGGCGCGGCGCTCCGGCGTCAGCGCCCGCATGCTCCGGCACTACGAGTCGCTGGGTCTGGTGCGGCCCTCGGGCCGCACCGGCTCCGGCTACCGGGAGTACCGGGACGAGGACATCCGGCGGATCTTCCACATCGAGAGCCTCCGCTCGCTGGGGCTCTCGCTGCGGGAGATCGGCCGCGCGCTCGACGACCCCGGCTTCACCCCCGCGCAGCTGGTCGGCGACCTCATGGACCAGACCCGCGCCCGTATCGCGGCCGAGACCGAACTGCTCACCCGCCTCCGCCGGATCGACGCCGCCGAGCCCGCCAGCTGGGACGACGCCCTCCAGGTCGTCGCGCTCCTCCAGGCGCTCGGTTCGGCCAGCAAGGACATCCGGCAGCGGGCCGCCCTGTCGTCGGCCGACGAGGTCCCCGTACCGGTGGAGGCGCTGGTCGAGGCCGCGCTCGGCGAGAAGGAGACCAACGTCGCCGGCGCCCTCCGCTGGGCGCTGGTCCGCTCCGGAGAAGGCGGCCCGGCGCTCCTGGCCCGCGCCCTCGCCTCGCCGTCGCCGGAGGTGCGCGAGCGGGCCGTCCGTACCCTCGCCGTGCTCCCCGGCGATGAGGCCACCGACCGGCTCCGAGACGCCCTCGACCACTCCGACCCGGTGGTACGCGGCCGGGCGGCCCTGGCCCTCGGCACCCGCGGCGCGGCCGAGGCGATCCCGGAGCTCGTCGCGATGGTCGTGGACGGCAGGAACGACACCGACGCGGCCGACGCACTCGCCACCCTGGCCACCGGCCACTCCGGCGCCGTCGACGATGCCACCGGAGACTCCGGTGCCGCCGGCGACGCCACCGGCGACCCCGGTGCCTCCGACGAACCCACCGACCGCTCCCGTACGGTCGGCGGCACCGCCACGGAAACGGCGGACGCCCTCGCGGCCCGGCTCGTCGCCCGTCTCGCCGATCCCGCGACCACGCCCGCGTCCCGGGGCCGCCTCACCCAGGCCCTCGCCGACATCCCCGGTCCCGTCGCCTCCCGAGCCCTGGCCGACCTGGCCGAGGACGACGATCGTGCCGTCTCCCTGACCGCCACCTACCTGCGCCACCTCAGGGACACCCGCTGACCCGGTCCGGTCCGCCGCGCGCGGGGGGTGCGTCACACCCCCGCCGGCGCGGTCGCCGCGGCGCTCTCCTCCCCCTTCTCCCAGGTGACGTGGCCGGCCGCGGCGAGGGAGTCCAGGAAGTCCGCCGCGTCGAAGAGCTCGCCCGCGGAGGCGACACCCGTCGTGCGGGTGCGGCCGGTGAGGATACGGTGCACCGCCTCGACCGCGAGGGGCGCCGTCACGGCGTAGATGTCCCGGCCGGTGGCGACGGCACGCCGTTCCGTACCGCCGGAGCGCACCACGACGTCCACCAGGAAGGTCTGCGCGGACCGGCCGCTCTCGTCGACCGCCGTCGGGGCCGGGGTGTCCGCGCCCGTGACCCCGCCCGCCGCCTCCGTGGACATGTAGGTGCGCACGGTCGGGACGGAGAGGTGGCTCGGGATGGTCACGACGTCGGCCATCGTGAACTCGCCGACGACGGACCGCGGTCCCATCGGCTCGGGGAACGGCCACGTCAGGGTCGGCAGCGCGTCGGAGTGGTACTCCAGCCGTCCGTCCGCGTAGCGGACCCTGCGACCGCCGCGCCGCTCCGCCGACACCTTCCCGGCCAGCCGCGTCCCCTCCGTGGGCTGCCAGCCGCTGAGCCCGTACGCGATGTGCGCCTCGTCCGCGGTCGAGCGGCCGTCCAGCGCGGCCGTGGCCAGCAGGTCGCCGAGGCCGCCGTAGAAGGCCATCGCGGGCAGGACCACCGCGCCCGCCGCCCTCGCCCGGTCCGCGAACCGCGTGAACGTGTCGGCGTTGGCCTCGATCTCGGCCGCCACGTCGACGTACGGGATCCCGGCCCGCAGCGCCGCCTCGATCACCGGTGCGGCGGTCGTCGCGAACGGCCCCGCGGCGTTGACGACCGCGCCGGCACCGGCCAGCGCCCGGTCGAGCGCCGCCGGATCGTCGACCGCCGCCGGTCGCACGGCGAGGCCGGGGTACTCCTCCGCCAGTGCCTCCAACTTCTTCTGGTCGCGCCCGGCCAGGACCGGGACGAACCCGCGCTCCCGCAGATGCGCCACCACGAACCGGCCCGTGTGGCCGTAGGCGCCGTACACCGTCACCGTCTGTCCCGCTGCCATGAGGTCTCTCCGTTTCCTGGGCTTCGTCGTGCTGTGCCCTTGTCCGTATCGGCTGCGACCATCCTGGAATGGTTGAACGCGCAACCGTGAGTGTCGGAAACGACGGGCCCCGTACACTTTCGGACATGACCTCCGTCGCCCTGGCCGTCACCGACGGCATGCTGCACTTCGAACTGGGGGTCGCCCACGAGGTGTTCGGCTCCGCCCCCGACGCGGTGACTGTCCCCTGGTACGACCTGACGGTCTGCGGACCCGGCCCCGTCCCCCTCGGGCCGTTCCTCCTCGCACCGGACCACGGACTCGACCGGCTCCGGGACGCCGACACCGTGATCGTCCCCGGCTGGGCCGACGTCGACGCCGATCCGCCCGCCGAACTGGTCGACGCGGTGCGCGCGGCCCACGCGGCGGGCGCCCGGATCGTCTCCCTCTGCACGGGCGCCTTCGTGCTCGCCTCGGCCGGGCTGCTGGACGGCCGGCGGGCCACCACCCACTGGGCCCACACCGACGTACTGGCCGCCCGCCACCCCGCGGTGGAGGTGGACCCGGACGTCCTCTACGTGGACGAGGGCAGCGTCCTCACCTCCGCGGGCAAGGCCGCCGCGCTCGACCTGTGCCTGCACGTGGTCCGTCTCGACCACGGCTCCGCGGTCGCCAACACTGTCGCCCGCAGGCTCGTCGTGCCGCCGCACCGCTCGGGCGGCCAGGCGCAGTTCGTCACCGCGCCGGTGCCGGACCAGGACGACCGTCCGCTGACCGCCCTGTTCCCCTGGATCGTCGAACGCCTCGACCGTCCGCTGACCGTGGAGGACCTCGCCCGCCGGGCCGGCATGAGCTCGCGCCAGCTGACCCGCCAGTTCCGGGCGGCGACCGGCACAACCCCGTTGCAGTGGCTGCTGGCCCAGCGGATCCGCCGCGCCCAGGAACTCCTGGAGCGAACCGACGACGGCGTCGACGCCATCGCCACGGCCACCGGCATGGGCACCGCCACCACCCTGCGCCGGCACTTCAACCGGACGCTGGGGGTGCCGCCGGACAGCTACCGCCGCACCTTCCGCACCCGGCCGGGCGCCGTCGCGCCGGAGTGACCTCGGGCGCCGGGGCGCGGGAGTGACCTCGGGCGCCATGACGCCGGGGCGACTCCGGGCGCCGTGACGCGTGAGCGACCCGGCCACGGCGCCCGTGGACCCGGCGTCAGTAGGTGAGGATCCCCGGGTCCGTCACTCCCTCCGCGCCCGTCTCCACGTGTCCGGCCAGGCGGCGGACGTAGTCGGCGTGCGCGGCCGAGGTGACGGTGAGGTCGTACCACCGGCCGGAGGCCGTGAGGGGCACCGTGTGCGTGACCGTCGCCCCCCGGGCCACCGTCAGCGTCCGAGGCCCGCCCGCGTAGACGTGGGTGAGGGTCACCGTCGTCGTCGGTCCGGCGTTGGTGAAGGTGAGGTCGAGGGCGCCGGTGGCGGCGTTGTGGCGGGCCGTGACCTCGGGGACGGCCGTCTTGCCGGGGGAGCGGAAGCGGCGCAGGAAGCCGTTCGGGCCGTGCACGGTGAGGTCGGTGGTGCCGCCGGAGTACCTCGTGTTCCAGGTGTCCGCGATCGACTTGCCCGCCTCCGCCGTGTACGTCCAGGGGGCGTCCGTGCGGTTCGCCGAGGTCACGTGGAACTGGGCGCCCGCGGACGGCCCGCCGCTGAACGCGAGGCGGAAGGTGCCGGCCGCGGTGTCGGCGGAGCCGTCCACGTACGGGGCGTACTTCAGCGGGCGGGTGGGCTTGGAGCCGCGCTCCTGGCGGGGCATCGTCCCGACGGCGGGGGCGGTGGCCGGGAAGTCGGGGTGCCGGTCGCGGTCCGGCGGGTAGTAGCCGCTGGTGGGCGGCAGCGCGACCGGCCGGGTCTGCGCGCGGGTGAAGTCGAAGGCCGAGGTCAGATCGCCGCAGACGGCCCGCCGCCAGGGCGAGATCTGCGGCTCCTGGACGCCGAAGCGGCGCTCGATGAAGCGGATCACCGAGGTGTGGTCGAAGGTCTCGGAACAGGTGTAGCCGCCGGTGGACCAGGGCGAGACGACGAGCATCGGGACGCGCGGCCCGAGGCCGTAGGGCCCGGCGACGTACCCGGTCTTCCCGGGGAAGTGGTCCAGCGCGGTGGGGGTCGTCGACAGGCCCTGCGCCGCCGAGGCGGGGACGTACGGCGGGACGACGTGGTCGAAGAAACCGTCGTTCTCGTCGTACGTGATGAAGAGCGCCGTGCGCGCCCACACGTCGGGGTTGGACGTCAGCGCGTCGAGGACCTGCGCGATGTACCAGGCGCCGTAGTTGGACGGCCAGTTGGAGTGCTCGGAGAACGCCTCGGGCGCCGCGATCCAGGAGACCTGCGGCAGCCGCCCCGCCTGCACGTCGGCGCGCAGCCGGTCGAAGTAGCCCTCGCCCGCCTTGGCGTTCGTGCCCGTGCGGGCCTTGTCGTAGAGGGGGTTGCCGGGCTGGGCGTTGCGGTAGGTGTTGAAGTAGAGCAGCGAGTTGTCGCCGTAGTTGCCGCGGTACGCGTCGTTGATCCAGCCCCAGTGGCCGGCGGCGTCCAGGCCGTCGCCGATGTCCTGGTAGACCCGCCAGGAGACCCCGGCCGCCTCCAGGCGCTCGGGGTACGTCTTCCAGCCGTAGCCGGCCTCGGCGTTGTTGAGGACCGGGCCGCCGCCCGTGCCGTCGTTGCCGGTGTGGCCCGACCACAGGTAGTAGCGGTTCGGGTCGGTGGAGCCGATGAACGAACAGTGGTAGGCGTCGCAGATCGTGAACGCGTCGGCCAGGGCGTAGTGGAAGGGGATGTCGTCCCGGGTCAGGTACGCCATCGTCGCCTTGGTCTTGGCGGGTATCCAGTTGTCGTACCTGCCCTTGTTGAACGCCTTCTGGCCGCCGGCCCAGTCGTGGTTGAGCCCCTGGAGGAACTCCATCCCGAGCTTGGCGCTCTCCGGCCGGAAGGGCAGCGTCACCTTCGAGCCGTCGGACTGGTTCCACACGGACTTCCCGCTGGGCAGCGTGACCGGCCGGGGGTCGCCGAATCCGCGGACGCCCTTCATCGCCCCGAAGTAGTGGTCGAAGGAACGGTTCTCCTGCATCAGGACGACGATGTGCTCGACGTCCTGGAGCGTGCCGGTGGCCCCCTGCGCGGGGATGGCGGCGGCTCGGGCGATGGACTCGGACAGTGCGCTGAACGCGACGGCACCACCGGCGAGCTGAAGGAACCTGCGGCGATCGAGGTCGGCCATGGGGGAGTGGTCCTCCTGGACTGGAGCGGATGCGACGGGCTGACAGGACAGGGCGCCGAGCGGACCGGCGGGCGGAACACCGGCCGAGGCCCGGCGCCGAGCGCCCCAAGAAGAGCGCCCGAGAGCCACCGCTCCACGACCGTCCCGTGACTTCCCGCTGTACACCCGGAAAAATCCCCCGCTCACGATCAGTTCTCGCGCGGTGAGGAGCCGTCCCCGGGCTGACGAGCGCCTTGAGGGAACGCCGTCCGGGAATTCGACGAGCGGACCTTCGCCGAGCGGGAATCCGACGGGCTGATCGGATCGGTCGATCGCGCTCGTCCTCGCAGGTCAGAGCGGTCCCGAGGCGGATGATCGGCCGCACCTCTCAGGTCATCGGAGGCCCCTCTTTGACGCCGCCTCCGGATCGTCGCGAAGCTGAATTCCGCGCGTGTCCGCGCACCTATCCCGAAATGAGGCGTACGCGAGATGAGCCGCAGTATCGAGGACCCGGTCGACGACCTCAAGGTCACGCCGCCCAAGACGTGGGCGACCGGGCTGCCCGCGGTGGCGCACGCGCTGGAGTACTCCCTGGGGCAGACCTCGCCGCGTCGCACCGCGCTGACCCTGCTCAACATCAACCAGGCCGAGGGCATCGACTGCCCGGGCTGCGCCTGGCCGGAGCCCGCGCCGGGCAAGCGGCACCGGAACGAGTACTGCGAGAACGGCGCCAAGCACATCAACGACGAGGCCACCTCGCGCCGCGTCACCCGCGACTTCTTCCGCGCGCACTCGATAGCCGAGCTCGACGGCATGTCCGACTACTGGCTCAACCAGCAGGGCCGGCTCACCGAGCCGATGGTCAAGAGGCCGGGCGCCACCCACTACGAGCAGATCGGCTGGGACGAGGCACTCGGTCTGCTCGCCGACGAGCTCACGGCACTGGACTCGCCCGACGAGGCCCTCTTCTACGTCTCGGGGCGCCTGGGCAACGAGGCCGCCTTCCTTCTCCAGCTCCTCGCCCGTGCCTACGGCACCAACAACCTCCCGGACTGCTCCAACATGTGCCACGAGTCCAGCGGCTACGGCCTCGGCGAGACGCTCGGCATCGGCAAGGGCAGCGTCTCCCTGGACGACATCCACGGCTCCGACCTGATCCTCGTCGTCGGACAGAACCCGGGCACGAACCACCCCCGGATGCTGTCGGCCCTGGAGGAGACCAAACGCAACGGCGGACAGGTCGTCGCCGTCAACACGCTCCCCGAGGCCGGCCTCATGCGCTTCAAGCACCCGCAGAAGGCGCGCGGCATCCTCGGCCGCGGCACCCCCCTCGCCGACCAGTTCCTGCACATCCGCGCCGGCGGCGACCTCGCCCTCTTCCAGGCGCTCAACCGGCTGCTCCTGGAGGCCGAGGACGCCGCGCCCGGCACCGTACTCGACCACGACTTCATCCGTACCCACAGCATCGGCTTCGAGGAGTTCGCCGAACACGCCCGCAAGGTCTCCTGGGACGACGTCCTCGCCGCGACCGGCCTCTCCCGCGACGCGATCGACGAGCTGTTCGCCCGGGTCCTGAAGGCCCGCAGCGTCATCGTCTGCTGGGCGATGGGCGTCACCCAGCACAAGCACGGCGTGCCCACCATCCGCGAGATCGTCAACTTCCTCATGGCCCGCGGCAACATCGGCCGCCCCGGCGCCGGCGTCTGCCCGGTGCGCGGCCACAGCAACGTCCAGGGCGACCGCACCATGGGCGTCTGGGAGCGGATGCCCCCGTCCTTCCTCGACGCCCTCGGCCGCGAGTTCGGCTTCACCCCGCCCGCCCACCACGGCCTGGACGCCGTGCACGGCATCCGCGCCATGCACGAGGGCCGGGCCAAGGTCTTCCTCGGCGTCGCAGGGAACTTCGTACGGGCCACACCCGACAGCGCCGTCACGGAGGAGGCGATGCGCCGCTGCCGGCTCACCGCCCACGTCTCCACCAAGCTCAACCGCTCCCACACGGTCTGCGGCGACACCGCCCTCATCCTGCCCACCCTCGGGCGCAGCGACCGTGACATCCAGGCCGGCGGCGAGCAGTTCGTCACCGTCGAGGACTCGATGAGCGACGTCCACGCCTCCCGGGGCAAGCTGCCGCCCGCCTCCCCGCACCTCCTCAGCGAGGTCGCGATCGTCAGCCGGCTCGCCCGCCGCACCCTCGGCACCACCCCGGACATCCCCTGGGAGGAGTTCGAGGCCGACTACGGAACCGTCCGCGACCGGATAGCCCGCGTCGTCCCCGGCTTCGAGGACTTCAACGCCCGGGTCGCCGTGCCCGGCGGCTTCCACCTGCCCAACCCGGTCAACGAAGGGGTCTTCCCCACCCCGAGCGGCAAGGCCGTCTTCACCCGCAACGACTTCACCATGCCCGACATCCCCCCGGGGCACCTGCTCCTCCAGACCCTCCGCTCGCACGATCAGTGGAACACCGTCTGGTACGCGCCGAACGACCGCTACCGCGGCATCCACGACGCCCGCCGGGTCGTCATGGTCAACCCCGACGACCTCACCGAGCTGGGCCTCGCCGACCGCGACCTCGTCGATCTTGTGAGCGTCTGGCACGACGGCAGGGAGCGCCGCGCGGAGGGCTTCCGGATCGTCGCCTACCCGGCCAGCCGGGGCTCCGCGGCGGCGTACTACCCCGAGACGAACGTCCTCGTCCCGCTGGACAGCGTCGCCGACATCAGCAACTGCCCCACCTCCAAGGGCGTCCTCATCCGCCTGGAACCGGCCCCCGAGCGCGCCGGAGCGACGGCCGCCGGACCGCGGGGAGGGACGCCGTGGGACGCGTGACCACCAGGCGGCGGGTCCTGCGGGTCCGGGACGGAGGCCCCTCGCACCGCGCCGACACCCTCGCCGTCGAGGAACCGATGGAGATCCGGGTCGGCGGACGCCCGCTCAGCGTGACGATGCGGACGCCCGGCGACGACTTCGACCTCGCGGCCGGATTCCTCGCCGGCGAGGGGGTGGTGCACACCGCCGCCGACGTGACCGGAATCCGCTACTGCGCCGGGGCCACCTCGGACGGGGGGAACACCTACAACGTGGTGGACGTCGGACTCGCCCCGGGCGTGCCCGCCCCCGACGCCACGCTGGAGCGGAACTTCTCCATCACCTCCTCCTGCGGCCTGTGCGGCAAGGCCGGCCTCGACGCCGTCCGCACGACCGCCCGGTGGTCCGTGGCGGAGGACCCCCTCCGTGTCGGCACCGCGCTCCTCACCGGGCTGCCGGACAAGCTGCGGGCGGCCCAGCGGGTCTTCGACGCCACCGGAGGGCTGCACGCGGCCGGCCTCTTCGGCCCCGGCGGAGAACTGCTGTGCCTGCGCGAGGACGTCGGCCGGCACAACGCCGTCGACAAGGTCGTCGGCCACGCCCTGCGCTCCGGCATGCTCCCCCTGCGCGGCACCGTGCTGATGGTGAGCGGCCGCGCCTCCTTCGAACTCGTACAGAAGGCGGTCATGGCCGGCATCCCGATGCTGGCCGCCGTCTCCGCACCGTCCTCGCTCGCCGTGGACCTCGCCGCGGAGAGCGGACTGACCCTGGTCGGCTTCCTGCGGGGCGCCTCGATGAACGTCTACACGGGCGAAGATCGGATCACCCCCGAGCCGTGAGGAGGTGCGCGGACCGACACGACGGCAGTGTTGGCGTTCCGACCGGCGTTCGGATAAACCCGAGGAGTGCTGTTCCGCCAACTCGAGTACCTGGTCGCCCTCGCCCGTGAGCGCCACTTCGCCCGCGCCGCGCAGGCCTGCTACGTCTCCCAGCCCGCCCTGTCCGAAGCGATCCGGAAACTGGAGGACGAGCTCGACGTATCGCTGGTGCGGCGCGGCCGCACCTACGAGGGCCTGACCCCGGAGGGCGAGCGGATCGTCGTCTGGGCGCAGCGCATCCTGGCCGACCGCGACTCGCTGAAGAGCGAGGTGGACGCCCTGCGCACCGGGCTCAGCGGCCGGCTCCGGATCGGCGCGATCCCGACCGCCTCGGGCGCGGTCGCCCAGCTGACCGGCCCCTTCTGCGCCCTGCACCCGCTCGTCACCGTCGAGGTGAGAGCGGATCTGCGGTCCGAGGACATCCTGCGGCAGCTCCAGAACTTCGAGATCGACGCCGGAGTGACGTATCTGCGCCGCTTCCGGGAGGGCTTCCGGACGGTCCCCCTGTACGAGGAGCGGTACGTGCTCCTCACCGACGACTCCTACGCCGACGGCCTCGGCCGGCGCTCCGAGGCCACCTGGGCGGAGGCGTCCCGGCTGCCGCTCTGCCTCCTGAACGAGGCCATGCAGGGGCGGCAGGTGCTCCAGGAGGTGTTCGCCGAGGAAGGGCTGCGCCCGTCGCCCCGGGTCGAGACCGACTCGGTGGCCGCGCTCTTCGCCCACGTCCGCACGGGCCGCTGGGCCACCATCGTGCCCTCCGCCTGGCTGAACGTCTTCGGCGTGCCGAGCGGCATGCGGGCGGTGCCGATGGCCGGCCCCTCCCGGTCCGTCCCCGTCGGCCTGGTGACCCTCGCGCGCGACCCGGGCCCGGTCATGGCCCGTGCCCTGATGGACCTCGCCCGCACCGCCGACGTGGCCGCCGCCTTCACCCGTCTGTCGGGTGCCGCCGCGCCGGCGAGCTGACCGGGTCCCGCGGCCCGCTCACAGGTGGGGGTCGACGAGCTCCCGCAGTGCGCCGAGGGACATCGGTCCCGTGCCGCGGGCGACGGCCGTCCCGTCCTTCAGGAGGACGTACGACGGGGCGCCGGCGACCTCGTGCCGCTTGGTGGCGTCCGGGCAGCGCGTGATGTCGGTGCGGACGACCGTCAGGCCGCCCGCGTACGCGTCGGCGAGCTCGCCCACGACGACATCCATCGCCCGGCAGGGCTCGATCGCCTTGGGCCACGTGCCGATGAAGTACGCGAGGACGGGGACTCCGCTCATCCGGAGGATGAAATCGAATTCCGCGTCCTCACGGGGCTGGTGCACCCGCAGTGCCATGCACGCTCCTGACCTCGTCGTCCGTCGTTGCGACCCCATCATCTCCCACCGGGTGCGGGACGGCCGCGCCGTCGGCGTGACGGAGCTCCTCCAGGAGCTCGCGCTGGCCGACGAGCAGCTCGGTGAGGATGCGCCGGGCGGCCTTCAGGAGGTCCGCCACGTCACCGCCGGCCAGGGCGTAGCTGACGGTCGCGCCGTCGCGGATGGAGATGACGATGCCCGACCTGCGCAGCACCGCGAGCTGCTGCGAGAGGTTGGACGGTTCCACCTCGATGTCCTTCAGGAGCTCGCGTACGGGAAGGGGGCCGTTCTGGAGCAGTTCGAGCACCCGGATCCGGACGGGGTGCCCGAGCATGCGGAAGAACTCCGCCTTGGCCTGGTACAGCGGCACCTGCATGCGACGACAACTCCCCCCGGATCGACCTGCCCGGACAATATCGGCCCGACCTGCCCAATCCTTGATCATCCTCGATCGACGGACGGCGGCCATTCTCCCGCGTCCCGGCTCCCGCGCGCCCTCGACTGATCACTTTCAGATGTGCCGACTTGAAGATTTCTTCAAGTAGTAGGCGCGCGGAGCCGGGAATCGGGACGAGGTTACAGCTCCAGCTCCGCCTCGATGCGCTTGAGCTGGTGCCTGGCCATCGCGAGGTTGGCCCTGCCCTTGTCCAGGACTATGTAGAGGAACAGGCCGTTGGCACCCCGGCTCTTGAGCAGCCGGATGAGGTGGTACTGGCTGCCGAGGGTGATCAGCATGTCCTCGATGCCGTCGTCGATGCCCAGCATGTCCATGGTCCGCAGCTTGGCCCGGACCACGTCGGTGTTGCCGGCCGCCGCGACGGTCAGGTCGAGGTCCTTGCCCCCGCCCAGCGTGCCCAGCGCCATGCCGCTCGTGTAGTCGACCAGCGCGGCCCCCACACTGCCCTCGATCGAGGTCATGGCCTCCTTGAGAGACGTCTCCACACTCGCCATCCGTACTGCTCCCTTGGTCGTTGATCACGGACGTCCTCCACTAGACACCAAGTGTGCGGGGAGCGGGGTGCTTTCGCCGGAAGAGATGTCCCTGGCACATGACATCCGGCCACTGTCCTATCGTGTGCCGATGAACGCACACCCCATCGACCGCCCGGCCGACCTCGACGAGGTACGCGAGTCCTACGACCGGGTGGCCGACAACTACGCCCGGATGATGCAGACGGACGGCATGGGCGACATCCGCGTCCACCCCTGGCTCAAGGCGTCGATCGACGCCTTCGCCGACAGCGTCGGCGCCCTCGGCCCCGTCCTCGACGTCGGCTGCGGGCCGGGCACCGTCACCGGCTACCTCGCCGAGCGCGGCCTCGACGTGTCCGGGGTGGACCTCTCGCCCCGGATGATCGAGAACGCGCGCCGGCTGTACCCGGAGTGCCGCTTCGAGGTCGCGTCCGCCACCGAACTCGCCCTCGGCGAGGAGTCCCTCGGCGGTGTGCTCGGCTGGTGGTCGCTCTTCAACCTCCCCCGGGACGTGCTTCCGCAGGTCCTCGCCTCCTTCACGCGGGCGCTGAAGCCCGGCGGACACTTCATCACCGCCACCCACGTCGGGGACGGCGACCTGATCCGCACCGAGGCGTACGGGGGCGTGCGGGTGCGCTGGACGACGCACCGCTGGCGGCCGGAGGAACTGGTGGAGCTGGTCGAGCAGGCCGGGCTGCGCCCCGTGGCCGAACTGCGGCTGCCGCCGGACGAGTCGACGGGGCCGGGCGTGGTCGTCATGGCCAGGAAGCCCGACCGAGCCTGAGGCGAGCTTGTGAACAGGGCCGTTGTCAGTGGTGCCCACTAGGTTCGGAGGTGTTGCAGGAGATCGTTCCGACAGGGGGATTCGATGACACACGGCCATGTGGGCACCGCGCTGCGGGTGGTACTGACGGATGTCAGCGCGGGGGTGGTGGAGGCGTGGCGGGCGGCCTTCGCCGACGTGCCCGGCATCGAGATCCGGCGGGGTTCGATCCTCGACGAGGACGTGGACGCCTGGGTCACGCCGACCAACTCCGCGGGGCGGATGGACGGCGGCGTCGACGCGGCGATCAAGCGCCACCTGGGGGCCGGGATCCAGCTCCGCGTGAAGCAGGCGATCCGTGACCGGTTCGCCGGGACCATGCCGGTCGGCAGCGCCGTGTGCGTCCCCTCGGGGGCGACCGTGCCGCGCTTCGTCATCTCGACCCCGACGATGGTCGCCTCCTCGCAGAACGTGAGCGAGACGCTGAACGTCGCCATGGCTTGCGCGGCGGCCTTCCAGGCGGTGCACCGGCAGAACCGGAAGGCGCCGGGCAGCATCCGGTCGGTGGCGCTCGTGGGGATGGGCGCCCGCACCGGCCGCGTACCGGCCCGGGTCTGCGCCAACCTGATGTGGACCGGCTACACCCTGTTCCACGACCACTGGTTCGAGGACGACGACGAGCTGCGCGCCACCATCACCGCCCAGCTCGCGGGCATCGAGCAGCGGCCGCACACGACGCGGGTGCGGATCACGCCGCCCGAAGGGGCTGCTGCCAAAGGAGGGTCTGCCAAAGGAGCAGCAGCCAAAGGAGCCGCTGCCGGTGGAGGGTTCGCCAAAGGAGCCGCTGCCAAAGGGTGTTCCCACTGCGCCTGAGCAGGCCGGACCGGTCGCGGGTGCCACGGGGGCCGGGGACCCGGCCGTAGGCACCGCACAGGCCGGGGCCACGGCCGCCGGCAGCACAGGGGCCGGGGCCACGGCCGCCGGCACGTCCGACCCGCCATCGACGACCACCGGGAGTTCCCCCGCCATGAGCGAAGCGACCACGCCCGCCGCCCCCCAGCCCGACCCGAACGACCCCCTGGCGCTCACCGAGCTCTTCACCGGCGGCGGAGAGGCCTGGCTGCCGGTGCTGAAGCCCGTCATCGAGGCCCGGCCGGACGCGGACCGGTTCATCGGACCGGGTCGCAGCCCGCAGGTCGTCCCGGTGCGCGAGCTGACCTTCCAGGCGCTGAAGCCCCACGCGCCGCACCAGTGGAAGGTCGTCGTCTTCGGCCAGAACCCCTACCCGCGGCCGGAGAGCGCCACCGGCATCGCGATGTTCGACAACACCTTCAACGACTGGAAGGACAGCCAGTTCGGACGGGTCGTCAGCATCCGCTGCCTCATCAAGGCGGCGGCGATGTGGAAGTACGGCATCGTCAAGAAGACGCCCATCGCCGAGGTCCGGGCCCTCCTGAAGGAGCGGGACACGGTCCAGCCGCCCGAGTGGTTCCAGGCCATGCTCACCCAGGGCGTCCTCCTCCTCAACGCCTCGCTGACCGCCAGCGCGGACGGCGCCATGGGCACCGACCTGCACACCGGGTTCTGGAAGCCCGTCGCCGAGCGGATCGTCGAGGAGATCCTCCGCGCCAAGCAGGACGCCGAGGACCCGGAGGACCGGGGCGTCGTCTTCGCCTGGTGGGGCGCCCACGCCCGCAGCCTGAAGCGGACGGTGCAGCGGCTGGAGAAGAAGTACCCGGGCGTCGAGGTCCGCCACCTCGACCACGCCAACCCGGCGGCCCAGGGCGACCTGTTCTGCGACGGCGACCACCTCGCCACCGTCAACGACGCCCTGATGTCCCTCGGTGCCGACGCCATCGACTGGCTGCCGAGCAAGGGCTGGAACCAGCCCTCGGCCGGTGCCGGTACGGGCTCCGCCGCCGGGGACGGCGCCGGGGGCCAGAGCGGCGACGTCGCCGCCCGGATGGGGGCCTTCATCGCGTCGACCATGGAGCTCCACCAGCTGTACCTGGAGCGGCTCACCAGCGTCCGCGACGAGGGCCACGTCCTGCCCCCGCTCACGGGTGTGCTCGACACGCCGCTGATGTCCTTCGAAGACGCCGTCGCCCCGGTCACCGAGGTGCTGCGCGGCCTCGGCGGGCACATCGACCGCTCCCGCGAGTTCGGCAAGCGGCGCGCCGACGAACAGGCCGGCGGCGGACTCTCCGCCGACGCCATCGCCGCGCTCTTCCTCTACACCTGCGAGTCGGGCTTCTACCGGAACATCAACGCCGTCCTCCGCTCCCCGGACCGCGCCCGCGTCGTCCCCTACCTGCCCTACCTGCGGCTGCTCTTCGCGGCGGTGGACTCGCTCCCCGCCCGCACCGAGCCGCTGTGGCGCGGCGTCGCCCTCGACCTGCGCGGCCAGTACCCCCTGGGCGAGACGGTGACCTGGTGGGGCGTCTCCTCCTGCACCTCCGAGCTGGGCGTGGCCCGCTCCTTCCTCGGCAGCCGCGGGAAGCGGACCCTGTTCGAGGTGACGCCGGCCCGGGCGGTGGGCATCCGCAGCTTCTCCGCCTTCACCGGAGAGGAGGAGTACATCCTCGCCCCCGGCACCCAGCTGGAGGTCACCGACGTGAAGGCCGAACGCGGGGGCCTCTGCACGGTGAAGCTGCGGGAGGTGGAGACCCGGCTCGTCTCCTGACACCCGCCCGGCAGGATCGGCCCGACCGGACGGCTCTGCCGGACGGGCGCCCCCCCCGGTGGCCGGTACCGGCCACCGGGGGCGCTGCCGGCCACCGGGGACGCTGCCGGGCGTGGCCGGGGGGTGCCGGGTAGCGTGGTGGGGAGGGAGGGGCGAGACGACCCGCCGGCGCTGCCGCAGGACGGAGCGGCCCTGTGTCCTCCCGCGAACCGGGCGATGCCGAGCCGCGCCCGGACCACGACCCCGGCTCCGCGCGCACCCCGCCACGGGGCCGGTGGCGCGGGCCCGTCCCCCTCCGGTGGGCCGTGGGCCTCGCCGTCGCCGTGCTCGTCGCGGCCAACGTCCTCCTGAACCACTGGACGGGGCCCCTGCGGCTGCTGGCGGCCCTCGCGGTCACCGCCCTGCTCCTGGCGATCCTGCGCTGGGCGGGCGGCACCCTCGCGGACGCCGGTCTGGCTCCGGGCACCTTGGCACGCGGAGCCAGGTGGGCGTCGGTCCTGATGGGGCTGGTGGCGGCCGTCTATGTGGTCGGCGTGCTGGTGCCGGCCACCCGCTCCCTCTTCGAGGACCAGCGGTACGCGGGGATGACCGGGTCCGAGCTGGCGGTGCGGGTCCTCGTGACGGTGCCGCTCGGCACGGTCCTGGTCGAGGAGGTGGCCTTCCGCGGAGTGCTCTACGGGCTTGTGCGGCGGGCCCGGGGGACGGTGTGGGCGACCGCGGTGTCGAGCCTGCTGTTCGGCCTGTGGCACGTCCTCCCGTCGCTCCACCTCTCCGCCGCGAAACCGGCGCTGACGAGCGTCTTCGGGGACTCCGGGCCCGGCGCGGTCCTCGCCGTCGCGGCCGCCGTGCTCTTCACCGCCGCGGGCGGTGTCGTCCTCTGCGAACTGCGGCGGCGCAGCGGCAGCCTGCTGGCTCCCATGGGACTCCACTGGGCGCTGAACGCCCTCGGGTACGTCGTCGGCTTCGTCCTGAGCTGAACGCCCGGCCGGGGCGTGCGGCGGCTCAGTCCTCCGGCGGCTGGATGACCTCGCGGAGGCGTTCGAGGTCCTGCGGGGTGAAGTCCGCCGGCCGCATGACGGCGTTCCAGGCGTCGACGTAGGCGGCCTTGTAGGTGTGCCCGTGGCCGTCCGGCACACCGGTGGAGAACGGCAGGTCGGCGGTGACCTGCCAGAAGGTCACGAACGGGATCCAGACCATCTCCTCCAGCACGTCGCCGCCGGGAGCCTCGCCGATCCAGTCGGGCTCGGAGAGCGCGAGCTGCGGACTCCACCAGACGATCGGGTCGGAGGGGTGCATCAGGTAGAGCACCCGTGTGTCGTCCCACGGCCGGCCGGGAGGCGTGATGCCGGTGGTCGGGTCGTCGGTGAACCGGACCGTGCGCCCCTCCTTGTAGACGGGCTCGATCTCGGGGCTCCCCGCGTCCCTGTGGTCGCTGAACTCGCGGAAGAGGGTGTTGAAGTTGGGCGGCCCGGCGAAGACGGCTCCGGCCGTGCGGTTGCGGAGGTCGTACTCGCCGCTGAACGCGGTCTCCCCGCCGAAGGAGCCGAGGCTCTCGCCCGCGACGAAGAGCCGCGGACGCTCGTCCTGGGGCAGTTTGGACCAGACGTCGTAGACCGCGTCGAAGAGCTCGCGGCCCGCCTCGCGCGCCTTGGACTGGTCGACGAGGTAGGACAGCCAGGACGGCAGGTAGGAGTACTGCATCGCCACGGTGGCCGCGTCGCCTTCGCCGAGGTACTCGAAGGAGTCGACGGCGGCGGCGTTGACCCAGCCGCTGCCGGTGGTGGTCATCACGAGCAGGTTCGCGCGCTCGAAGCCGCCGGCGCGTTCGAGGTCCGCGACGGCCCGGTCCGCCCGGGCCTCGGCGTCGTCGGAGGTGGCGAGCCCCGCGTACGCCCGTACGGGTTCCAGCGCCGGGCGGTGGGTGAACGCCCCGATGTCCTGGGCCGAGGGGCCGCTGCCGGTGAAGGTCCGGCCCTGGCGGCCCAGGCTGTCCCAGGGCACCAGTGAACCGGGACCGCCCGAGCGCAGCGAGGAGACGGGCCGCTGCACGCCTTCGGGCGTCTCGGTGTCCCGCAGGGAGAACGCCTCGTTGGCCGCGTTCACGAACCCGGACAGCAGCACCCCGCTCACCAGGGCCCAGGCCAGCCCCGCCACGACGATCCAGCCGACCGCGCGGGCCGCCCGGGGGCCGATCCAGCGCCGGAGGAGCCGGGCGAGCCACCGGTACAGGCGCCGGAGCCCGCGGCCCGCCAGCAGGAGCAGGAGGAAGAGGGCGGCGGCGACGAACGGGCAGGCGATGGTCGTGACGACGTTGTAGTCCGTGACGTCCATCAGCACGCGGATCCTGTGCTGCCAGTACTGGCCGAAGCCGAACGCGAGGCCGAACAGCACGAGCGCGGCGATCCCCAGGACCTGCCACGAGCGGGTGGACGGCTCGCGCGGGTCCCGGTCGGCGAAGGCCCGCCACACGTAGGCCGCGACGACGCCGAGCCCGTAGCCGATCGCCGCGCTGATGCCGCAGACGACCCCCTGGAGGACGCCCCCGCGGGGGAGCAGCGACGGGGTGAAGGAGAGGCAGGCGAGCAGCAGGGCGCCCCAGCAGCCCGGCAGGGTCAGGCGGAGCGAGCGCCGCCCGACCCTGCCGGCCGTGTTCTCGGGGCTCGCCTGCGACTCCTCCGGGGTCGGCTCGGCCGTGTCCTCGGGGTCTGCGTTCGTCTTCTCCGGGGTCGGCCCGGCCGTGTCCTCGGGGTCCGCGTTCGTTTTCTCCGGGGTCGGCCGGGCTGCGTCCTCGGCGTCCGCGTTCGTCTCCTCCGGGGCTGACTCGGCGGCGCTTTCGAGGTCCGCTCTCCCCTCCTCGGGGGCCGGGCGGTCGTCCGGCGGCGGTTCGTTCGGGTCAGGAGTCATGGCCGTCCTCCGACGCCCATGGTCGCCCCGGGCGACGCGGCCTGCCACCCGGGCGCGGGGCCGGCCCCGCGCCCGCGCCCCGGTCCCCTTGCCCCGGTGTCGGTCCCCGTCCCGGTCCCCGCCCCGGTGCGGGCACCGCGGCCGGGGGTGGCCCGGACCTTCAGCGCGTCTGGTGGACGTCGGCGAGCGCCTCGCGGGCCGCCGGCTCGGCCGCGGCCCGGTCCTCGGGCACCAGGCCGATCCGGGTGCGCCGGTCGAGGAGATCGGACACGTCGAGGGCGCCCTCGTGGCGGACGGCCCAGACCAGCTCGGCGCCGGTCACGGGGTGGCCGGGGACGACGGGTTCGGCGAGCGCCGGGTCCCGGACGCCGAGGGCGTGGACCGCCGGGGCCTCGGAGCCGTACCGGTGCACGAGCCTCGACGGCACGTCGAGCCCGGCGAGGACGCGGGGCGCGGCGGCGCCGACCAGCGGGAGGGACGCGGTGCGGCACGGGCCGGCGTCCAGGCCGCGGGCCGCGACGGCGGCGTCGACGGCGTCCTGGGCCATCCGGCGGTAGGTGGTGAGCTTGCCGCCGACGACGGTGACGACGCCGTCGGGGGAGGTGAGCACCGCGTGCCGGCGCGAGATGTCGGCGGTGCGGCCCGACGCGTCCGTGGTGTCGAGCAGCGGCCGCAGGCCCGCGAAGGCGCCGACGACGTCGGACCGCTGGAGCGAGACGTCCAGCGCGGAGCCGAGCACGTCGAGGAGGAAGCCGATGTCGGTCTCGGGGACCTCCGGCACGTCGGGGACGTCGCCGTCGACGGGTTCGTCGGTGAGGCCCACGTACACGCGTCCGTCGCCCTGGGGGAGGACCAGCACGAAGCGGTTGGTCTCGCCGGGGATCGGGATGTGCAGGCCGCTGGAGAGGCGGCCGAGGTCCTCGGCGCGCAGGACGAGGTGGGTGCCGCGCGAGGGCCGCAGGCGGACGTCGTCGACGAGGCCGCCCGCCCACACCCCGGTGGCGTTGACGACGGTGCGGGCGCGGACGCGGAGCGTCTCGCCGGTGGTCTCGTCGCGGACCAGCGCCCCGTCGGCATGGAGTTCGAGGGCGCGGACGCGGGTGAGGATCCGGGCGCCGTGGGCCGCCGCGGTGCGCGCGATCGCGGTCACGAGCCGGGCGTCGTCGGACAGCCGGCCGTCCCAGGAGAGGAGTCCGCCGCGCAGGCCGGTGGGCCGGAGGGCGGGGGCGAGGTGCCGGGTCTCGACGGCGGAGAGGGCACGCGGCCGGGGCAGCGTGCGGCGCGAGGTGCGGGCGCCGACCCGGAGCAGGTCCCCGGCGAGGAAGCCGGCCTGGGCGAGGGCCGCCTGCCCGCGGCTCACCAGCGGGGTGAGCGGAAGCACGAAGGGCTGGGCCCGCACGAGATGGGGGGCGGTGCGCTCCATCAGGACGCCGCGCTCGACGGCGCTCTCGTGGGCGACGTCAAGCTGGCCCGAGGCGAGGTACCGCAGTCCGCCGTGGATCAGCTTGGAGCTCCAGCGGGAGGTGCCGAAGGCGAGGTCGTGGGCGTCGATCGCGACGACGCGGAGTCCACGGGTGGCCGCGTCGAGCGCGGCGCCGGCGCCGGTGGCGCCGAGACCGACGACGAGGACGTCGACGATGCCGTCGGATCCGCCGGACGCTCCGGCCCCGACGGCCCCGACGGCTCCGCCGGTTCCGTCGGCGAGTCGCTCCAGTTCGCGCCGGCGCCGTGCGGCGTCGAGGGAGGAGCCGGGCAGGGCGGTGCCGCTCGTGTGCTTCACGGGGTGAGGGTCCTCTCCAGCAGGATGCGCAGCTCGCCGAGGAAGGCTGCTTCGCTCAGTTCGGGATCGGTCTCGTCGGTCATCGTGCGCAGAGAGAGCGTGAAGGACTGGACGACGAGGAGCAGGGACCGGGCCTGGAGGTCCACCCGGGCGCGGCGGACCGAGCCGTCCTCGTGGCCGTCCTCCAGCGCGGTGTGGAGGAGACCCAGGAGGGCGTCCTGGCTGGCGCCCCGCCGGTCGAGGACGTACGGCAGCAGCAGTTCCGGGTCGACGTCGAGGATCTTGTGGAAGAGCGGGTGCGCCCGGAAGGCGGCGGCGCCCGCGACGAGCCCCTCGACGATGCGCTCCCGTTCCGGACGGGTCTCGTCGGACGGGGGCATCGCCCCGGCGGCCACGCCGATCCACTCGCGGGTCATCAGATCGCCGACCAGGCTGCGCACATCGGGCCAGCGCCGGTAGAGCGTCATCCGGGACACCCCCGCGCGCCGGGCGACGTCGGTGAGGGTGGTGCGGCGTACGCCGACGGCGAGCACGCAGTCGCGTGCGGCGTCGAGCACGGGATCTGCGTCTGCATGGTTGTGACGAATGGGCGTCATCTGTCACAGTGTAATGCCAGTACGGGCCGAGCGGCAGATCCGTCCGCGAACCATCCGCGAGCCGTGTGCCGGCCGTACGGGGAGCAGCCTGCGTGTCGGTCGTACGGGAACACTCCGTGCGCCGGTCGCACGGGAAGCGGCCCGTACGGCAGGCCGTGGACCAGTCCGTGCGGACAGCCTGTGCGGACAGTCCGTGCGGACAGCCTGTGCGGACAGCCCGTGAATCAGACCGTGAACCAGACCGTGAGGAACCTCTCGAAGTGGACATGTTGTGGAGCGGCTGGGGCGACCCGGCCAAGGCGGCACCCCTGCCCGACGCGGTCACCGGCCTCCTGCGCGACCTGCTCGGCGTCACCCCTCGCGAGGGCGCCCCCGCCGACCTCGCCGCCGTCGAACCGCCCGCCCCGGCCCTCACCGACGAGGCCCGCACCGCGCTGCGCACCGCCGTCGGCGCCCCGGACGGCCTGCGGGAGGACGCCGAGAGCCGGATCCGCCACACCCGCGGCAAGTCCACCCCCGACCTGCTGCGCATCCGCGCCGGCGAGGTCGAGGACGTCCCCGCCGCGGTCGTCCTCCCCGCCGGGCACGACGAGGTCCTCGCGGTCCTGAGCGCCTGCGCCGAACACGGCCTCGCCGCCGTCCCCTTCGGCGGCGGCACCTCCGTCGTCGGTGGCCTCGCGCCCACCACCGAGCGCCCCTTCGTCGCCCTCGACCTGCGCCGCATGGACCAGCTCCTCGCCGTCGACGAGGTCTCCCGCACGGCCACCCTCCAGCCCGGCCTGCGCGGCCCCCGCTGCGAGGAACTGCTCAACGCCCGGGGCTGGACCCTCGGACACTTCCCGCAGTCCTTCGAATGGGCCACCGTCGGCGGCTTCGCCGCGGCCCGCTCCAGCGGCCAGGCGTCCGCCGGCTACGGCCGCTTCGACGAGATGGTCCTCGGCCTCACCGTCGCCACCCCCGAGGGCACCCTGGAGACCGGCCGGGCCCCGCGCTCGGCCGCGGGTCCCGACCTGCGCCAGCTGGTCCTCGGCTCCGAGGGGGCCCTCGGCGTCATCACCTCCGTGACCGTCCGCATCCGCCCCCTCCCGGCCCGGCGGGTCTACGAAGGATGGCGCTTCGCCTCCTTCGAGGCAGGCACGGCGGCCCTGCGCCGCCTCGCCCAGGACGGCCCCCGCCCCACCGTGCTGCGGCTCTCCGACGAGTCCGAGACCT
Source organism: Streptomyces sp. NPDC004435 (assembly GCF_042873895.1). Lineage (NCBI taxonomy): Bacteria > Bacillati > Actinomycetota > Actinomycetes > Kitasatosporales > Streptomycetaceae > Streptomyces > Streptomyces sp. NPDC004435. The sequence goes on along the minus strand of NZ_JBIAMB010000003.1, from coordinate 80,663 downwards.
TCGTCGGCCTCGCCCAGCCGGACGCCATCGGCAGCACCGAACTCCCGCAGAACCCGGGCTGCATGGCCATCGTCGGGTACGAGGGAACCGAGGCCGACACCGCGGCCCGCCGCGCCGCCGCCCGCAAGGTCCTGCTCGCCTGCGACGGCGAGTACCTCGGCGAGGAGCCCGGCGACCGCTGGGAGCACGGCCGCTACAACGCGCCCTACCTCCGCGACGCCCTCCTCGACGCCGGCGCCTTCGCCGAGACCCTGGAGACCGCCGCCTTCTGGTCCGCGATCCCCGGCCTCTACACCGCGGTCCGCGACGCGCTGACGACCACGCTCACCGAGTCCGGCACCCCGCCCCTCGTCATGTGCCACATCTCGCACACGTACGAGAACGGCGCCTCGCTCTACTTCACCGTGGTCTCGGCCCAGGGCGGGGACCCCGTCGCGCACTGGGCGCCGGTGAAGCGGGCGGCCAACGACGCCATCCTGGCGGCCGGCGGTACCATCAGCCACCACCACGGCGTCGGCACCGACCACCGCGACTGGTACGTCCGGGAGATCGGCCCCCTGGGCATCCGCATGCTCCAGGCCGTCAAGGCCGAGATCGACCCCTCCGGGGTGCTCAGCCCCGGAGTCCTCGTCCCCGTCCGCTGACCCCCTCTCCTGCCGCCCGGAGGTCTCATCCATGCGACAGTTCACCGCCGTCGTCAACCCCACCGCAGGGGGTTCCAGCGGTACGGCCGGCCTGCTCCCGCTGGCCCGGCTGCTGCGGGAGGCGGGCGCCCGGCTCGACACCGTCTACAGCCGCAGCCTGGAGCACGCCCGCGAACTCGCCCGGGACGCCGGGGCCCAGGGCCACGTCGTCCTCGCCGTCGGCGGGGACGGCATGGCCGGCGGGGTCGGCGGCGCGCTCAGCGGCACGGACACCGTGCTCGGCCTGGTGCCCGCGGGACGGGGCAACGACTTCGCCCGCGCCCTGGGCCTGCCCACCGACGCGCCGGGGCTCGCCGCCGTGCTGCTCCGCGGCGAAGCGCGCGCCGTCGACACCATCGAGGTCGAGTCCGCCGCGCACGCCAGGACCTGTGTCCTGGGCAGTGTGTACGCGGGCGTGGACGCCGTCGCCAACCGCCACGCCAACGCCTCCCGGATCCTCCGGGGCGCCGCTTCCTACTACGCCGGCGGCCTGCGGGCCGTCCTCGCCTGGAAGCCCGCCGACTACCGCATCACCATCGACGGCGTACGCCACGAACGCACCGGCTATACGGTCGTCGCGGCGAACTCCGGCTTCTACGGCTTCGGCCGGAAGATCGCCCCGGGTGCCCGCGTCGACGACGGGACGCTCGACGTGGTGGTGATCAGGGAGGCTCCGAAGCGGCTCTTCTTCGCCATGATGAACGAGCTGAAGACGGGCGCCCACCTGGACCGCCCCCAGGTCGAGATCCTGCGCGGCAAGGAGATACGCATCGAGGCCGACCGCCCCCTGCCGTACGGCGCGGACGGCGAGGTCGACGCGACGCTCCCGGTGACCCTCCGGGTCCAGCCCGCGGCCCTCCGCGTCCTGGCCTGACTCCCGACCCGATCCGACCAGACCCGACCCGACCCGCTCCAATCCGATCCGATCCGGTCCGCTCCGACCCCCGTCGCCGGTCCGGTCCAGGAGCGGCGCGGGCACGGATCGGATCCCGTCTACGAGCCGTCGGCGCCCGTTCCCGGCCCCGCCGGGTCGCCGGGGACGGTGTCCCGCACGGTGATCGCACCGGCGGGGCAGACCCCGGCGGCCATCCGCGCCGCCGCCCGGTCCCCGGCGGCGGGCTCGGCCTCCAGCAGGAGGACGAGACCGTCGTCGGGGTCCTGGTCGAAGACGTCGGGCGCGGTCATCGCGCACATCCCGGCGCCGATGCAGCGCTCCCGGTCGACGGAGAGCCGGGTCGCGCCCGTCACTTCGCGTCCCAGGTGACCGGGAGGCTCTTCACCCCGTAGATGTCCGCGGTCTCCGGGCGCAGCTCGATCTCCTCGGCCGGCACCGCGAGCCGCAGCGTCGGGAAGCGGTCGATCAGCGCGCGGAAGGCGACCCGCATCTCGATGCGTGCCAGCTGCTGGCCGAGGCACTGGTGGATGCCGTGGCTGAAGGCCAGGTGCCCGTCGAACGGCCGGCGTATGTCGAGCACGTCGGGGTCCGTGAACCGCTCGGGATCGCGGTTCGCGGTGTTGTACGAGAGGACGACCGTCGTACCCGCCTCGACGGTCTGCCCACCCACCTCCACGTCCTCCAGCGCCGTGCGCATGAAGGTCTTGGCGACGCTCAGATAGCGCAGCAGCTCCTCCACCGCCCCGTCGGTCAGCGCGGGATCGGCGCGCAGGGCCGCCAGCTGCTCCGGGTGCCGGAGCAGCGCGAACGTCCCGAGGGCGAGCATGTTCGCGGTGGTGTCGAAGCCGGCGGCCAACAGGATCAGGCTGATCCCCTTCAGCTCCTCGTCCGAGAGGTCGCTGTCGGTGAGTTCGCTCAGCACGTCGTCGGTCGGGTGCGCACGCTTGGCCGCCACCAGCCGCGCCAGGTACTCCTGGGTCGCCGTGTACGCCGCGATGAGCTCCTCGTCGCTCACCTCCCCGCCCATGAAGGTGTCGATCTGCTGCTGGAAGGAGGCGCGGTCCTCGTACGGCACGCCCAGGATCTCGCAGATCACGATGGTGGGGATCGGCTTGGCGAAGGCGGTCACGAGGTCCGCCGTCGGGCCCGCCTTCTCCATGGCGTCCAGGCACTCGGTCGTCACCTGCTCGATCCGCTCGGTGAGCAGCCGCATCCGTCGCACGGTGAACTTGCCGACCAGCGGCTTCCGGTAGCGGGCGTGCTCGGGATCGTCCATCAGCAGGAACTCGCCCGGCGGGGCCGGCGGAAGCTCGAAGTCGACGACGTTCATCAGCTCCTTGCGGGAGCTGAACCTCGGGTCGGCCAGGACCGACCGCACCAGGTCGTACCCGGTGATCAGCCAGCCGGGCATGCCGCCGGGGTGGGTGAGCCGGCTGATCGGCCCGTGCCCGCGGGCGTCGAGCAGCTCGGCCGGCGGATCGAAGGGACAACCGGGCCGACGCTCCGTCGGCAGCGCCGCGACGGTGTGGAGGGATTCGCTCATGACCAGTCCTCATCTCGCGATATGGCGTGTTTGACGATTCTCGAAAGCTACGTTGCGTTCAGAGATCAGTCAATCGACAATCACTGAAACCCCAGGTGGATGAGCGAAATTGATGCAATGGGTTGAGGTCGAACGCAACGCTGCGTTGCAATGGTGGCTTTCGAAGGCAATACTGGCCGGCATGCCCGGAGGACGTCTGACCCAGCAGGAGCGCCGCCACATCGCGGCCGGACTCGCCCACGGCCTCTCCTACGCCGAGATCGCCCGGAGGCTCGACCGCCCGACCTCCACGGTCAGCCGCGAGGTCGCGCGCAACGGCGGAGCCCGTGCCTACCGCCCCGACCGGGCGCACCGGGCCACCGCCGACCGGGCCCGCCGCGGCGCCCCGACGCCCTCGCGCACCCCCGGGAGACGGCCCGGGGCGGCCGAGGACGAGATCGTCGAGATCGCGGTCAGGTCCGGGATGCCGCTCATGGCCGCGCGCGTCCACGTCGACCTGGTGCTCTCGGAGGACGGCCGGCGCACCGCCGCCGCGCTGGCCCGCCGCCTGGAGGTCAGCCCCGCCTCCGTCTCGGTGGCCGTCAACTTCCTCCTCCAGCAGGGGTACGTGCGCCGCGAGCGCGACCCGCACCGCCGCCGCGACGTCTACGTGGTCGACGACGACGCCTGGTACCACTCGATCGTGGTCAGCGTCCGTCAGACCCTCGCCTCGGCGCAGGCCGCGATCGACGTGGCGGAGGCCCTGGGCCCCGACAGCCCCGCCGCCCGCCGCCTCGCCAAGGGGGGCGCCTTCCTGGAGCGCGTCGTCCACGACCTGAAGGACTCGGCCGACCACTGGCGCCCGCTGCTCTCCTGACCCCCGGTCAGCCCGCCGGTACGGGCCCGGTGCCGCGACCGGGACCGGCCAGTCGCTCCGCGAGGAAGCCGATGATCTCGTCGCGGGCGCGCAGGGTCGGATGCCCGGCGGCGTCCACCAGATGCGCGGTGACGACGCTGTGCGCGCACCCCACGACCTCGCGGAAGAAGGGCGGAGGGTCGGCGTTCGCCGCGCCGGCGGGCAGCGTACGCCCGTCGAAGGCGTCGCCGAGGAGCGCGCGGTACGCGGCGAACCGCCGCCCCGTGCACCAGCGGTCGCCCTCGAAGCGGTACGCGAGCACCTTCAGCCCGTCCCGCCGCACCCGTTCGGCCACCGCCACGGCATCGTCCTCGCTCAGTTCGAGCCCCGCGGGGTCGTCGAGCGGCAGCGACGGATGGTTGACCACCGGCGCGACGACCGCGGGCTCCAGCGCCATGGCCAGCGCGAAGTTCCCGGTGAAGCACAGCCCGACCGCGCCGACCCCCGGCCCGCCCCGCTCGGCGTGCGCCGCCCGCGCCAGCCCCCGCAGCCACCCCGTCACCGGACTCGTGCCGCCCCCGGCGAACGCCCGGAACTCGGCGCTGACGCAGGCCCGCCGTACGACCGTTCCGGCGGCCTCGGCCCGCGGATAGGCCCCGTCCACCCCGAACAGGGACGGCAGGTAGACCGAGAACCCGGCCTCCCGCACCCACCGCGCGAAGCGGGCCACGTCGGGACTGATCCCCGGCATCTCCGGCATGATCACCACCGCGGGCCCGGCGCCGGAGACGTACACCCGCTTGCCGACGCCCTCCACCTCGACCTCCCTGCGCTCGAAGTCGTCCAGGGGATCGTCGAACCGCCTCTGTTCGCGTGTCATGGCAGGCAGGATGACGGGCCCCGCCGAGCGAGCGACACTGGCGGCATCGCCAAGGAACCCGCCGATCCCGCCACCCCACCGGAGTCCCGCATGAGCAGCCCCCTCAGACTGAGCGTGCTGGCCTACCCCGGCTGCTTCGCCTCGGAGGTCCACGGCGTCCCCGACCTCCTCACGATGGCCGGCCACGTCGCCGCGGCGCACGGCCGGGCGGAGCCCGCGTACGAGACCTCCGTCGTCTCACCGCGCCGGCGCGTCCTCGCCGCCGGCGGCTCCCGGATCGACGTGGCGGCCGTCCGCCCGGCCGACGTCCTGATCGTGCCCGGCTTCGAACTGGCACCCACGCCCGACCTGGACGCCACGCTCACCCGCCTGGAGCCCGAACTCGCCACCATCCGGACCGCGGCGGCGTCCGGCACCGCCGTCGTCTCGATCTGCGTGGGCGCCTTCCTCCTCGCCGAGGCCGGCCTGCTCCACGACCGCGACGCGACGACCAGCTGGCTGTACGCCGACCGCTTCGCCCGCCGCTACCCCCACGTCCGGACGCGCCCGGAACACCTGGTGCTCACCGACCGGGGAGTGACGACCACCGCCGCCTTCAGCGCCATGTACGACTTCGCCCTCCGCCTCGTCCGCGACCACGACGGCCCCCGCATCGCCGACGGCACCGCACGGGTCGCCCTCCTCGACACCACCCGCTCCACCCAGACCCCCTACGTCGATCCGGACCTCCTCCCGACCACGGGCCACGCCTTCTCGGCCGGTGTGAGGCGATGGCTCGACCAGCACCTGGCCACCCGCTACGACCTCCCGGCCCTGGCCGCGCGGTTCGGCGTCAGCACCCGCACCCTCCTCCGCCGCTTCCGCGCCGAGACCGGCCACACCCCCCTCACCTACCTCCACACCGCCCGTGTCCGCCGGGCCCGCCACCTGCTGGAGACCACCGACCGCCCCCTCGCCGGGATCGCCGCGGACGTCGGCTACCAGGACCCCGGCACCCTCACCGCGCTCTTCCTCCGCCACACCGGCCACCACCCCAGCACCCACCGAGCCACCCGAAGCACAGCGCAAGCCCCGCCCGCCTGATCCGCCCGCCCGATCCGGCCGACCTGCGGTCCCCGCTCGAAACCGGCTCGGCGCCGGCGGACGGCGCCGGCGGGCATGCGACGGCGCCGCTCACCGAGCGTCCCGAGTTCGTGGACGGCGGGGCGCGTAGAGGGCGGCGAGACCGGCCGCCCGGTCGCGGAGCGACGTACGCAGCGACTGCGGCGACAGCGCTTCCGCGTCCGCGCCGAGCTGCCACAGCGCCCACTCCGCGTGCCGCGCGTCCTGGAAGATCAGCTCCAGTCGCAGCCGGCCGTCCGCGTCGGGCTCCTCCGCGCGGACCGCCAGCGCCGTGTCCAGCAGCTCCTCCCGGCGCACCGGATCCACCCGGACCAGCACGGTGACGTGGTCGCTGCCGGAGAGGAACCGCGCCGAGCGCTCCCGCCAGATCCGGTCCAGGTCGACCTGGTCGGGCCGCTCCGCCGCCTCGGGAAGCTCCTCGGCGGCCAGCACCCGCGCCAGCCGGTACGTCCGGTCCTCGCCCGCGCGCGTGGCCAGGAGGTACGCCCGGTCGCGTACGGTCACGAGGCCGATCGGGTCCACCGTGCGCCACCGCGGTGCCTGGCCGGTGGCCGCGTAATGGATCCGCAGCTTGTGTCCGGCCAGCACCGCGCCCCGGACCTCGCGCATCGTCGTGCCGGGGACGTCGTCCCTGACGAGCCGGCGGGCGAGGAGGTCGGTCTCCGGCTCGACGAGGAAGCGCCGGGCCGCGTCGCTCGCGGTGCTCTGGTGGCTCTCCGGCAGCGCGTCGACCACCTTCCGCATCGCCGAGGCGAGGGCGGAACCGAGCCCGAACGCCTGCTCGGCGCGCCCCGACCCGGCCGTGAGAACGGCCAGGGCCTCGTCGTGGTTCAGCCCGGTGAGCTCCGTCCGGAAACCCGGCAGCAGCTCGAAGCCGCCGTGCCGGCCGCGCTCGGCGTAGACCGGGACCCCGGCCGCGGACAGCGCCTCGATGTCGCGCAGCACGGTACGGGTGGAGACCTCCAGCTCCCGGGCGAGGGCGTCTGCCGTCATCCGGCCCCGGCGGCGGAGCAGGAGAACCAGGGAGACCAGCCGGTCGGCACGCATGCGGGAACCGTAGCGGAATACATGACAGAGGATGTCGTGATGCGTTGGAAGGCTCCTGACCAGGACGTCGAAGCAGAGCGACGTCGAAGCGCAGTGTGTGAGGACGGGAGCTGAGTGGCGATGGAGCGAACCTCGGTCAATCCGGTGACGTGGTCGGTGGAGAGGGGCTTCAACCAGGGAGAGGTGGTGTCGGGCCAGACGCGGACCCTCTACATCTCGGGCCAGACCGCGATGAGCGGGGAGGGGAAGCCGCTGCACGACGGAGACATGGCGGCGCAGCTGACGCTGAGCATCGAGAACGTGGAGGCCGTGCTCGCCGCGGCCGGCATGTCCCTCGCGGATCTGGTGCGGCTCAACGTGTACACGACCGACGTCGACCTGCTCTTCCGGCACTACGGCGTCCTGGCCGCCCGGCTCGGCGCCGCGCGGGTGGCGCCGACGACGACGATGCTCGGAGTGACCCGCCTGGCGATCCCCGGCCAGATGGTGGAACTGGAGGGCACCGCCGTCGCGTGACGCAGCCCCGAGGCCCCGCCGTTCGTACCGGCCGCGCAGGCGAACCGGAACGAGCGGCGGGGCCTCGTCGTCGTTCCGGGGGCGGGTCCGCCTCCCGCTCACCGCGGTCGGACTTCTTGACGCCGACGAGAACGCTCGGTCATGCTCGTCGCCGGGACGGTGAGGAACGTTCAACAATCCTCAACCGGCATAGCGGTGGTTCCCGGGGCGGATCGCATCAGAGCGCTGGGACCTGCCGCCTCCAGCGCCGCCCGCTCCTCCTCGAACGCTCCCGCTGCGAACCGCGCACCTCCCGCCGGTCACCTCCTTCTCGGAAGGACAGCATGTGACGCACCCGAACCAGACCCCGAAGTCGGCCTGGAACAGCGAGGCCCGCCCCGCCCGCCTCGAAGAACGCCTCGACGACGGCGTCGTCCGTTGCCACCTCAGCCCCAGGAACTGCCGCATCCGCCCCGGTCAGCACGGCTTCTGCCGCGTGCGGGCCAACCGCGACGGGCGGCTGGTCACGCTGAACTACGGCCGGTCGGTCCACGCGACCGAGGAGACCATCGAGACCGAGGCCGTGTTCCACTACGCGCCCGGCGCCCGGATCCTCTCCATGGGCAACATCGGCTGCATGCTCAACTGCGACTACTGCCACAACTGGAAGACCTCGCAGGCGCGTTACGTGGAGGACAAGGACGTCCACCACTACACGCCCCGGGAGGTCGTCGACATCGCGGTCCGGCACGGGATCCGGGTGATCTCCTGGACCTACAACGACCCCGTCGTGTGGCACGAGTTCGTCGTCGAGACCGCCGCCCTCGCCCGGGCCGCCGGCATCGTCAACCTCTACAAGTCCGCCCTCTTCATCACGGCCGAGGCGGTCGAGGAACTCCTCCCGGTCATCGACATCTTCTCGGTGTCGATCAAGTCCCTCGATCCGGCGTACTACCGGCGGATCACGAAGGGCCGGCTGGAGCCCGTCCTCGAAGCGACCGAGCAGGTGTTCCGGGCCGGCAAGCACGTCGAGGTGTCCACCCTCATGGTCACCGACCTCAGCGACGACGAGAAGACCGCCCGCGCCATGGCCGCCTTCGTCGGCGAGCGCCTGAGTCCCGACGTACCGACGCACTTCGTCCGCTTCCACCCCGACTACAAGATGACGCACACCGTCCGCACCCCCGTCGACCGGCTGGAGAAGGCCCGCGGCACCGCCCTCGGCATGGGGCTCCGGCACGTCTACCTCGGCAACGTCTACGACACCGACGCGACCGACACCCGCTGCCGAGCGTGCGGACGGCTCCAGATCACCCGGTACGGGCTGAACGCCGACCTCGTCGGCATCGACGCCGACGCCCGCTGCACCGGCTGCGGCGACCACACCGGCATCACCCTGCTCCCGGACGCCCGGCCGCGCGAGCGGGTCCGCGACCTTCCGCCCGGACAGGACCTGTCCGTGGCCGGCTTCGACTGGCACGGGGACGTCCGCGCCCTCCACTTCCAGCTGCGCAACACCTCCGGCGCCCCGGTGAGGGCGTACGCCCGCCGCCTCGGCGGCGCAGGCGCGGACCGGTCGTGGGAGGTCATCGACCTCGCGCCGCACGAGAGCTTCCGCTCCATCGCGGCCAAGAGCACGCCGGGCGAGACCGGAGTGCAGGTGGCCGTGGACCACAGCTGCGAGTCCACCCTCCACCAGGTCTTCGACCGGGCCCACTTCCCCACGGTCGAGGCGACGGCCGGCACGCTCAACGCCGACGTATCGCCGCTTCCCCTCTTCGTCCGGGACGCGAGCCGGAACAGCCGCCCGGACACACCCCGGAGCCCCCGGCCATGAGACACGGAACGGACTACCGCGTCGTCCCCCTTCACGCCCCCGGCGACGGCGAGGACGGCCCCGAGACCGCCGCCGTCCTCATCACCGGCGACCACCGCCTCCTGCTCGCCCCGGCCGCCACCGCCCGCCGCCTGGAAGCCGGTGTCGCCCACCTGCTGCCCGCTGAGCGGCTGGCCTGGGACCGCCTCCGGGCGACCGCCGGCGTCGGTGACGACACCCACCGTGCCCTCCTCGCCGGGAGCGCGCTCTCCGACGGCGCCGACTTCGCCGTCAACGTCAACCTCACCAACGTCTGCAACCTCGCCTGCGCCTACTGCTTCGCCGAAGGCGGGGACTACGGCCGCATCACCGAGGCGATGGGGGAGCACTCCATCGCCTGGATCTTCGACTTCATCGAGACCCACGCGGCCCCGGCCCAGCGCGTCCGCTTCGAGTTCTTCGGCGGGGAACCCCTGGCGAACCTCGGCGTCATCCAGAAGATCTGCGCCCGCGCCGACGAGGTCGCCGAACGGACCGGCGCGATCTTCGTGCACCGCGTCTCCACCAACCTGACGCTCCTGCCGCCCGGCACCCTCCCGCTCTTCCGGGACCACCGCTTCATCGTCTCGGTCTCGATCGACGGCGGTCGCCGGGTCCAGGACGCCAACAGGCCCTCGAAGAACGGCAAGGGGTCGTACGACCGGATCGTCCGCAACCTCCGCCGGGTGCGCGAGGAGTGCGGCGACGCCGTCACCCTCGTCGCGCGCATGACGATCGCCTCGGCCGAGCCCACCCTCAAGGAGAGCGTGCTCGCCCTCTGGCGGCTCGACCTCTTCGACCACTTCCAGATCTACCCGGGCGTCTATCCGGTCCGGGCCGGTACGACGGTCCCCGTTGCGCTCACCCTCGGCGACCGCACCCTTTCCGAGCCGCGCGGCGACATCCGGTACATCAACCACTTCCTCCAGCCCGGCATCGTCGAGCAGTTCAAGGACTTCCTCGACCACTACCCGAAGCTGTTCGAGCCCGGGAACCGCTTCAAGGGCGTGCTGGAGTACGAGCGGACGGTCCAGATGATCACCGAGGGGGCGGCGGCCCTCGCCTTCTGCTCCGGCGGCCGCACGTACTACACGCACTCGCCCGACGGCAGCGTCAGCCCGTGCCACCGCCTGGTCGGCGACGAGAGCTTCGACGTCGGCACCGGCGAGCGGGGCATCACGCGGGCGCACCCCGAATGGCGGCGCACCGTGGACCAGCACCCGGTGTGCGGCGGTTGCTGGGCCCGTTACCTCTGCGGAGGCGGCTGCCGGCAGGAGAACCACGTCGCGACCGGAGACCTCAACGTGCTCAACGAGGAGTCCTGCCGGTACCAGTTGATGCTGGCGGAGGAGGTCGTCAGGATGGTCGGCCGGTCCACACCCGCGTACCGGTCCCGTTCCCGGACCCGCTACGACGACCTCTTCGTGTCGTGCGGCCGCCCCGTCCTCCCCAGCCCCCGACCCGCCGCCGACACCCTGCGGGACCACGACTACGCGCCTTTCCGGCTCCTCTGCTGATCCGCGGTCTGCGGTCTGCGGTCTGCGGTCTGCGGTCTGCGATCCGCGATCCGGGGTCCGCGGGCTACGGGCTACGGGCGGCGAGGCGCGGGCCTTCGGGGCCCCTGCCTCGCCGCCGTCCGCTCTACCGCCCGGCCGGCACGCGCAGGGCGCGGCAGGACCGCAGCCCGATGTCCACGAGGTCGGTCAGGCGGGAGGAGGGCATGAGCGCGGCCAGGCGGTGCAGCGCGAGCGCCGACTCCCACGCCGAGGCCCTGGCCGGTGAACCGTCCCACGAGACGGCGTCGAGCCGCGACCAGAGGTGCGCGCTGAAACCGAGGTGAATCGTTCCTGCCCGAGCCGCCTCCTCGTCCAGCGCCTCGCGCACCGCCGTCAGGAACGTCACGGCGTCCTCCGGCCCCAGCGCGTCCACGACGATCCGCAGGTAGGGAGCCATCAGCGCGGTCGCCTCCGGCCACTCCGCCTCGTCGCCGAAGCGCTCGCGCAGGTGTGCGTACAGCGAGTGTTCCATGTCATGGGTCATGGAATGAGAGATACGTTTCGTCAGCAGATCTTGGTCGCGGCGACACGCGGAATCACCCGGCCCGCCGCTCGTATGGACGGCCGGAGGGCGGAGCGGGGGCCTTCACGCCCCGCGACACCCCGCCGGCGCGGGCGGCTCCGAGTGCACCGGGGCCGCACGGGTGACACCGGGGCGACACGCGCCCTCCGCCGGTCCGGCGGATCGATTCGCCCTTCCCCCGGCTTCGTAGGGTGACGCCTGTTTCCTTGATCATCTTCGGAAGGACCCCTCCGTCGTGAAGCTGCGCACCACTCTCGGCGCCACCGTCGGCGCCCTCGCCCTCATCCTGTCGACGGCCGGCTCGGCCCAGGCCGCGCAGGGCGAGTTCCACTACAAGTACGTCGACGGCTACGGCCAGGAGCGCCACGTCACCCTGCACGACCCGCACGGCGGCAAGTGCATCAACCTCCACGCCGTCGGCGACGACGAGGAACTCCCCGGCTACGGCCCGCACAACAACACCGACGCGGCCGTCACCCTCTACGTCGGCGCGAGCTGCCAGGGCGCCGAGTGGCGCCTCAAGGCCCACGGCAAGCCCGCCAAGGACACCCTCGAAGTCCGCTCCGTGCGCTTCGACGCGCCGCCGGTCAAGTAGCGCACCGGTGCCGGGGCGGCCCAGTCACGCCGCCCCGGCACGGGAACCCGTTCCACCCGCGTCACCCGCCCCCGCCGAGCCGGATCGGATTGCTCCACGCACACCCGCCCCGCGCGTCCTCCACGGTGACGCGGCAGTATCCGCCCCCGAACATCCCGACGGGCAGCGCACACTCCGTCAGCCCTTCCCCCTCCACGAGACGCACCCCCGGAACGCCGCCAGTGACCATCACCTTCCGTGCCGGCGAGCACCTCACGCTGAGCACCCCGCGCCGGAGCCGGATGTCACGCAGCTCGGGGCCGGTGCTCGCGTAGTAGTGACCGGCCTTGAGCGCGGCGAGCAGCGCCTCCGGATCGAGGGACGCGGCGCGGACCTGCACCCAGGCGGCGCAGCCCGGCGGGTCCTGCGGCTGGAAGTGCGCGTCGTCGGCGGCGTAGGCGGACAGCCGCCGTCCCCGGTTGAGCAGGACGTCGGTCAGGTGCCAGCTGTCGCCCCGGCCCTCGCGGGCCGAGAGCGCGTTGTGGACCTCGACGGCGTGGGCGGCGTCGAGGCTTTCCGCGTCCGCCTCGGTGAGGAGCGAGGCGGCGGGGTGCGCCATGCCGATGAACGCGCCCGCGGCACGCGCCCGGCGGGCGAGTCGCCGTGCGGTCTCGGAGGGCCCGGGCGGCGCGAAGCCGAGCGGGAGCCCCACGGCGAGGACGTGCCACTCCGGGGAGAACTCGGTGCGAGGGGCGTGCAGTTCGGCGCCGAGGAGGGTGGTGAAGCCGGGGGTGCGGAACGGCCGGGTGTCCGTCAGGGGGAAGCCGTAAGCGGCCTTGAAGTGGTCGGTCACGGCCAGGAAGTCGTAACCGGCGTCCCGGTAGACGCGGCAGACCTCCTCCGGCGGCAGCGCCCCGTCGGACTGGTCCGAATGGGTATGGAGGTTGCCCCGCCAGAACCGGCCCGGTCGGTCGAACGGCAGGTCCTCCATGCGATCTCCCTCTTGAACTCAACTTGGAAGTGGGTGAGTTGAGTAAAGTCTAGGGTCGCGTCACCCCTCCCCGTCGCCCCGCCGCTCGGGTCGCCTCGTGCCTTCGCGGGGTGTGCTGGGCGAGGATTTCGCGGGGGTGTGGTTTGGTGGGGTGGCCCGGCTCGCGCGACCGTGCGGGCCGGAGGAGGTACGCCTGCGGCGGTGGCCGGGGGCGTATGGTCGAGCACGCAACCGAGGTGGTCTTCTGATGCGCAGCGTCACCTACGCCATGGGTGTCTCCCTCGACGGCTACATCAAGGGGCCCGACGGAGGCTTCGACTGGACGGATCCGGACAGCGAGGTGTTCCGGTTCTGGACCGACGAGACCCGCAAGATCGGCGTCCACCTGCTCGGGCGGCGGCTGTACGAGACGATGCTGTACTGGGAGACCGCCGAGCAGGACCCGGCGCTCGACGACGCCTCGCGCGAGTGGGCTGAGCTCTGGAACCCGCTCCCCAAGGTGGTGTTCTCCAGGTCGCTGACCGAGGTCGAGGGCACCAGCGCGCGGCTGGCCTCCGGCGACCTCGCCGAGGAGATCGCCCGGCTGCGGGCCGAGCCGGGGGAGGGCGAGATCGCGATCGGCGGTGCGGCGCTCGCCGCCGAAGCGGCCGCGGCGGACCTGATCGACGAGTACCGGGCCGTGGTCCACCCGGTGCTGGTGGGCGGTGGCACCCCCTTCTTCCCCCACGCCGAACGCCGGGTGGACCTCGAACTCGTCGAGACCCGCACCTTCAGCGAGAAGTTCGTCTACCTCCGGTATCGCGTGGTCCGTTGACGGGACGGCCGTGCGCGTGACGGCCCTCGGCGGGTGCGCGAGGCCCTCGGTCCCGCGACGCCTCCTCGCGGGCCGACCGCGTGCCCGGTGAGGCACCTCCACGGGCGACTGTGCCACGGACTCGGTGTGGGGGACGGGGGTGAACCGCACCATGATCCGCCCCGTTTTTCGGACACTCCGCTGTGGAGCGGATCCCCGCGGTGGCGCATCCTCTTCCCCATGACTTCGTACGAGCCGCAGGAACCGCACGTGGAGCCGGAGCCGCACGTGGAGCTTCGGGACGCCCCGGAACACCTGGACGTCCTCATCGTCGGTGCCGGGATCTCGGGCATCGGCGCCGGCCGCTATCTGCGGCACGGCCACCCGGCCAGGTCGTTCGCGATCCTGGAGGCCCGCGGAGCCTCCGGCGGCACCTGGGACCTCTTCCGCTACCCCGGCATCCGCTCCGACTCCGACCTCTACACGTTCGGGTACGAGTTCAAGCCGTGGCGCGACCGCGAGTCCATCGCCGACGCCTCCCGCGTCCTCTCCTACCTCCGGGAGACCGCCACCGAGAACGGCCTCGACGCGCACATCCGCTACCACCACAAGGTCGTCTCCGCCGCCTGGTCCTCCGCGACCGCACGCTGGACGGTCGGCGTCGAGCGCACCGACCCGGCGACCGGCACGAGCGAGCGGATCGACCTCACCGCCGGGTGGATCTTCTGCGCCACCGGCTACTACCGGTACGACGAGGGATACACCCCGCACTTCGACGGCCGCGACCGCTTCCGCGGACAGATCGTCCACCCCCAGCACTGGCCCGAGGACCTCGACCACCACGGCAAGCGCGTGGTCGTCGTCGGCAGCGGCGCCACCGCCGTCACCCTCGTCCCCGCCCTGGCCGGCGACACGGCGCACATCACCATGCTCCAGCGGACGCCCACGTACATCATGCCCGTCCCGAAGGAGGACAGGCTCGCCCGCCTCCTGCGCGCCGCGCTCGGCGACGAGCGCGGGCACGCCGTGACGCGGCGCAAGAACATCGCCCGGCAGCAGCTCTTCTGGGGCCTCGCCCGCCGCTTCCCGGCCGCGACCAGAAGACTGATCCGCGCGGTGAACGCCCGCCTCCTGCCCGCGGGCTTCCCCGTCGACGAGCACTTCAACCCGCCGTACGACCCGTGGGACCAGCGCCTCTGCGCGGTCCCGGACGGCGACCTGTTCAAGGCCATCAGCGCGGGTAGGGCCTCCGTCGTCACCGACCGGATCACCACCTTCACCGAGGACGGCATCCTCCTCGAATCCGGCCGCGAACTCCCCGCGGACATCGTCGTCACCGCCACCGGACTGAACATCCAGCTCTTCGGCGGCATACGCCTGACTGTGGACGGCACGGACGTCTCACCCGCCGACTCGCTCGTCTACCGGGGCACGATGCTGTCGGGCATCCCGAACCTCAACGTCGCCATCGGCTACACCAACGCCTCCTGGACCCTCAAGGTCGGGCTGCTCTGCGCGTACTTCTGCCGGGTGCTCGCCCACATGGACCGGCACGGTCACGACACCGTCTGGCCCGAGAGCGAGCCGGGCCTGGCCACCCGCCCCATGCTCGACTTCGGCGCCGGGTACGTGCGGCGGGCGCTCGACCGGCTCCCCAAGCAGGGGCCCGACACGCCGTGGGTGACGTCGACCAGCTACCAGAGCGACCGCAGACTGCTCGGCCAGGACGAGGTCGCCGACGGCCACCTCCGCTTCTCCGGCCCGGCCACCCGCACCGAACACCCCCGCCGGGCGGTGAGCGCGAACTGACCCCCGCCCGCCGGCGGAGCATGACGCGGGGGAGGCCGCCCCGCCGCGGCTCCCGCCCGCGGATCGGAGAGGCCGCCCGCCGCCCCCTCCGGCGTACCGGATAGGCTGCCCGGACATCTTCCGGCGCGGTGACGCCGCGAGGACGCCACCCCACCCGGACACCACGAAAGCCCCGGCCGATGTCTCCCCTGCCCCTGACGCACACCACGGCGCGAGCCCGTGGCGTCGGCCGGGGACTGGGGGCCTCCGCAGTCGCGACGCTCACCGTCCTGCTGCCCATGGCCGGTCACCTGCTGACCCAGGGCCACCTGGCACCGTGGGCGCTCCTGGCCGCCCTGCTCGTCGGTCCCGCCGCGGGCGGGTACGTCCTGTCGCGCCGCCGCCTCTCCGACCCCCAGCTGCTCGCCGCGCTCGTCGGCGCGCAGCTCGCCCACCAGCTCGCGTACGCCGTCCCGGGCGTCTGCGCCCTCGCCGGACTCCCCGGCGGCGGGGCGGACGCGGTGGCCGGCCACGTCTCCGCCGCCGGAGCCCCGCCCGAGGCGTTCCTCGCGGGGCACCTGATCACGTTCGTCCTGGCCGTGCGCCTGCTCGGGCTCCCGGAACGGCTGCGCTGGCACACCGAACCCGTACTCGCCGGCGTGGCCGCCGTCCTGAGCTTCCTCTGGCCGCTCCTGATCGTCCGGGGCACCGGCCCCGCCCCGGTGCGCCGGCCCGCCGACGTCCGGCTCCCGCACTCCGCTCTCGTCCCGCAGCCGGTCAACGGCCGGGCCCCGCCGTGCGCCCCGCGTGGTCCCCTCGGCCACGCCTCCCGCCACGACCGGGCCGAGAACCGCCCGTCGCTTCCGTACGCCCTCGCGGCGTAGCCGGGGGCGGGACTCGGCGCTGCCCGACCCGCGTTCGGTCCGAGCCGGGTCCCGCGTAGAGAGCTCCCACCCTCCGTGCACCCTCGACCTCCGCTGCCCCGTGCCGTCCGCGCGACGACACGCGGCTGCATCACCCTGGCCCTGGCCGGTGCGCTCGTCTGGTTCCCGACGACGCCCGCGGCCGCCCACACAGACCTCGTCTCCAGCACTCCCGCCCCGGACGCGTTCCTCGACGCGCCACCGGCGAGCGTCGCCCTGACCTTCAGCGACGAGATGACCGAGCGCTACGCCCAGGTGGCGCTCACCGCGCCCGACGGAACGCCAGCGGGGCAGAGCGGCCCGACGGTCGCCGGAACGTCGGCGACGCTGCCCGTCCGGCCGGGCCTCGGCCCCGGCCGCTACACCGTCGGATACCGGGTGGTCTCGGCCGACGGACACCCCGTGGCCGGTTCGTTCACCTTCACGGTGAAGACGCCGCCGCCCACGCCGCCGACGAGCGCCCCGGCTCCGGCTCGGACGGAGACGAGGCCTTCGGCCCCTGTTCGGACTTTGACCCCGACTCCGAGTTCCACCTCGACCCCGACCCCGACCCCGGACGCGGTGAAGGCGCCGACGCCGCTGTTCTGGAGCGTGGGCGCGGTGGTCGCGGGCGTCGGCGTCGCGGGAGTGGTGGCGGTACGCCGGCGGCGGCGGAGGTCGCGCGATGCCCGCTGACGTATCACGCGTGGCACGTCCGTCCGTGGTCCTCGCCGGGGCCGGTCTCCTCGCCGTCGCCGTGACCGCGGGCACCCTGGGGATGCTCGACGGCGGTACGGCCGCGACACCGCCGGTGCCGGGGATCGCGGACGCGGGCGCGGTGACGGCCCGGGGACTCCCGGTCGCCCGGGTGGTCGGCGACGCCGCGGCGGCCGCGACCGTCGGCGCCTTGCTCATGGCCGCCGTGCTGCTGCCGGGCGGCCGCCGCCTCGGCCGTACCCACCAGTGGTACGTCCTCGCCGCGGTCGTCTCGGCGGTCGTGTGGGCCGCCGCGTCGGCGGCGCTGCTGCTCCTCACGCTGTCGGACCTGTTCGCCCGGCCGGTCGGCGCAGTGCTGGATCCGGCCGTCCTGGCGGACTTCGTCGTGACCGACGCGCGGGGGCGGGCGTACGCGGGGATGGTCGCGGCGGCGGCCGTCGTGGCGACCGTCGGGCTCGGGGTCACGACCGTCCGCTGGGCGAGGGCGACCCTCGTGGTCGCCGTCGCGGGCGTCCTGCCGCCCACCTTCACCGGGCACTCGGCGGCGGCCGCGAACCACGACGCCGCCGTGACGAGCCTGGCCCTGCATGTGGCCGGGGTGGCGGTCTGGGCCGGCGGGCTGGTGTTCCTCGTCGTGGCCGTGCTGCGGCGCGACGCCGGGCTGGCCACCGCCGCCCGGCGCTTCAGCGTCCTGGCGGGCGGCGCCTTCCTCGCGGTCGCGGCGAGCGGTGTCGTCGGCACCGTGGTGCGCCTGCCGTCCTGGACCGCGCTCCTCACCAGCCCGTACGGACTGATGGTCACGGTGAAGGCCTTCGCCCTCGCCGGTCTCGGCGCGCTGGGCCGGTGGCACCGCCGCAGGACGCTGCCCGCCCTCGCCGGTGGCGCCAGGCGGCCCTTCCTGAGGATCGCGGCGGGCGAGGTGGTCCTCATGGCCGCGGCGCTCGGGCTGGCCGTCGCCCTCTCCCGTACCCCTCCGCCCGACACCGGAGCCGTCCCGCGCACCCCCGCGGAGGAACTCCTCGGCTTCCCCATGCCGCCCCCGCTCGGGGGCTTTCCCTGGACGCCCCTGTTCACCGAGTGGCACTTCGACCCGCTGTTCGCCTTCGGCACGGCCGCGGCCGCGCTGCTCTACGCCGCAGGGGTACGCAGGCTGCGCGCCCGCGGTGACGCCTGGCCGGTCGGCAGGACCCTCGCGTGGATGGCCGGCCTGGCCGTCACCGTGCTCGCGACGATGAGCGGACTGGCCGTCTACGGCAAGGTCATGATGAGCGTCCACATGGGCCAGCACATGATCCTGGCGATGACCGTCCCCATCCTCCTCGTCCTCGGCGCACCGGCCACCCTCGCCCTGCGCACCCTGCCCACCGCCCCCGTGTCGGGCCCCGACGGGGCGCGTGAACTCCTGGTCCGACTGCTGCACAGCCGGTACGTCAAGGTGCTCTCGCACCCGGTGGCCGCGAGCGCCCTGTTCATCGGCAGTGCCTTCGCCGTCTACCACACCTCGCTGTTCGAGACGCTGATGCGCAGCCATCTCGGGCACATGGTGATGCTGGTCCACTTCCTCGCGGCGGGGCTGCTGTTCTTCTGGGTGATCATCGGCATCGATCCGGGGCCGCGCAGGCCACCGCACCTGGGCCGGCTCTTCGTGCTCATCCTCACCATGCCGTTCCACTCCTGGTTCAGCATCTCCCTGATGAGCTCCGTCGCCGTGATCGGCGAGAGCTGGTGGGCCGACCTCGCCCGCCCCTGGGGTCCGTCCCTCCTCGACGACCAGTACAACGGCGGTGCGATCGCCTGGGCGACCGGGGACATCCCCGTCCTGATCACCACGATCATCCTGGCCGTGCAATGGGTCCGCTCGGACGCCCGGGAGGCCAGACGCGTCGACCGGCAGATCGACCGCGGCGACGACAAGGACCCGCTGGCCGCCTACAACGCCTACCTCGCGGCCCTCCACGCCCGAGACCGCCCCCGCCCCGGCACCCGCGCGCGCCCCTGACCCCGGCCCTGACCGACCCCGATTCCTACCCCTTCCGATCCCCCGACTCAGATTCCCCCGTCACCCCACACCCGAGGCATCATGACCAAGCTGCAGAAGAACCTTCTCGCCGTCGGCGTCCTCCTCGCCGCGCTCGCCGCCGCGTTCGGCTCCTTCCTCCTCTTCGCACCCCAGGACGACACCACGGCCCTCGGCACCGAGCCCGCCGTGGACGCCCGCGCCGTCCGGGACACCAGCCACCGGCTGACCTCGCCGAAGAACAGCGAACTGACGATCGTCGAGTTCCTCGACTTCGAGTGCGAGGGCTGCGGAGCCGTGTACCCGACGGTGGAGCGGCTGAGGAGCGAGTACGGGGACCGGGTGACCTTCGTCGCCCGCTACTTCCCCATGCCCGGCCACCACAACAGCACCACCGCCGCCCTCGCCGTCGAAGCGGCGGCCCAGCAGGGCGAGTTCGAGACCATGTACGCGAAGCTGTTCGCCACCCAGAAGGAGTGGGGCGAGTCGAAGGAGTCCAAGGCGGCCCTCTTCCGCACCTACGCCGAAGCCCTGGGCCTGGACATGGCCCGGTACGACACCGCCCTGAAGGCGCCCGCCACCCTCCAGCGGATCAAGGCCGACCAGCAGGACGGTCTCGGCCTCGGCGTCCAGGGCACGCCGACGTTCTTCATCGACGGCATGAGGATCCAACTGCCTCAGTCTTATGAGGAGTTCAGGGCGGTGATCGACGCGAAGCTCGCGCGGTGACCTCGCCCGCCACCTGACGATCCCCCGACCGCGCGATCGGGGGAGTCGGCCTCTTCCCCACGAGGCAGGGCGCGTTGGAGGATCTGCCCATGACTCAGTACGCATCCGACGCCCCCGCCGACGCGGCCGGCGCCTACCTGGCGGCTCTCCACGAGCGGCTGACGGCCGACGGCTGCACGGTGACGTCCACGGAGTGGAACGGCGCCCCGGTCGTGGCCGCCCAACGGGCGGACCGCAAGGCCCGGTGGTTCGGGACGAAGTCCGAGCTGTTCATCCTGGCCGCGGCCGTCCCCCAGGTGGACGTCGCCACCCTGGAGGCGTTCACCGTGTGGTCCATGAGCCGGGCGAAGAGCCTGCGCGGCGGCATACCGGGCGCCCGCAACGTGACCCTCGTGCTCCCGGCGCTGGTCAGCGCACACGTTCAGCCGGCGGCGGCGCAGTGGGCCGCGTACGACGCCCGGACCGTCGACACGAGCGTCGTCAGCCGCCCCCTCACCGTCGAGGCGACCCCGAACGCCGTCCGGACGGCGATGTACCGGGGCCGGACGGTGTGGGGCGGACTCTTCACGAAGCACGTCCTCCAGAAGGCGAGCCTGTACTTCCCCTGACGAAGCGCCTGTCGGCGCGGTGGCGACTCGGCCGGCGGGCTCGCCGGAGATTGAGTGATCGGAGGGGGTGGTCGGAGGGAGTGGTCGGAGGGGGTGGCCGGAGGGGGTGGTCGGAGGAGGGATGGTCGGGTTGGCCTCACCCTCGATCGGCCCGGTGGCCGGATGCCCCCGGCACGGTGCCGGACGGCAGGCTTCAGGCATGACAACACACCGCGTACGTACCTCACTTGCCGCCTCCTTCCTCTCCGTCGCCGCCCTCGCCGCCTCCGGCCTCGTCGCCGGCGGAGGTTCCGCGAGCGCCGCCGGGACCACCCCCGGAGCTCGGGCCGGGAGCACGATCGGCCCGGCCGCCGCCTCCGCCGGTGGCGCGCTGCGGTGGGGCGACTGCGCCGCCTCCGTCAAGGCGGCCGACGGGCAGCGGTGCGCCACGCTCTCCGTGCCGCTCGACCACGCCGACCCCGCCGGCCCCCGCATCGACCTCGCCGTCTCGCGGCTGCCCAGCACGCGGCCGGAGGCGCGTCGCGGGACCCTGTTCGTGATCCCCGGCGGGCCCGGAGGCTCCGGAGTGCAGCGGCTCGCGCAGAAGGGAGCGGCGCTCGCGGAGGAGACCGGCGGGGCGTACGACCTGGTGGCCCTCGATCCGCGCGGGGTCGGCGGCTCGGCCAAGGCACGGTGCGGGCTGGCCGAGGAGGACCGGTGGATGGTGACCCTGCGGTCCTGGCCCGCCGCCGACGGGTCGATCGGCTCCAACGTCGAGCGGGCACGCCGGATCGCCGACGCGTGCGCCCGCAACGGCGGCGCCATGCTGCGGAGCCTCACCACCGCCAACCAGGTACGGGACATGGAGCTGCTGCGCCAGGCGCTCGGCGAGAAGAAGGTGTCGGCGTGGGCGACCTCGTACGGGACGTACGTCGCCGCCCGCTATGCGCAGGAGTACCCGCGACGCACCGACCGCTGGGTCCTGGACAGCAGCGCCGACCCTGACCCGCGCCGGGTCGCCAACGGCTGGCTCGCCGACATGGCGAAGGGCGCCGAGGACCGCTTCCCGGACTTCGCGGCCTGGGCCTCCCACCCGGACCGGCAGGCGGAAGGGCTGCGGCTGGCCGACTCTCCGGAGGAGGTACGCGGGCTCGTGCTCGACCTCGCCGCCCGGCTCGACCGGGCGCCCCGCCCCACCGCAGTCCCCGGCGCCCAGCTCACCGGCGCCTCCTTCCGGCAGGCGCTCCAGCTCGCCCTCTACTCCGACGCGGCCTTCCCCGGCTTCGCGCGCCTCGTGGGCCAGGCCCTCGACCCGAAGGCCGTGCCCGCGCTGCCGCCCGAGCTGTCCGGGGCGATGCCCGACGAGGCCGCGGCGATCACGGTGGGCGTGATCTGCAACGACGTCGACTGGCCCCGCTCCGTACCGGCGTACGCCCGGGCGGTCGCCGCCGACCGGGCCCGGCACCCGCTCACCGGCGGCATGCCCGTCAACATCACGCCCTGCGCCTTCTGGAAGGGCGGGGCGGTGGAGAAGCCGGTCCGCCTCACCGACGACGGCCCCTCGAACATCCTGATGATCCAGAACCTGCGGGACCCCGCCAACCCGCACTCCTCCGGCCTGAAGATGCGCAAGGCGCTCGGCGACCGCGCCCGCCTGGTGTCGGTCGACCGAGGCGGTCACGGCGTGTACCTGCTCGCCGCGGGCGGCACCGGAAACGCCTGCGGCGACCGCACCGTCACCCGCTTCCTGACGACGGGCGAGCGCCCGGCCACCGACGTGCGGTGCTGAGCACTCCCGAGGTCGGTCAGGTCTGAACGCCGGCTCGTGTGCTGGTTCGCGCGTGCCGGAGTTTGCGGGTGAAGCGGTGCATGTGGGGGTCGAGGAGTTCGCCCGGTTCCTGGAGGACCTGCTCCTCGGTCAGCCACCGGATCGCCGTGAGCTCGCCCTCGTCGTAGGTGGTGACGGAGTCGGCGGTGGCGTCGAGGACGTACCAGAGGGAGACGTCGGTGTGGGCGCCTTCCCCGCCGCGTGTCCTCGTGACGGTGAGGAAGAGCGGACGCCGGCCGGTGACCGGCGAAGCCGTGGCCTGGATGTCCAGTTCCTCCCGGCATTCACGGACCACCGTGTCCCACGGGTCCTCGTCCGGATCGACGTGTCCGCCGGCGGGCAGCCACAGCCCCGCCTTGCGATGGGCGACGAGCAGCAATCGGCCGCGCTCCTCGTCACGGACCACGAAGTAGCAGACCAGGTGCATCGGCGGGACGTCCGGCTTGCGCACCCGGTAGAGCGGGGCTCCGCCGGCGATCCACTCCGCGGCGGTCTTCAGATGGGCCCGTTCCAGGTCGTCCCAGGGATCGATGGCGCCGACCAGGTCCGACAGACGGGCGCGCGCCGGTTCGGCGGGGTGGGTGAGCGGGGGGTCGATGGCTGTCACCCGGCCATCGTGTCAGGGG
The DNA here is from genome assembly GCF_042873895.1 of Streptomyces sp. NPDC004435. Taxonomy (NCBI): domain Bacteria; kingdom Bacillati; phylum Actinomycetota; class Actinomycetes; order Kitasatosporales; family Streptomycetaceae; genus Streptomyces; species Streptomyces sp. NPDC004435. The sequence continues at coordinate 57,677 of NZ_JBIAMB010000003.1, read as the reverse complement.
GCACTGACAGGCGAGGGAGGCCGGAGGCGGGAGGGGGGGCTTGGGCGGGGGAGGCGTCAGGCTTGCCGCCGGTGGGTGTTGAGACGGGCGGCCTGGCGGGTGAGGTGGTCGCGTTCCGCGAGGTCGGGGGCCTTGTGGGCCGCTTCGGCGTACAGGCGCGCCGCCGTCGTCAGGTCGCCGGCGCGTTCGTGGAGGTACGCGGCCACCGCGGCGTGGCGGGGGAGCGAGGCGTCCAGAGCGGCGAGGGCCGCCAGGCCGGCGCGGGGGCCGTCGGCCTCTCCGACGGCGACAGCGCGGTTGAGACGGACGACGGGGTTGTCGGTGAGGCGGACCAGCTCGTCGTACCACTCGACGATCTGCACCCAGTCCGTCTCCCCGGCGGTGGGCGCGTCGGCGTGGAGGGCGGCGACGGCGGCCTGTGCCTGGAACTCGCCCAGCCGGTCGCGCGCGAGAGCCGCCTGGAGGATCCAGACGCCCTCGGCGATCAAGCCGGTGTCCCAGCGGCTCCGGTCCTGCTCGGCGAGCGGCACCAGACTTCCGTCGCTCGTGGTCCGCGCGGCGCGCCGCGCGTGGTGGAGGAGCATCAGAGCGAGGAGCCCCGCCACCTCGGGGTGGTCGATGCGCGCCGCGAGCTGCCGGGTGAGCCGTATCGCCTCCGCGGAGAGGTCGACGTCGCCGGAGTACCCCTCGTTGAACACGAGATAGAGGACGCGCAGGACGGTGGCGACGTCGCCCGGCCGGTCGAAGCGCACCCCGGAGACGGTGCGCTTGGCCCGGCTGATGCGCTGCGCCATCGTCGCCTCGGGGACCAGGTACGCGCGGGCGATCTGGCGCGTGGTCAGGCCGCCGACGGCGCGCAGGGTGAGCGCGACCGCCGAGGCCGGTGTCAGGGACGGGTGGGCGCAGAGGAAGTACAGCTGAAGCGTGTCGTCCACCGCCGGAACCGGTCCCGGCGCCGGCTCCTCCTCGACCCGGTCCTCCCGCCGCCTGCGGGCCGCGTCGGAGCGTGTCGTGTCGAGGAACTTGTGCCAGGCGACGGTGATCAGCCAGCCCTTGGGATCGCGCAGCGGGTCGCTCCCGCTCGTAGGAGGTGGAGGGCTCGGCGTGGTGGAGGGGGCGGCGGGGGAGGGGACGGGGCCCGTGCGGCCCGAGGGGCCTGCGGGGTCGGTTCCGGCCGGAGGCGCGGCGGGGGCCGAGCGGGCCGGGTCCGCGCCGATCGGGGCCGGCCCGGTCGGGTCCGGTCCGGCGGGAGCCGACCCGGTCGAAGCTGACCCGGTCGATGCCGGTCCGGCCGGGTCTTCCGCGGCCGGGGAAGGCCCCGTCGCACCGAGCCGGAGTGCTTCCACCAAGGCGTCCTGCACGGCGTCCTCCGCCGCCGCGAAGTCGGCTCCGCGGCGGACGAGGACGGCGAGGACGCTCGGCGTGAGGCTTCTGAGCAGGGCCTCGTCCATCGGAGGTGTCACTCCGTGATGGTGGGCGGCGCGGTGTAGAACGGGCGCAGCTCCAGCCACTCGTGGATCGGCCTGCCTCCCGCCCCGGGGGCGGCCGACAGCTCCCCGGCCAGCTCGACGGCGCGCTCGTAGCTGTCGACGTCGATGATCATCCAGCCGGCGATGAGGTCCTTCGTCTCCGCGAACGGTCCGTCGGTGACCGGCGGGCGCCCCTCGCCGTCGTAGCGGACCCACGCGCCCTCCGGGGCGAGCGCCTGCCCGTCCACGAACTCGCCGGTCTTCTCCAGCCGGGACGCGAAGTCGCTCATGTACTGCATGTGAGCGGTGATCTCGTCCGGGCTCCACTGGTCCATCGGCACGTCGTTCACCGCGGCCGGGGCGCCTCGGTAGTGCTTCAGCAGCAGGTACTTGGCCATGGTGCTCTCCTCGGTGCTGTCGCGACCCATTCTGGTCGCGTTCACCCCGGGGACGAAGCAGGACGCGGATTCTCGACATCCTCGCCCGAACTTTTTCGGGAGTTCGACGACAGGCCCTAGTTCTCGGGCAGGGGACGGCCGTCGATGACGTTCTTCATCACCAGGGTGGAGGTCAGGCGCTGGACGCCGGGCAGCCGGGCCAGGCGCTCGTCGTAGAGCCGCTGGAAGGCGGTCAGGTCGGCGGTGGCGACCCGCAGGAGGTAGTCGGGCTCACCGAAGAGGCGCTGGGCCTGGAGGACGTGCGGGACGGCGGCCACGGCCTCCTCGAAGGCTGTCACGGTGTCGGGGGTCTCCCAGCGCAGGGTGGCGAAGACGAGGGCCTCGAAGTCCAGGCCGAGCGCGGCGGGGTCGACGACGGCGCGGTAGCCGCGGATCGCGCCCTCGCGTTCGAGATCGCGCAGCCTGCGGTGGCAGGGCGAGACGCTGAGCTTCACGCGGGCGGCCAGTTCGGTGATGGTGAGACGGCCGTCCTGCTGCAGCTCGGTAAGAATCTTCCGGTCAAGTGCGTCCATGGAGAAGATTCTCCCTCAGGAGGGACGATCCTGGGGTAAAGACGCAAACACCTTCGGGCCTGTTCCGCCTAGCGTTCCCTCGCAGAGCAAGAGATGTACGAGAGGGAACGAACCGACGATGGACACGACGACTCTGGCGGCCTTCCTGGCGGTGGACCTGCTCCTGGTCTTCACCCCGGGCGCGGACTGGGCGTACGCGATCTCCGCCGGACTGCGCGACCGCTCCGTCGTGCCGGCGGTCGCGGGCCTGCTGACCGGGCACGCGGCGTACGCGCTCGTGGCCGTCGCGGGGGTCGCCGTGATCGTGGCCGGCTCCCCGGGGGCTCTCACCGCCCTCACCGTCGCGGGCGCCGGCTACCTCCTGTGGCTCGGTTGGGGCGTCCTGCGTCAGCCGGTCACGCCCACCGCGGCGGGGCGCGGGACGGAGACGTCCGCCTTGCGCGCCCTGCTCAAGGGGGCCGGGACCAGTGGTCTCAACCCCAAGGCGCTGCTGCTGTACTTCTCGCTCTTCCCGCAGTTCATCGACCCGGTGACCGGCTGGCCGGTCGCCGCGCAGACCGGGCTGCTCAGCACCATGCACCTGACCGTCTGCGCCGTCGTCTACCTCGCGGTCGGCGTCCTGGCCCGTACGGTCCTCACCACCCGGCCCTCGGCCGCCCGGGTCGTCACCCGGGTCAGCGGTGCCATGATGATCGTCATCGGTGCCCTCCTGCTGGTGGAACGCCTGACCGGCTGAGGACCCGTCCCGCTCCACGCTCCACCCGTACACGGACCCGAGGAGAGCGCCTACGTGGCACAGCAGCCGGAGACCCCGCCGGAGCCGCAGGCGGGCGAGCGGCACGACGAACAGGCGAGCCCCGCGGTACGCAGGGGCGTCCGGGAGAGCGCAGACCGTCAGGGCCTCAGGGCCCATCTCGGCGCCCGCCTCGCCCGCACCGGCCCCGGGCGCGGGCTCCTCGTGCTGCCCTCCTGCCCCGAGGCGACCCGGAAACACGGCCACGGCCACGTCCGCGCCACCAGCTCCCGCGCGGACAGCGCGGGCGGCGCGGGCGGCTGCGTGGCGCTCACGCTCCTCGACGAGGATCCGGACGTCCTCACCGTCGAGTACAAGATCAACTTCCTCGCGCCCGCCGCGGGGGACCACCTCGAAGCGGTCGGCACCGTCGTCAGGTCCGGACGCACCCTGACTCTCTGCCGACCGGAGGTGTACGGGGTCCGGGCCGACGGCTCCCGGAAGCCCCCCGCCAACGGGCGGCAGACCCTCATCCGCGTCGACAGGAGCGCCGAGTGAGCCCGCAGCCGACCCCTTACCCTTCCCCTTCTTCCTCCCAGGTCCCTCCGGCTCTGCCGCCGTGGCTGACCTGGTGGGAGCGGCCTTTTCCCGACGCCAACACACTGTTCCTGCCCGGACGGCACCCCGCCCTCGTCGACACCGGCTTCGTCGGCCACGCCGAGGAGACCGCCGCCTGGGTCCGGGCGCGGACCGGGCACGTCGATCTGGTCGTGAACACCCACTGGCACTCCGACCACGTCGGCGCCAACGCCCTCTTCCAGGCACACGGCGCCGGCATCGCGGCCGGCGCGCCCGAGGCGGAGGCGATCTCCCGTCGCGACCCCGGCTGCTGCTCGGCCGAGTACCTCGACCAGCCCGTCGCCCCGTACACGGTGGACCTCGCGCTCGGCGACGGGCAGGTCCTCCGCCTCGGGGACGCCGACTGGGAAGTCGTCCGCACCCCCGGTCACACCCCGGGCCACCTGGCGCTGTGGGAGCCGGAGGAGCGACTGCTGGTCGTCGGGGACGCGCTGTCGGACTACGACGTCGGCTGGGTGAACCTCGCCCTCGACGGTCCCGGCGCGGCCGCCACCGCGCTCGCCTCCCTCAAGCGGCTGGCCGACCTCGACCCGCGGGTGATCCTCCCCTCCCACGGCCCCGTCCCCGCCGACCCCGGTGCGACCCTCGGCGCCGCCCTGCGCCGTGCCCGGCGGCTCGTCGACGACCCGGACGGCGCGGTCTGGTACGGCGCGCGGAGGATCTTCGCCTTCGCGCTGATGATCCGCGGGGGAGTCCCGGCCGACGAGGTCGAGTCGTACCTGCACGCGCGCGCGTGGCTGACCGATGCCGCCAGGCTCCTCGCGCGTACGCCGGAGGCCCTCGCGGAGGAACTGGTCACCACCATGCTGCGCAGCGGCGCCATCGTCCGGCGTGACGACCGCCTCCACGCCGCCGCGGACCACACTCCCGTACGCCCCGAAGCACTGCGGGTTCCGTACCCCCGGGCCTGGCCCGCCTCGGCGCGGGGTGCGTAGCGCTCGCGGGGCGGGCGCGGCGGGCGGGGCAGGCGGGACGCGGCTCGGAGGGGCTTTCGCGTGCGGCTCAGAGGGGCTTGCGCAGGAGGACGCACACCGTCTCGTGGCGTCGGATCGAGCCGTCCGGCCCCTCCTCGTCCCAGGCGTCCGGGGCGCGGCCGTACGGGATGTAGCCCAAGCGCTCGTACAGGGCACGGGCCCGGGGGTTGTCCTCTTCCACCGCGAGTTCGGCCCGGCGCAGGCCACGGTCTCGGATCCGCCGCTCGGCGGTCCGGACGAGCAGCGTGCCCAGGCCGCAGGACTGGAGGGCCGGCAGCACGGCGAGCTGCCAGAGGGTTCCGGCCCCCTCGGAGACCTGATAGTCGATGCCGCCGATCGCCACCGGCAGGTCCGCGGCGGCGCAGACGGCCAGGTAGTCCACCTCGCCTCGGGCGGCGCGGGCCAGTTCCCCCTCCACGTGGCGCAGGTGGAGGGCCGAGCCCGACCAGGCGCAGGCCGGCAGGTCGCCGGGGCGGAGATCGCGCACGCGGACGGCCAGGGTGATGGTCGGGCAGGTGGTTCCGTTGGCTCCCGCGTCCCCTGGGGCTTCGGTCCGGCCGGAGCTGAAACTGCCGTCGGTGCGTTCGTGGTGAGCGGTCACGCTCGGAAGCATGCGAGCTCGACGTCCGCCCGGCAAGCAGATATCGGCAGGGGAACTCCCGTGCCTTGCGGACCAGTTGTCGCCGTACTCCCCCAACCTGCCGACAAGGGTGTCGCAGCCGGTGGCTGTCGGGCCCTGCCATCGCTTGCCGACGGGGCGACGGCAGGTCTTACGATCGGTCCGTGATGGATACCCCGACCCACTGGACTCTGCGCCACTTCTCGCAGGCCAACCCCGCCGGCCCCGGCTGTGACAGCCTGCCGGCTCTCCTGCGGCGGCTGGCGGATTCCATCGAGGCTCTGGGCCCTGCCGAGATCCAGGACGTGGTGATCGCGTCCGAGACGACCGAGCACGGTCCCTGGTGGTCGGGAACCGTCTACTTCCACCTGCCCGAGGACGGGGAGTGATCGGCTTCACGAACGGAGCCGAAGGGTGAGGGCCGCGCCGGGCGCGGTCTCGGGGGAGGCGTAGCCACGCTCGTCGTGGCGAGTGGTAGCGGCTCGGGCGTGCTTACCGGCGGCGGGGCGGGGCGTGAAGGGGGCGGGCATGGTGGTGGGGTTGGAGAAGGCGTCGACGCGGGTGAGCCCCGTGTACCGGCGGAGTGTGGGGACCACGCTCACCGGCTGGGGGATGCTGCTCAGCGCCGTGGGGGCGGTCGGCTGCGTGCTGTGGGGCGTCGGCCCGTACCCTCCGCTGGTCACCGAGACGGGGCTCGCCGCGCTGGCCGTGGTCTTCGCCGCCGCCTGGATCGTCGCCTCGCGCCGGGCCCCTCAGCGCGCCGGTTCCCTCCCGGGCAAGGGCCGTGGGGTGGTGTGGCTGGTCGCCTGGCTGGTGCCGCTGGCCACGATGGCCTGCTTCATCCTCGGGTTCATGGTGTCCCCGGAGTACGGGCGGGAGACCGAGCGCCTGGACGCGGCCCGGTTCGGGCCGTACGAAGTCACCGTCGCCCGGCTCGCGGCAGACCCCGTCCGCGGCGACAACGCCTCCGACGAGCCGGTGTTCTTCGAGACCGATCTCGTTCTGCGCGTCCCGTACGACAGCGGTCCCCGGGAGGTGACCGTGCCCCGGATGTACACGCGCTACGAGCCGCCGAAGGCGGGCACGAGGATCGACATCTACTACGCGCCGGGCGACCCCCGCCCGCACTCGCCGGTCGTTCAGGACGGCCGCCGTCGGGACGCGGGCGTGCTCGGCTCCGGCATGCTGATCCTCGGCCTCTTCCCGGTCGTCTGCGCGGGGGTCGTCCTGACAGGGGCGCTCGCGCACGGAATGCCCCGCGGGGCACGGCGATACGCGCCGCCCGTACACCTTCCCGCCTTCGGCATCCTCCTCGTCGGACTGCTCCTCCTCCTGCCGGCAGCCCTGGGCTGGGAGGCCGGCGGCCAGGCCCGCCCGGCGGCCCTCCTGTCCTGTGTGACGCCAGGAGCCGCGCTGGCGTGGATCTGGCGCTCGTCCTTCACACAGCAACGTCGAGGGCGGCGGCCCGGCCAGGGCCCGCGTCCCTTCCCCGACCCGGATCCGTCCGAGACCGGTGACGAGGACGGCGAGCAGCCGTGACGTACCCGGCGGGAACCGTCACCGGGCGCAGCCCGATGCGTAGCAGCCACGCCTCGGCTGCGGTGTCGCCGTCCTTGACACGATCTTCGCCGCCCGCTCGCCCAGCCCGGGCAGACGCTCCCCGATCCCCTGACCCACCACCATGGACGAGGAGCGCGCGGCCAAGTGGTCGAGAGGCCGGACAGCAGGAGCCTGCGGCAGAGAGGCCTGGTGGCCTGGCGGCTTACAGGCCGCCGGTGTAGAGCAGCTTGTTGGGGGTGCCGGTGCTGACGTTGGTCAGGACGCCCTTCGTGGACTGGCCGTCGATCCACTCGGCGACCTCGGCCGGGGTCGCCGTGGGGTGTACGGCCTTGTAGAGCGCGGCGACGCCGGCCACGTGCGGCGCGGCCATCGAGGTGCCGTTCAGGGCGACGGAGCCACCGCCCATGCGGGCCGACACGATGTCCTGGCCGGGGGCGTACAGCTCGACGCACCGGCCGTAGTTGGAGAACGACGCCTCCTCGTCCCACGCGTTGGAGGCGGCGACGGTGACCGTGCCCTCCGCCGACGCGGGGGAGACGTTGCAGGCGTCCTTCGCGTCGTTGCCGGCCGCGATGACGGGCAGCACGCCGGCGGCGCGGAGGGCCGTCGTGGCGTTGTTCAGGGCCGTAGACCTGTCGCCGCCCAGGGAGCCGTTCAGGACCGCCGGCTGCCGGGCGTTGCGGGCGACCCAGTCGAGCCCGGCGATCATCCCGGAGTACGTACCCCGGCCGTCGCAGCCCAGGACGCGGACGCTCACCAGATTCGCCTTGCGGGCGACCCCGTACGTCTTGCCGGCGACCGTGCCCGCGACGTGCGTGCCGTGGCCGTTGCAGTCCTGGCCGGCCCGCCCGTCGCCCATCGCGTCGAAGCCGAACGCGGTGCGTCCCCGGAACTCGTCGTGGTTGTAGTCGATGCCGGTGTCGAGGATGTACGCCGTCACACCGGCGCCGCTGCCCGTGGTGGTGAAGTCGTTGTCGAGCGGCAGGTTCCACTGGTCGATCCGGTCCAGTCCCCAGGAGGCGGCCGGGCTGCGCGCACCCGCCGTGGCGGACGGCTGCGGCGGCGCGAGCGTCACCGCGTCCTCCTCGACCGACGTCACCCCGGGCGTCTTCCGGACGAGGTCCAGCTGGAGGATGGTCAGCGGCACGGCGAACCCGTTGATCGCCTTCTCGTACACGAACGTGGGCTTGAGGTTCAGCTTCTCCGCGACCTCGGTCGCGTCGGCCGTGCCGTCGAGGGTCACGATGTACTCGCCCGGCACCGCGTTGGCGGCGCTGACGAGGGGCGCCGGAACGGGATCCGGACCGGCGGCGCCGGAGCCGTACGCCGTGGTGGTCGGGGCGGAGAGGGCCAGCGCTGACATGACGGCGCTCGCGAGAGCGAGCTTGGTACGTGTGTTCACGCAGGGAGACCATCATGCAGAAACGATCACGTCCTAGGACATTCGCGGAGGCGTCCGGTGGATCTGTGAAATCACTGCAATGCGTGGAGCGGAGGCGGTGCGGCAGGCCGCGCGGCAGGGGGTGCGGCAGGAGGTGAGGAACCGCTCCTGCCGCGTCCGCCCGCGTTGCGGTTGCGGTTGCGGTTGCCGTTGCCGTTGCGTCGCACGGTGCTCAGTTGCTGTGGGCGGTGATGTCGCCCAGCGTGGTGGTGGCGCGGATGGCGACGCCCGCGTCCGAACCCTCCGCGTTCTGGAGGGTGTTCAGGATCCGGCCGAGGGAGGTGCCGGCGTCGAGGGTGGCGGAGACGCCGGGAGCGGTGCCCACCGAGATGGAACCGGCCTGGGTGGTCAGGGTGACGGTACCGGTGGTGGCCTCGGCGATCTTCAGGTCGCCTCGGGCGGTGGAGAGCTCGGCGGATCCCGTGAGCCGGCCGATGGTGAGGTCGCCGTCCTGGACCGAGAGGCGGGCGCCGGACGCCTCGTCGAGGTTCACCGGGCCCTGGGCGCTGGTGAAGGTGACGTCGCCGAGACGTCCGACGCTGCGCAGGTCGGCCGCCGCGGCCTTGGCCTCGACGGCGGAGCCGGCCGGCAGGTGGACGATCACCTCGATGAATCCGGTCTGGCCGAGCACCTGGTTCTTGGCCTTCGGGGCCGAGACTCGCAGCACACCGTCCGCGAAGCCGACGGTCGTCTCCTCCGCCGCCTTGACGTCGCGGCTCTTGGTGGCGTCGGCGGGGCGGACGTCGACCGTGGCGTCGGCGCGGTCGGCGGCGACGAAGCGGAGGCGGCCGGCCGGGATGTCGATGACGGTGGTGATCGGGGCGGCGGTGGCGAAGGTCTGCATGAGGTCTGCTCCTGTGGGATGTTGTCGCCGTCGGTGTTTCCGACATGGGAAAAGCTACGTTGCCTTCAGTGGGTTGGCAAGGCCGGAGTGGCGTCAACTGGCAATAAGTGCAGATAGATGCCGCAAATTCATTGCAATGAAATCAAGATTGATGCAACGGCATACGCGAGATGTTGCAATGGGCTGAAGGTGAAGGCTCTGTTGGGCCGGGCGTGCCGGTGGCCTGGGCGGGTGGCCCGCCCGCTCTGTCGGAGGCGTCTGGGAGGGTGTGCCCATGGAAGCTTCGCGAGTGGTGGTGGAGGCGCTGTGGGAACGGATCCAGGCGCGGGACTGGGACGGGGTCGCCGGGTTGGTGGCGGAGGACGCCGTCGTGGAGTGGCCGGTCAGTGGTGAACGCATCGTGGGCAGCGCGAACTTCGTCGCGGTGAACCGTGAGTACCCGGAGGGCTGGACGATCCACGTGCTGCGGATCGTCGCCGACGGGGAAGAGGTGGTGTCCGAGGTCGAGGTCCCGCACGAAGGCGTCGGGGTGTTCCGCGCGGCGTCCTTCTGGACCGTCCGTGACGGACGGATCGTCCGGGGACGGGAGTACTGGACCGGCCTCGGTGCCGACCCGCGGCCGGAGTGGCGGGCGCCCTTCGTCGAGCCCATCGGAGCGGGTGGGGTGGTCGATCCCGCGGGGAGCTGACGGCCCCGCGCTCAGAGGTGCCTTCGGAAGTGCGGGCGGAAGTACTGACGGGAGCGCTGACGGGAGCGCTGACGAGACCGGAGGAAAACCGCTGGTCCCGGCCCGGCGGTACTCGTAGCATCCGCCCATGCACGAGAACACCAGGAACGCCGGCGACGAGGACGACGGGGAGGTCACCAGGGAGATCGCCTGGCCGGCCGGGTCCGTCGGTCTCGCGGCGCTCGACACGGAGGACGCCGAGCTGCTGCACGGGTGGCGGTCCGATCCCGTGACCGCCCATCAGCTGGGCCTCTGGCCGCGTCCGCTCACCGCCCTGCGCGAACGCATCGAGCGGGACATCGAGGACGACGATCGCGACGACTTCCTCGTCGTCGTCCCCGAGGGCCCTCCCGGGGGCCTCCCCATCGGGTACGCGGCGCTGACCGGGCAGAGCATCGTCGACGGCGCGGCCCAGGTCGAGGTGGTCATCGCGGCCGAGCACCGTGGACGCGGCCATGGTGCCGCCGCTCTCGACGCCCTGGTGGACCTGGCGTTCGGTGAACTGCCGATGTACCGGCTGACCGCGGAGACGCACACCGACAACTCCCCCGCGCTCGCCGTCCTCGCCGCGTCCGGCTTCGTCGAGGAAGGCGTCCGCCGAGCCGCGTGTCTCCACCGGGGACGCCGCCACGACCTCGCCGTGTTCTCACTGCTGCGCCCGGAGTGGGAAGGCCTCGACCGCCCGCGTGCCTGGGACGCCTGACCGGCGAAGGGGAGTGGGATGGTCGACCACTATCCGTACCGCGTCGAGGGCGGGGCGGGGAACGTGACACTGGCGTGGCGGCCCGGAGAGGGCGACGCCCTCGACGAGTTCGTCGTGGACGACGACGGCCGTCTCCTGATGTTCCCGGACCGCGAGTCCCTGCGGGTTCACGCTGCCCGGAACGCCTGGACGGTCGTCTGGGAGGGCGAGGCCGCACTCGATCGGGACGCCGTACGGCGATGGGTCGAGCACCCCGAGAGCGCCTCGGTCGCGCCAGGATCGCTGCTGGACGCGTGGCACTTCGTCGAGGACCTCGCCCGCAGTGTCGCGAGCGGACCTCTTCGTACCTCTCGTGGACCGGTGATCGACAGCGCCTGGGAGAAGATCTACGGCGCGGAGCCGTGGACGGAAGAGGAGACCGCGGCCGTACGTGAACTCCTCCGTGAAGGGCTGGACCTCTGGGACCGCACCGCGAGCGGCAGCGGCGGCCAGGACTCCGGCCTTGCCGGTCGAGTGTGACGACGGCCGCGTTCGCAAGGGTAGGGTCCGGCCACGACTGAGACGACTGTCGAAGCGTGACCGGACCCTGGGCACCCCGATCACGGGCATCCCCCGTGCCACGCTGCACCGGCTCTTGCGAGAGCACCTTCCCGGCGGAGCGCTGCGGGTCGGCTCCGAGGCGGAGCCGGTTCGCGCGGCCGGGCCCGGGCAAGAAGCCGGCGCCTAGGGCAGGCCGGTACGCGTGCGCTGCGGCGACACGGTGATGGACGCCGATCTGGTGATGGCCGCCGACGGCACCGGCAGCGCGGTGCGCGGTCAGCTGTTTCCCGCCCACCCGGGTCCCGTCCACGCCGTGCCCGACCGCCCCGAGGGGCGACGGTTCGCCGACCCGCGGGGCTAGCTGCGCCGCAGGTTGCGCGACTGGCACGAGCCGATCTCTGCCCTGCTCTACGCGACCCGGCCCGAGGCCGTGCTCCACCACGACGTGGGCGAACTGCGCGCGCGATGCCCCCCACCACGGGCAGGGCGCCTGCCAGGCGCTGGAGGACGCGGTCGCCCTGGCCGCTTCCATGGCCGCCGAGCCGACGGTGGAGTCGGCACTCACCCGTGACGACACCGAGCGCCGGCCGCGCAGTCAAACGGTCGCGCGCGCCGCGCGGCGGGCCGCTCGGAGGGGCCAGCGGTTCTCCCATCCCGCAGCCGTCGCCCTGCGCAACACGGTGATGCGGCTGACCCCTTCCCGGGCCCCGACACGCACGACCCTCCGGCACCACACCTGGGTCCCTCCCCGGCTCGACGGACCGGCGATCGGGTAGCGCGGGACGGAGTGAGGGGAGGGGAAGGCGGACGGTAGCCTCCCGGCATGGGAGAGAGCGGAGCGGAGTATGAACACCTGCCTGTCGTCTGGACAGTGGGGCGGTTGCGCGAAGCGCTGAAGGACGCGCCCGACGACGCCCCGGTCCACGTCGCCGTGACGCCGTTCCCCGGCTGTGAGGGCTACGACGACCGGGTCCTCGTCGCGTACGCGCCGGTGACGATGCACCGGCCGGCGACCGAGGAGGCGCCCGCCTGGCGCGAGGTCGAGCACACGCTCTTCGCCGACTGGCCGGCGGGGCGCTACCCGGGCGGCGTCGGGGAGGACGAGGAGTGCTAGCCCTTCGTGCCTCCACCTTGCGGCGGCGCGGCGGTCCGCCGCCGTCTCCGCTCGGCCCGGTCGTCCGTCAGTGGTGCAGGTGTCCCGTGGTGATGAGGAAGACGGCGACGCCGGTGTTCGCGAGGGCCGCGGCTACGAGAAGGGCGGCCGGGGCTCGGGAGGCGGTGTCGGGCGGAGTGGAGGCGAGGGCGGCCGTCCTGGTCTGGCGCCAGACGTAGGCGGCAAGGAGGACGCCGGCGAGCGGGATCAGGACGGGATCACCGGTGAAATGGGGGACGGCTCCGCTGACGGCGATGACGCCCAGGGCGCCGAGGAGCGCAGTGGGGGCGTCGAGCCGGGCGCCGGTCCTGCCGGGCCGGTCGTGGACCGAGGCCGCGACGGCGATCAGGGCGATCAGGGCGAGGAGGATCATGAAGAGCGTGAGGAAGCGCCAGGCCAGGCCCAGCGTCGCCGGCACCCAGAAGGCCAGCAGGCCGAGCGCCGGGCCGACCCCGGCGATCGCGACGTAGCGGCCGAACGCCCTGCGCCGCTCCCTCGGGTCGGGGAAGGCGGAGGACAGCAGGAGCGGAGCGGAGGTCGAGACGAGCGCGGCGAAGGCGCCCTGGAGGACGCGGGACGTGATCAGGAGTTCGGTGGAGGGGGCCAGCATGCCGAGGACGGCGGCCGCCGTGAACCCCGACAGGCCGAGCAGCAGGGCTCTCTTGCGGCCCATCCGGTCCGCGACGAAAACGCCGCACAGCAGGACCAGCACGAAGGCCAGGACGTAGGAGACGGCCAGGATGTCCAGGTAGACCGTGGACCAGACCTTCATGCGGGCGGACAGGCCCAAGGACCTGGCCGCATAACCCAACCCCAGTATCGAGTTGGAGAAGGTAGCGTCGAAGAGGACGAGCAGCTGGGCCAGCGCCAGCGCCGCCAGACCCCGTCCGCGTCGGGGACGAGGAGCCTCCGGGGGCGCGGCGCCGGCCGGTGACGTGGGCGCGTTCCAGGGGTGAGGCGGCGGTGGACCGTCGGTGAGGGACGGGGCCGTGGGGGTGTACGCGGGGAGCGAGGGCACCGGGCGGGCGGGGGCGGCGGGGGCGTAGTCCAGCAGGTGTGCCGCCCTGCGGCCCAGCTGGGCCAGGACCGTGCCCGGCAGCCACTCGTCCGCCTCGCCGGCCGTGTCCGTCGCCGTGTACGCGGCCACCTCGTGCGGAGTGGGCCGCTTCGTCGGGTCCTTGTGCAGACACGAGCGGACGAGGGCGACGAGCGAGTCGGGAACACCCGTCAGGTCCGGCTCCTCCTCGGCGACGCGGAACAGGTGGGCGTTGAGCCCGGTGTCCGTGGCACCGAAGAGGAGGCGTCCGGTGGACGCGAAGACGAGGAGCGCCCCCAGGCAGAAGACGTCGGAGGCGGGCGTGAGTTCGAGGCCGCGCACCTGCTCGGGGGACATGAAGCCGGGCGAGCCGATCAGCATGCCGGTACGGGTGTGGAGACTGTCCCCGGCCAGGCCGTCCATCGCCCGCGCGATGCCGAAGTCGATCACGCGGGGGCCGTCCACGGTGATCAGGACGTTGGACGGCTTGAGGTCACGGTGGATCAGGCCGGCCTCGTGCACCGCCTGGAGGGCCAGCGCGAGGCGGTTGGCGAGGGTGCGGACCGAATGCTCGGGGAGCGGGCCGAAGTCCCGGGCGACGACGGTGGTCAGGTCGGGCCCAGGGATGTACTGGGTCGCCACCCACGGCACCGCCGCCTCGGTGTCGGCGTCCAGGACGTCGGCGGTCCAGGCCCCGCCCACCCGCCGGGCCGCCGCCACCTCGCGGGCGAACCGCCGCCGGAACTCGGCGTGCCGGGCGTGCTCGGCCTGCACGACCTTGACGGCGACCGTACGCCCCAGGTCGGAGCGGCCGAGGTAGACCAGGCCCATCCCGCCCGCGCCGAGGCGGGCGATCAGACGGTACGGGCCTATGTGCGCCGGGTCCTCCCCGGTCAGCTGTTCCACGGTCAGGTCAGCCCTTCAGGTTCCGGTCGCCGGGGCCGCGCCGCGGGGTGTTCGCGGCGCCGGGCGGAGTCGGTCGTGGCCCATGCGGTGATCTCTCTGGACGGGTGCGGAGGTCACAACCTAATGGAACGAGTGGGGTGTCGAGACGCGTTGCCCGCGGAGACCGGCCGGGGCCGCGCGCGGGGTGGCCGGAAGCTTTCGTTTCTATGGCAGGACGCGCCACAACGGCGACCGCGGAAGTGGTGGGCCGACATGTGGGCCGGGGCCGCCCGCTGTCCCCAGGATGTCCGCAGTCCCGCCACCACCTCCGCCCCTCCTGGAGACGCGCATGATGAAGCCGACGAAACGGCCCGCGAAGACGTCCCTGCCGGTGCCCCTGAAGACGAGGATCGGACGGCTCCTCGTGGCCGCCCTCACGGCCGTCGGCATCGCCGCCGGCAGCACCGCCGCCCCCGCGACGGCCGCCGTACCCGCGCCGACCGCCGGCTCGCTCCAGCAGTACGACATCAGCGCGACGTACGTCAGCGGGCTCTCGTCCGGCGGGTTCATGGCCAACCAGCTGCACGTCGCCCACTCCGAGGTGTTCCAGGGCGCCGGCATCTTCTCGGCGGGCCCGTACGACTGCGCCCAGAACAACCTCAACACGGCCCTGTACGCCTGCATGGACACCTTCCAGGCCCGCAAGACGCCTGCCCAGCTCGCGCAGTTGACCCGCGACCGGGCCGCGGCCGGCAAGCTCGACCCGGTGGCCAACCTCACCGGCGACAGGGTGTGGCTGTTCCACGGCACCAACGACACCACCGTCAAGCAGCCCGTGAACGACGACCTCGCCGCCTACTACCGCGACCTCGGCACCGACGTCGTCTACAACAGCACCTCGGCCTCGGGGCACGCCTGGGTCAGCCCGATCGGCCCCAACGCGTGCACCTCCACCAGCTCGCCCTACGTCAACAACTGCGGCGGCGACCCGGTCAAGGAGATGCTCACGCACCTGCTCGGCGGCGTGAAGCCGGCCAGTTCGGCAGCCCTGACCGGAAAACTGGTCCAGTTCGATCAGAGCGCGTACACCCCAGGTGGCAGCCCGAGCGCGATCAGCATGGGCAAGGAGGGCTTCGCGTACGTGCCGCGGTCCTGCCAGAGCGGGGCCTCCTGCAAGCTGATGGTGACCCTCCACGGCTGCTACCAGTACTTCGGGCTGGTCGGCAACGCCCTCATGGACAAGGCGTACCTCAATGAGTACGCCGACACGAACGACCTGATCGTCCTCTACCCGCAGGCCACCACCATGACCGGCAACCCCCGTGGCTGCTGGGACTGGTGGGGGTACAAGTCGGCCGACTATGCCCAGAAGAGCGGGCCGCAGATGACGGCCGTGATGAACATGGCCGCGGCGCTCGGCGCCGGTGACTCCACGGGCACCCCGTCCCTGCCCGCACCGACCGGCCTGGCCGTCACCGCCACCACCGCCACCAGCGTCTCGCTGGCCTGGAACGCCGTCTCCGGAGCGGCCTCGTACGACGTCTACCGCAACGGCACGAAGGCCAACGCGTCGCCGATCACCGCCGGCACCGCCTTCACCGACTCGGGACTCGCCGCCGGCACGTCCTACGGGTACACCGTCGCCGCCCTGGACGCCGCCGGCGCGGCCGGGGCCAGGAGCGCCACCGCCACGGCCACCACCACCGGCACCGCCCCCGTCTGCGTCACGGCGAGCAACTACGCCCACACCCAGGCCGGCCGCGCCCACCAGCTCGGCGGCTACACCTACGCCAACGGCTCGGAGCAGAACCTCGGCCTGTGGAACGTCATGGTCACCAGCACCCTCAAGGAGACCTCCCCGGGCTACTGGGTGAAGTGCTGACCAGCCGGCGGTGAGAGCCCACCGGCGCCCCACCCGTCACCGCCGACGGGTGGGGCCCGGCGGTTCCGCTGTGGCGTAGGCGCGTGGAAACCCCGTGGCGGTGGCTTCCCGCCTGGGGGATGCTGCCCGGATGATCGAACGAGACGTCGCGGTGCGCATGGTCGAGGAAGAGCTCGCACGCGAGTCCCGGCGGGAACGGGAGCTCGGCCTGGAGCCGGTGCGCGCGGCCGTGACGAGTGTCCGGCGGCACGAGCTGGCGTGGATCGTGGCCTGGACGTCCGAGGAGTACCTGCGCACCGGGAACCCGAGCGCGGCCCTGGTGGGGAACGGCCCGTACCTCGTCGACCTCGTCGACGGAAGCCTCCACCAGATCGGCTTCCTCGCCGCCAAGAGCGGCGAGTGGGAGGCGGACTACCGGACCCGGATCCGGAAGGAGACGACGAGGACCGCGGTGGACGACCTGCACGACGAGGTCCGCGCGGTGGCCGAGACGCACGGGCGGGTGAGGGCGATGCACCTGCTGCGGCGGAGCCTGCCGGGGCTCACGCATCAGCAGGTCGTCGCGTACGTCACTGCTCTGAGCCGGGGTGAGGTGTCGGAGCGGCTCGTGGCGGTCGCCGTCGAGGCGCTGGTGCCGCACGTCGAACGGCACGTGACCACCGTCCGCGGAGCCGGGTGGGACGGAGGCCGCCCCGCACGCTGAGCGCAGGGGCATCCCGCCGGGGGGTTCCGCACCGCCGGGTGGCTCAGGGCGGGGGGTTCCGGACGGCGGGGGCGCGGGCGGGCGCGGAAGCTGGACGGGCCGGCGCGTCCAGGCGCCGGCCCGTCCAGGAGGTTCCGCATGCCCCGATCCGCCCCGGCTCCACGCCGCCGGGCCACCGTCACCGCCCTGCTCCTCGCCGGCGCGCTGACCGCCCCCGCCCTCGCGTACGCCACACCCCCCGCCGACGGCACCTCGGACCGGGAGCTGCGGCGCGCCCTCGCCGAGCTCGTCGCCGCCCCGGGCGGGCCGCCCGGCGCGATCGCCGTGCTCACCCGGGACGGCGAGCGGAAGGTGTACCGGGCCGGGACCGCCGAGGTCGGCACCGACCGGCCGCCCCGCACCCGCGACCACATGCGGATCGCCAGCGTCGCCAAGGCGTTCAGCGGGGCCGTCGCCCTGAGCCTGGTGGACCGTGGCGCCCTGGGTCTGAACGACACCCTGGGGCAGCGTCTGCCCCACCTCCCGGAGGCGTGGCACGCGGTGACGCTGCGCCAGCTCCTCCAGCACACCAGCGGGCTGCCCGACTACAGCAGGACCGAACGCTTCCAGGCGATCGTCCAGGCCGACCCCCGGCACCGATTCGACTCCCGCCGCCTCCTGGAGTTCGCCGCCGGCCAGGACCTCGCCTTCCCGCCCGGCAGCCGGTACGCGTACTCCAACTCGGACAACATCGCCGTCGCCCTGTTGGCCGAACAGGCCACCGGACAGCGCTACGAGCACCTCCTCAAGGAGCTCGTGTACCGCCCCCTCGACCTCCGCGACACCAGCCTCCCCTCCGGCTTCCGCCTTCCCCGCCCCTTCCTCCACGGCTACGCCACCGCCCCCGGCGAGGCGCCCGAGGACGTCAGCGAGGCGATCAGCGCGTCCGGCGCGTGGGCCTCGGGCGGCATCGTCTCCACCCCGGCCGACCTGGGCGCCTTCTTCGGCGGCTACGCCGGGCCCGCCCTCCTCTCCCCGAAGACCCGGCACGCCCAGACCCGCTTCGTCCCCGGCGAGTCCCAGCCCGCGGGCCCCGGCGTCAACGCGGCCGGGCTCGGCATCTTCCGCTACACCACCCGCTGCGGCACCGTCCTCGGCCACACCGGAAACACCCCGGGCTACACCCAGTTCGCCGCCGCCACCCGCGACGGGCGACGGACCGTGACCGTCTCCGTCACCAGCCAGGTCCCCCTCGACCCCGCGCTCCTCACCCGGCTGCGCGCCGCGGAGGAACGCTTCGTCTGCGCCCTCCTGGAGGACGCACCGGGAGGCCAGGAGCCGCACGGGTACGGAGACGGGCGGAGCTGACCCCGCGCGCGGCGCCCCATGGCTAGGGTGGTGAGCGCCGTGTGCCGCCCCGCGCCCGGTCGCGCGGGGCGGGGCCGCACCCCTCCCGCCTTCCCGAGGAGTCGAGTTGCGGAACACGCCGGCCGTCCTGCTGCCCCCGCCGTTACGCGCGTGGCTCGGGCCGACGGCGGCCCTCGCCGCGGTCGCGGTCCTCCTGATCGGGTTCCGCTACTCCGGCGTCGGCGGGCCCGGCGCCATGGACACCCGGATCGGGTCGGCCGTGGACGGAACGGTGCCGGAGTGGCGGCGGACCGCCCTCGCCGTGGACTTCCTGGGCGAGCCGGCCGGCGCGGCGGCCCTCGTACTGACCGCCCTGGCCGGCTGCCTTCTGCTGCGGCGGCCCCGCGCGGCCGCGCTCCTCGTCGCCGGCACCGGCCTGACCGTGGCGGCGACCAAGGTGCTCAAGCCGCTGATCGGGCGCACCATCCACGACGGGTCCCTCGCCTACCCGAGCGGGCACACCGCCTTCCTCACCGCGCTGGCCCTCGTCCTCACGATGCTCGCGGCCCGGCGGCTCGGCCGGGTGACCGGCGCCCTCCTGGTGCTCGCCGCCGCCGCGGTCGCCGGCGTCGCCATGGGCTGGGCTCAGGTCGCCCTGAGCGCCCACTACCCGACCGACACCCTCGGCGGACTGTGCACCGCCCTCGCGGTGGTGCCGGCGACCGCGTGGCTGATCGACCGCACGGCCGACCGGGCCGCCCACCGGGTCGCCGACCGGACCGCCGCGAGCTGACCGGTCGGGACCCGAGGCCGCCGCCGCTCAGGCCCTCCGGCGGAACACGGGCTTCACCGCCCGGCCGCCCATCCACGGAGTCGGATCGCCGACGTCCAGCGCCTTCCGGTACACCGCGCACGCCTCCGCCACCACCTCCACGGTGTGGTCGATGTCGGCCTCGTCGAGCGCGGCGCTCACCACGAACGACGGGGCCAGCACCCCGCCCGCCAGGAGCCGGCGCAGGAAGAGGGTGCGGTACTCCTGGGAGGGGCGCCCGTGTTCGTCGAGGGTGGCGTAGACGAGATTGCTGGCCCGGCCCCGTACCAGCACGTGGTCGTCGACGCCCATGGCCGCCGCGGCCTCGCGGACCCCGGCCGCCAGCCGCTCGCCGAGGAGGTGCAGCCGCGCCGTGACGCCCTCCTCGGTGTACGTCGTCTGCACGGCCGACGCGGCGGCCAGCGCGTGCGTCTCCGCGCCGTGCGTGGTGGACAGCAGGAACACCCGGTCGCCGTCGTGGCGCAGCCCGCCCCGCTCCATCAGCTCGCGGCGGCCGGCGAGGGCGGCGACGGCGAAACCGTTGCCCAGCGCCTTGCCGAAGGTGGAGAGGTCGGGGACGACTCCGTAGAGGCCCTGGGCCCCCGCCTCGGACCAGCGGAAACCCGTGATCATCTCGTCGAGGACCAGGAGGCAGCCGTGCCGGTCGGCGAGGGCGCGCAGGCCCGCCAGGTACCCGGGGGGAGGCTCGGTGTGGGTGGCCGGTTCGAGGATCAGGCAGGCGATCTCGCCCTCGTGGCGGGCGAGGAGTTCCTCGGTGGCGGGCAGGTCGCCGTAGGGGAACGACACGGTGAGGCCGGCGGCCGACTCCGGGATGCCGGCCGCCATCGGCGTGGTGCCGATGAACCAGTCGTCGGTGGAGAAGAACGGATGGTCGGCGCAGATCGCCACCCGCGCCCGCCCCGTGGCGGCCCGCGCGAGCCGCACCGCCGCCGTCGTCGCGTCGGAGCCGTTCTTCGCGAACTTCACCATGTCGGCGGTGGCAACCGTCGCCAGGAAGCGCTCCGCGGCCTCGGCCTCCACGATCGACGGCCGGACGAAGTTGCCGCCCCGGTCGAGCTCCCGGCGTACCGCCTCGGTCACACGCGGGTAGGCGTGACCGAGGCTGACCGACCGCAGCCCGGAGCCGTACTCGACGTACCGGTTGCCGTCGACGTCCCACACGTGGGCGCCCCGCCCGTGGCTGATGACCGGCGCGAGACCCTCGGGGTACTGGTCGTCGCCCTTGGCGTAGGTGTGCGCGCCGCCGGGGACCATCGCGTGCAGGCGCTCGTTCGCCGCGCGGGACAGGGGCAGTGCGAACTCCTCGGACTCCCCGGCCATGTCAGCCCTCCCTCCGCTTCAGGACCTCGGCGAGACTCGGCGCCTCCCGGTCCCTGCGGGACACCGAGGTGACCGGCAGCGGCCAGGGGACGGCGAGTTCGGGGTCGTCGAAGGCGATCGTCACGTCCTCGGAGGGGTCGTGCGGGCGGTCGATGCGGTACGAGACGTCGGCCGGTCCGGTGAGTGCCTGGAAGCCGTGCGCGCACCCCGCCGGGATGTAGAGGGTCGTCTGCGTGGCGTCGGACAGCTCGAAGGTGGCCACGGAGCGGTACGTCGGGGAGTCGGGCCGCAGGTCCACGACGACGTCGAAGATCCGCCCGTACGAGCACCGCACGAGCTTCGCCTCGCCGGCGCCGGAGCGCAGGTGCAGCCCGCGCAGCACTCCCCGGACCGAGCGGGAGAGGCTGTCCTGGACGAAGGCGTCCGGGTCGAGGCCGACGGAGCGGACCACGTCGGCGTCGAAGGTGCGGCAGAAGGAGCCGCGCTCGTCGGCGTGGGGCGTCGGCTCGAAGAGGTGGGCGCCGGCGATCGCCGGGACTTCGGTCGCTTTCATGGTGCCTCTCGCGGGGTGGGGACGGTGGCCGGGAACAGGGCGGTGGTCAACGCCTCGAAGTGGGCGTCCAGTCGGCGGGTGGCTTCGCGGTTGCGCTCGGCGAGGGTCCGGCGTACGTCGGCCGCGTGCTTCTCCAGCGCGCGGAACTGGTCGAGCAGCCGGTCCGCGTCGACCTCGCGCGCCGGGTGGCAGTGGTCGCCCAGGCCCATCCGGTCCATGAGCGCCGCGCTCTTCGCCGCGTAGCCGAGGGCGAGGGTCGGGGTGCCGGCCTTCAGGGCGCAGACCAGGTTGTGGTAGCGGGTCGCCACCACGGTGTCGGCGGCGGCCGCCTCCCGCATCAGGTCGGTGAGGGAGGCCGCCTCGGCGGCGGTGACCAGCGGCGAGTCCACCGCGTCGAGGATCGCGTCGACCACCGGCGCGTCGCACGCGTCGCCGGTGAGCAGCCGGACCTGCCGGCCCTCGTCGGCGAGGGCGCGGACGAAGCGGATCGTGCCGTCGAGGTACCGCCGGTGGATCTCGTCGGCCCGGGCCCGGTCGTCGTTCCCGCCGCGGAAGGCCATCACCCCGACGCACACCCGGCCCGGCGGACCCGCGGGGGCGGGCGCGGCGGGGGCCGGCAGGGCGAACGCCAGGTCCGGGTGGACCGGGTCGCGCGCGGTGTCGACGCCCATCGCCCGCATCGCGTCCCGGGACAGGGTGTCCCGGTAGGAGCGGTACGCGGCCAGCCGGGCCGAGCGGCGCACCAGGGCCCGGGTCGGCCGGTCGGCGATCGCGTCCGCGCCCACGCCGACCAGCGCGACCCGGGTGCCGAGCAGCCGGCCCGACGCGCAGAGCAGGAACAGCGCGTACGGGAAGCCCCACGGCCGCAGCGGCAGCGTGGCCTCCAGGACGCCCATGCCCGGCACGATCACCACGTCGTGGCGGCGCACCCAGCGGGCGGTGCGGACGGCGTCCACGACCTTGCCGAGGGCCTTTCCGGCGACGGCGCCCGCGCGGGACGCCGTCCGGTACTCGCCCCGGTACCAGTGCAGCCGGGTGGCGGGGATCCCGTACCGGGCCGTCACGGTCTCCGGCCCGCCGCACAGCGCGTCCACGACCGCCTCCGGGCGCGTGGCGCGGAGGTACCCGAGGACTGCTTCGAGCGAGCCGTCGTTGCCGAGGTTGCCGGAGCCCAGCAGGCCGAAGACCCCCACCCGCACCGGGGTCACGCCCGCCTCCCCTCACGCCCGGCGACCAGGTCGTCGACGGAGACGGAGAGCTTCGCCGGGTCCACCGGCGCGCGGTCCTCGACCCGCTCGCCGGCGCCCGGCCGGGCCCGGCTCGCCGCCCACTCGGCCAGGTGGCGGTAGCAGGCCCGCCGGTCGGCCGAGGACAGCGGCGCCCGCCGGATCGCCGCGACGAAACCCCAGACGTACTCGGCGAGGAGACGGGGCGTCGGGTGCAGCGGGCCCGCCCGGCGCGGGTCCAGGTTGACGCACCGGGACCGCTTGGAGGGGTTGGCCCGCTCGGCGCGGGTCGGGTGGTCGCGGCGGAAGTACAGCAGCTCCGGCACCTGGTGGAAGGGCCCGTGCAGGCCGATCTCGGAGACGAAGGTGCGGTCCGCGTGGTGGTAGCTGTCGTGCGGCTTCACCCGGCGCAGCACCTCGGCCCGCATCACCCCGTAGAAGTCGTCGCCGCCGGGCTCGAACAGCATGCTGCGGAACCGCTCCGGCGCGTGCGGGGAGGCGGTGGCGAGCCCGTACGCGTACGGCACCTTCACCCGGCCGTCCTCGTCGATGACCGCCTGGTCGGCGTGAGCCAGGATCACCTCGGGACGCTCGTCCAGCGCCTCCACGCAGCGGCGCAGCAGGTCGCGGGCGTACAGGTCGTCGTGCGAGGCCCACTTGAACAGCTCGCCCCGGCACTCGGTGAAGACGTGGTTGTGGTTCGGGGCGGCGCCGATGTTCCGGGGCAGCCGGATGTAGCGGATCCGGGAGTCCTTCTCGGCGTACCGGCGGCAGATGTCCCGGGTCCCGTCGGTCGAGGCGTTGTCGGAGACGACCAGCTCGAAGTCCTCGTACGTCTGGCCGAGGAGGGCGTCGAAGGACTCGGCGAGGTACTCCTCGCCGTTGTAGACGGGCAGGCCGATGCTCAGCCGGGGTCGGGCGGTCATGACGTCCTCACTTCGCGGATGGTGTGGTTCCGGTGGTCTCGGCCCCGCGGACGGCGGGGGCCGGGTGCGCGCGCAGGGCCGACCGCAGGGCCAGCCACCACACCGCCGAGCTGACGACGGTCGCGGCGGCGACGCCCCAGGCGGAGCCGGCCGTGCCGCCGGCCACGGCGCCGCCGAGGCCGCCGCCGACGTAGAGGGTGGAGGCGATCAGCTGGCAGCGCAGGCTGCGCCGGGCGGCGGCGAGCGCGCGCAGCCCGGCCGCCGCGCCGGTGCCGAGGCTCGCCCCGGCGACGCCGAGCGTCGCCGGCACGATCAGCTCCGACGCGGGGTGCCAGACGCCGCCGAGCACGAACGCGCCGAGCCGGTCGGGCACGAGGAGCAGCGCCCCGCCCCACAGCAGCGCGGCGACGGCCTGCCCGCCGCCGAGCAGCAGGCAGAAGACGCGCAGCCGGTGCGGGGCCCGCCGCAGCACCCGCGCCGCTTCCGGCACGGTGACCAGTGACAGGCCCATCAGCACGGCGAGGAACGGCCCGAGCAGCAGCTCGGCGCCGCGCACCACCCCCACCGCGCCGACCCCGACGATCGCGCCGAGCCCGTACGCCCGCAGCTGGCCCGCGCCGGCGACGCCCGCGTTCTCGATCAGGTACCGGTAGCCGAGGTCGCGCTGCTCCCGGATCCAGCCGCGCGCCCCGCCCGGCCGGGGCCGGATGCCGGACTGGAGGCAGCCGTACCCGGCGGCCACCGAGGCGGCCGCGCCCCAGGCGAGCACGAAGGCGGCCACGCTGCCCACGCCGGCCGCGAGGACCATGGCGGGGACGAGCGCGACCCCGCCCAGCAGGTCGTTGGCGAACGCCTTGCGCCCGGCGCCGGCGGCGAAGAACGAGAACCGCCAGGCGTCCTGGAGCAGCAGCGCCGGCAGGACGACGCCGAGGCAGGCGAAGGCGGTGCCGACGCGCCCGCCGACGAGGAGCCCGGCGGCCAGGCACACCGCGCCGACGGCGCCGCCGACGGTGAGCGCCGTCCCCGCCGACCGGGCCGCCGCCGCGCGCCACGGGGCGTCCGGCACCCCGCTGAAGCGCACCACGAGCGGGTCGGTCGCCAGGCCACGGGAGACGGCGAGGACCACGCCGTACGTGACCCAGGCCAGGCTGAACACGCCGAACGCGGCGAGTCCGAGCGAGCGGGCCACGTACACGCCGACCGCGAAGTTGGTCAGGCTGCACACCGCCTGGTCGGCCAGGCCCCAGGACAGCCGGCCCGCGAGGGCCCGCCGCCCGGACCGCCGCTCCGCCGGCGCCGTCCTCCCGCCCTCTGCGGTCACCGGCGTCATGCCTTGATCAGCCCGGCGTCGCGCAGCGCGTCGGCCGCCGCGGCGACCGTGTCGAACGGCAGCCCGGACCGCTCGGCGACGTCCAGCAGCCCGTGCTCGCCGTCGGAGAGGCTCAGCACCCAGAGCATCGCCATCTGCGCCTGCCGCGTGTCGCTGCGCCCGCCGAGCGCGTCGTACAGCCCCCGCCGCCCCAACTGCGGCTCCCCGTAAGGGCTGAGATTGGTGTAGCGGCGGTTGCGGTCGAGGACGGAGAAGGCCTCGCGGCAGACCGCGAGGGTGTCCTCCATCGCCTCGGGCGAGACGAACCCCGGGTTGTCGGCCGAGGTGTGGTACTCCGGGTAGCCGGCGTACGGGGTGCGGGTGAGCGAGCCGACGCCCAGGTCGAACCCGGGTGAGCAGAACTGCCGCTCGTCGTACCCGTACGGGGTGAACTCGACCACCCGGTGCGGGCGTCCGGACGTCTCCAGGACGTGCCGCATCACCCGGTCGATCTCCGCGTCGCCGCGCCGGCTCCGCTTGTACGTCAGATCGCCCCGGTCGCCCGCGCAGGCGAGCACCACCCCGTGCTTCACCCGGTCCACCCGCTCCGCGTTCCGCGCCAGCCAGGTGATCGCCCCGATCGTGCCGGGCGCGAAGAGGAACCGGTACGTGTGGTGCGGGGTGCTCCGGGCCAGCTCCCGGGCCAGGAAGACGGCCACCGCGATGCCGGCCAGGTTGTCGTTGGCGAGCGACGGGTGGCAGACGTGGCACGAGACGATCACCTCGTCCGCGACCCGCCCGGGGACGACGTGCTCGGCGTAGGTGAGGTGCCCGTCGGCGAGCGTCGAGTCGACGCGCACCTCGTACTCGCCGTCCGGCAGCGCGTCCAGGGTCTCCTGGGCCAGGCAGAACCCCCAGTCGGGCCGGTAGTAGCTGGTGCGGTACGGCACCCAGGAGGGGTGCTCCGGCAGCGTGTGCAGATGGGAGCGGAGCTCGGACAGCGGCATCCGCCGCGCCACCGGGACGCTGTAGCCGAGCACGTGCAGGCTGGACGCGGCGAAGTCGACGACCCGCCGGCCGGTGGCGTCGGCGACGTACGCGTCCCGGATGTTCCACTCCTGCGGCACCGTCCAGTCCAGCACCCGCGTCCCGGTCGGCACCTCGTGCACGTCCAGCGGCAGGTACTCGCCGACGACGTCCAGGGTGGCGCGCACCCCGTCGCCGGTGATGCTCCGGCAGATCGGGTACAGCCGCTCCACCAGGGCGTGCATCTCCTCGCCGGGCGTGGTCATCGGCGCCACCGCAGGGTGTCGTCGACGGCGCCGGCCTCGGACGCGGCGCGCAGCACGGCGAGGCGGGTGAAGCGCTGCTCGAAGTCCTGCCGGGTGAGGCCGTGCCCGCGGTAGGCGTCGGCGAGTTCGAGCGCGCCCTGCTTCACCGTCCACCAGCACTCGAAGCCGGGGATCGCCGCGCGGAAGCGGGAGAAGTCCACCCGGTACGACCGCGGGTCGGCGCCGTTCTCCCCGGTGATCACCACCCGCGCGCCGTCCACCGCCTCCGCGACCTGCGCGGCGATCTCCGCGACCGTGACGTTGTTGGTCTCGCTGCCGATGTTGAAGGCCCGGTCGTGCACCGCATCCCGGGGCGCCTCCAGGGCCGCCGTGAAGGCCCGCGCGATGTCGCCGGCGTGCACCAGCGGGCGCCACGGCGTGCCGTCGGAGAGCACCAGGACCTCGCCGGACAGCAGGGCGTGTCCCACCAGGTTGTTCAGGACGATGTCGGCGCGCAGCCGGGGGGAGTGGCCGAAGGCGGTGGCGTTGCGCATGTACACCGGGGTGAAGTCGGCGTCGGCGAGGGCGTGCAGGTCGTCCTCCACCCGCACCTTCGACTCGGCGTACGGCGTCACCGGGCGCAGCGGGGCGTCCTCGCCGACCAGCTCGTCGCCCCCGGCGGCGCCGTACACCGAGCACGTCGACGCGTACAGGAAGCGACGCACCCCGGCATCGCGGGCCAGCCGGGCCAGCCGGACCGACGCGTGGTGGTTGATGTCATAGGTGAGGTCCGGCGCCAGCGACCCCAGCGGGTCGTTGGACAGCGCCGCCAGGTGGACGACGGCGTCCACCCCGGCCACGTGCTCGGCGGTGACGTCCCGCAGGTCCACCCGGTGTCCGTCGGGGTCGGCCGGGCGCGGGCCCAGCACGCACTCGGCGAACAGGCCGGAGTCGAGACCGACGACCTCGTGCCCGGCGGCCGCGAGGACCGGGGCCATCACGGTGCCCAGGTAGCCCTGGTGTCCGGTCAGCAGTACGCGCACGGTTCATTCCCCCAGATCGAGAGTGAGTTTGGAGACGGCGAACGCCTCGGCGTAGCGGGCGTGGCATTCGATGCCGCGGATCCGCGCGAGGCCCAGAAACGCCTCGCGGTCGTACCAGGGCCGGTGGCGCTGCGAGGGGTAGTGCTCCTGGAGCAGCCGCACCTTCCGCTCGGCGACCTCCGCCGACAGCGGCTGGTAGGCCACGGGACGGCCGAGGTCGCCGTCCCACTTGACGATCTCGTAGCCGAGCACCAGGTGGTCGCGGAAGGCCGTCGGCAGCAGTCGCGCCAGGCCGCGGTGGTCCTGGTGGGCGTCCTCGGTGCGCGGGGCCAGCACGAGATCGGGATCGGTCCGGCCGCGTAACTCCTCCACCGCGGACTTGGCCTCCTCCCAGTGCGCCGGGAGCCGGCCGTCCGGCAGCTTCAGCACCGTCAGCCGCAGGTCGGCGCCCGGACAGAACGCGGCGAGCGCCGCCCGCTCCTCGTCCTCCCGCTCCCCGCCGCCACCGGTGAGCACCAGCGCGTCCACCCGAAGACCCGGACGGCCGAGGCACAGCGTCAGGAGCGTGCCGCCGGCGCCGATGGCGATGTCGTCACAGTGCGCGCCCACGGCGACGATCCGCTCCAGGGGCCGCCCGGCCCCCAGCCCGATCACGCCCCCGCCCTGGCGCGGTCCCGCTCCCACACGGCCCACGGCCGCTCGCCCCGCGCGTACGCCTCGTCGAGCGCGGCGCGCTCCTTGACGGTGTCGGTCGGCTTCCAGAAGCCGCGGTGCCGGTGCGCCACGAGACGCCCGCGCTTGGCGAGCTGCGCGCAGCCGTCGGCGACCAGGTCGCCGTTCTCCGGGATGTGGTCGAAGACCTCCTGGCGGAGCACGAAGTAGCCGCCGTTCTCCCACAGCGGCAGCTCGCTCACCGGAGTGATGCCCCCGACCAGGCCGTCCTCGCCCAGCTCCACGCAGTGGAAGGAGGACTGCGGCGGCACCACCATCATCGACGCGCCGGCGTCGCGCCGCGCGAACCGGTCGATCATCTCCGGCAGCGGCGCGTCGGTCAGCACGTCGGCGTAGTTGGCGAGGAACATGTCCTCGCCCTCCAGGTGGTGCCGCACCCGGCGCAGCCGCTCCCCGATCGGCGACTCGATGCCGGTCTGCGCGAAGGTGATCGTCCAGTCGGAGATGTCCGTGGACAGCAGCTCGGTCCGGCCGCCCCGCAGCACGAAGTCGTTGGACGTCGTCTCCTCGTAGGTGAGGAAGAACTCCTTGATGTGGTGGGCCCCGTAGCCGAGGCAGAGGATGAACTCGGTGTGCCCGAAGTAGGCGTAGTACCGCATGACGTGCCAGATCAGCGGGCGCGGTCCGACCATCGCCATCGGCTTGGGCACGTCGTCGGAGGCCCCGGCGCGCATGCGCAGCCCGTAACCGCCGCAGAACAGGACGACCTTCATCGCGTCACCTCGACGATGCTCAGCTCCGGTACGGGGAAGACGAGACGCCCGCCCCACTCGTGCACGTAGGCCAGCTGCTCGACCAGCTCGGCCCGCAGGTTCCACGGCAGGACCAGGACGTAGTCCGGCCGGTCGGCGGCGATCCGCTCGGGCGGCAGGATCGGGATGCGGGTGCCCGGGGTGAACCTGCCGTGCTTGTAAGGGTTCCGGTCGACCGTGTACGCGAGCAGGTCGGGCCGGATCCCGCAGTGGTTCAGCAGCGTGTTGCCCTTGCCGGGGGCGCCGTAGCCGACGACCGTCTCCCCGCGCTCGGCCGCGTCGATCAGGAACCGCAGCAGGTCCCTGCGCACCTTCGCGACCCGGGCGGAGAACTCGCCGTACCCGGAAAGCTCCTGGAGCCCGGCGGCCTTCTCCCGGTCCAGGACCTCCGCCACCCGGCGCGACGGCTCACCGGCCGCCTCCGCCGGGCGGGCCCACAGCCTGATGGAGCCGCCGTGCGTCGGCAGCAGCTCCACGTCCACCAGCGTGAGCCCGCCGCTCGCCAGCGCCCGGGCCGCGGACGCCACCGTGTAGTACTGGAAGTGCTCGTGGTAGATCGTGTCGTACTGGTTCTCCTCCATCAGCGTCAGCAGGTGCTGCACCTCGACGGAGACCCAGCCGTCGTCGGCCACCAGGGCCCGCAGCCCCCGCGTGAACCCGACGACGTCCGGGATGTGCGCGTACACGTTGTTCGCGACCACCAGGTCCGCCGGGCCGTGCTCCGCGCGGACGGCGGTCCCGGTCTCCGGCGACAGGAACGCCGTCAGCGTGGGCACGCCCGCCTCCCGCGCCGCCGCGCCCACGTTCACCGACGGCTCGACGCCCAGGCAGCGGATCCCCCGCTCCACCACGTGCCGCAGCAGGTACCCGTCGTTGCTCGCGACCTCCACCACGAAGGCGTCGGGACCGAGACCGAGCCGGTCCACCGCGCTCCCGACGAACGCCCGCGCGTGCTCCACCCAGGACGTCGAGTACGAGGAGAAGTACGCGTACTGCGTGAACGTCTCCTCCGGGGTGATCAGCGGCGGGAGCTGCGCCAGCCAGCACTCCGCGCAGACCCGCAGGTGCAGCGGGTACGCGGGCTCCGGCCGGTCCAGCTCGTCCGCCCCCAGAAAGCTCTCGCACGGCGGGGTCGCCCCCAGGTCGACGACGCTGGTCAGCGCCTCCGCACCGCAGAGCCGGCAACGTGTCATCTGCTTCCCCCATCCCGCCCGCGCGGGCGCACCCGCGACGAGCCAGTCGATTCCCCTACGGACGGCGGGGCACCCCCGCCGCCGGACCGGCCCGCGATCACGGACCGGTACTCCTCCTCCAGGCGCGCCAGGCCCACGGCCGGGCCGAAGCCCCGCTCGTACCGGCTCCGGGCCGCCCGGCCCATCTCCCGGTTGGCATCGGGCCTGGCCGCGACACGGCGCAGGCACTCGGCGAGCGAGGCGACCTCGCCCGGCCGGTGCAGCAGCCCCGTCACCCCGTCCTCGACGAGCTCGGCGAACCCGCCGTGACCCGCGGCGACGGCCGGCACGCCCACCGCCATCGCCTCCGCGACCACCAGACCGAACGTCTCCCGGGCCAGCGAGGGCGCCACCACGGCGACCGACCGCGCGACGGCCTTGCGGCACTCCTCCGGGCCGTACAGACCGGCGTACCGCACGTCGTCCCGGTCCGCCGCCCACGCGGAGACCTCCGGCTCCAGCGGGCCCGCGCCCGCCACCACCAGCGGCACCCCCACCCCGCCCTCCGCCGCCAGCGCGTCCCACGCCGCCATCAGCAGCCGCACCCCCTTCGCCTCCGCCAGCCGGCCGAGGAAGAGCAGGTGCTCCCCCTCGCCCTCCCTGCGGACACCCGGATCGGGCACGAAGTTGTGCTTCACCACGAGCCGATCGGCCGGCATGCCCGACCGCACCAGCACGTCGCGCTGCGCCGCCGAGATGCAGAAGAACCGGTCCACACCGGACCACCACCGCCGCCGGTTGACCGCGAGACCGACCGCGAGCGGCACCGTCGCCAGCCGCGAGTCCCGGTAGCAGCCGTGCCGCACGGCGGGCAGCGGCGCGCTCCTCCCGACGCACTCGGAGCACTCCCGGCCCTCCCGGTGCAGCGTCCCCGGCGGGCACACCTGCGTGTAGTTGTGCAGCGTGGCGACGACCGGCACACCGGCGTCGGCACACGCGGCCAGCACCGCGGGGGAGAGCAACGGGAAGACGTTGTGGACGTGCACCACGTCGGGCCGGTCGGCCCGCAGCCGCGCCGCCAGCTCCGTGCGGACCGCCGGGTTCCACGGCACCAGCAGCGGCACCGCGGCCTTGCCGAGCAGGGACCGGCCCGCGATGTCGTCGCTGCGCCGCTCGAACCGCCCGACCCGGTGGCCCGCCGCGCGCAGCAGGTCCACCTCCTCGTCCACCACCCTGTTCTCCCCGCTCGGCTGCGCCGAGGAGTAGTGGTTGTGCACCACCAGGACTCGCATGCTCAGGTCACCTCCGGGCCCATCGCGGGACACGTCGTGGGGAAAGCCCGGGGGCCGGCGGCGGGCCGGGCTGTACGGCTGGTACGGGCACCGCGAGCAGCGCCGCCGCCAGGGTCAGGTGCAGCAGGTACGCCGAGGCGTCGCCCAGCCCCACCTCCGTGTACGACGAGAGCGCGCAGTACGCGATGAGGAAGATCGCGCACGCCCTCGGCAGCGACGGCGGGCGCAGCAGCGCGACCCCGCCCAGGGCCAGGAGCATCCCCGCGACGAGGACCACACCGAGCAGGCCCTGCTCGTGGTAGACGGCCAGCCAGCTGTTGTCGATCGGCAGCCCGTCGAAGGACTTGTCGCTCAGCCCCACGCCGAACAGCCGCTCCCGCACCGTCCGGGGCTCGGCGAGCAGGGCGTCCCAGACCTTCGCCCGGCCGGTCAGGTTGGAGAGTGCGTCCTGGCTCTGCCCGCGCAGGAACCACGCGCGCAGCGCGGAGCTGAACACCACCGCGGCCACGGTCGCGCACACCACCGCCCAGGCGAAGAACCGGCGGGCGGGAGCGCTCGTGAGGAACAGCGAACCGATCGCGAGCACCAGCCCGACCAGCAGTCCCAGCGTCGCCGTCCGGGTGTGGGTCATCGCGAGCAGGACGAGCGCCGGCATGACGATCACCGCCGCGCCGGCCCGCGTGGTCCTGCGGCCGAGGAGGAGCAGCACGGTCAGCCCCACCACCACCGCGGCGTACTGACCGATCTGCGGCGGCGTCAGCGGCCACAGCGCGCCGACGAGCCTCCCCCCGTAGTACTCCGGCAGCGCCGTGCCCGGTGCGACGAGGAGGCCGGCCGCCACGAGCACCAGCACCGCCACGTACATGCGGATGTGCGTGCGCACGAGGGCCGGGCTCTCGTGCCACCAGCGGCTGAGCAGCCACAGCGTGGCGACGAAGAGCGCCAGCCGGGCACAGCGGAACAGCGCCCCGAGACCGACTTCGAGCTGCACGCTGGCGAGCACGCTCGGCACCAGCAACAGGGTCAGCAGGAACACGAAGGCGCTGGGGCGGAAGCGCAGCCGCAGATTGAGCGCGAGCGCCAGGCAGAAGGCGGCGACCAGTGCGCCCATCGTGCCCATCTGGATGAGCGAGCGGGGGAGCGGCACGACCGTCTTCGCTCCGGCGGAGCCGAGCGTGTTGAGTCCCAGCAGCGCCCAGGCGATCCCGACGGCCCTCGGCGGTCCGGCCGCGCGCGGCGGCGCGCCGGTGCCGCCGGACGCCCCGCCCGTCGCACCGGGCCTGCTCTTCGTATCGAGCCCGCCGGTCACACCGGGCTCGCCCGTCGCACCGGGCCCGCCCGGCAGCCCGCGACGGACCGGGCGGGTGGTTCCCCGGCGTCCCCCCTCGATCCCCAACCGTCTCCCCTCCATCCCCGTCCGTCCTCCCTCGAACCCCGACCGTCCCCGGCTGCCCGACCACCCCACCCGCCGCACGAGCGGCGGGCGCGCTAGCCGTGGAACCTGAGCAGGGTCGTGAACTCCCGCACGCCGTCGGCGAAGCCGGTGCCGACCAGCGTCGTGCTCGGCTCCTTGCGGCCGAACCCGGCCGAGTACCAGCCCAGCGGCGGCCCCGTCTCGCCCCGGTGCGCCCGCCAGGACAGCTCCCCGGGCAGGTCGAGCCCGGCCGAGCGGTCCTCGCCGTCGCGGTCCCAGGTGAGCACCGCGCGGTTCCCCGCCAGCTCCGCCCCGATCGCCGGGCCCAGGTGGAACACCAGCCGCACCTCGCCCCGCTCGCCGCGCACCTCGTCGACCACGCGCAGCTCCCGGGCCTCCGCGCTCAGCTCCACCCGGCGGCGGTGCGTGACGGGCCGGTAGCCGTCGTGCTCGGCGCACCAGCGGGCCGGCTCCCCGCCCGGGTCCGCGACCAGCACACGGCTGCCGGCGTGCCGGGTCCACAGGAAGGGGCCGCCGGAGACGGACTGGTCGGCGCCGCCCCACTCCAGGGTGTTGTGGCCGAGGGTGGACCGGAAGTAGCGCCGCCACTCCGGCTGCCCGTGGTAGCAGTACGTCCCCGGATCGGCGAGCACGTCCACCCCGTCGTGCCGCACCTCCACGGACAGGGCGTCCGCGTGGGCGTGCGCGGCGATCGACAGGAAGCCGTGCGGTCCGGCGTCGCAGCGGCACCAGATCCCGCCGGGACCGCGCAGGATGGTCATCCCCGCGTCCGCGAAGTGGGCCGGCCGCTCCGCCGGGCGGCGCACGGCCGGAGCCGCGCCGCCCTTCCCGTACGGCCGGACGAGCGCGCCGAGCAGCGCGGTGCGCACATCGGTGCCGGGCACCTCCGGCCACCAGGGGAGCCGGCCGAAGACGGCGTCCCCGGTGGCAAGGAGCGAACCCCAGCGGTCGGTGGCGGGGCCGTCCACCACGAGCCCGTGCCCGTCGTCCGCGTCGCCCTGGCGCGGCGGCCGCAGCCGGTCGTCGACGACGGCGGCGAGCGCGTCGGTCATCCGCAGCAGCACCAGCCGCACCGTCGGCGGCACCGGCACCCCGGCGGTGTCCGCCTCGGCGACGGCGGCGAGGCCGAGTTCGAGCACGAGCCCGTGGTACTCGGTGGCCAGCTCGCGGTTGAGACCCGACGGGAAGGTGTTGCTCCGCAGGTGCCGCTCCAGCGACCGCAGCGCGTCGGCCCGCCACCGCGCCGAGGACGGGAACCAGCCGAACGCGCAGGAGGCGGCGAACTGCCCAGCGGCCTCGGCGACCACGTGGTTGTTCGCCGACGACCCTCGGCTGGGGAAGGCGGCCAGCCACCGCTGGTGGTGCCAGATCTGGCGCACCGCCACCGGGTTGTCCTCGAACAGCCCCGGCGCGCCCGGCCAGCCGTCGAGCAGCCGGCGGATCCACACCCAGGAGAGCAGCCGGATGCCCAGCTCGATGCCGCTGGTCCAGTGCACCCCGCGCAGCGGCGCGTTCGCCGCCCACCACGACTTCAGGTGGCCGGCCACCCGCTCGGCGTACCGCTCGTCCCCGGTGACCGCGTAGGCGGCGGCGAGCACGGTGAGGTACTGGTGCCGGGACGGTTCCCAGATCTGCTTGATGTCGCCGACCGCCTCCTCGTCCCGGTACGGCACGTCGAAGGCGTACCCCCACGGAGCCCGGCGGCCGGTCCTGGGGTCGAACCACCAGTCCGGGTCGGCCAGGTCGTCGCGGTCGACCCCGAAGTAGCGGACGTGCCCGGCCATCAGCCGGTCCGCCTCGGCGACGAGCCGCTTCGCGGCGTCCGGCGGCACCGCGGCGAGCGCCCCGGCCGGCAGCACGGCCGTGAACCGGGCGCCGGTCACCCGAGGACAGCGGGGGCGCGCCGAGCGCCACCGCCGCCGCCGTAAGGTGTCGACGGTCCGGCCGCCGACCTCGCGCGGCCCCATCCGGGAGAGCCGCCGCAGGTACCAGCCCGGGCTCATGCTCATCGCGCCCGCTCCAGCGTCACCGGCGCGCCGCTCGCCAGACCGGCCTGGACGGCGAGGGTGGCCGCGGTGGTGGCGACCAGCGACTCCAGCGGCACCGGCATCGGCCCGCCGGTCCGCACCGCCCGGACGAACGCGGCCAGTTCCGCGTTCTGGCCCTTGTCCCGGGCCTTCGGGAGCCGGGAGCTGACCCATCGTTCGGGGCCGTGGACCGAGGCGCGGACGAAGTCGTCGAGCTTCAGCACCCTGCCGTCCGCGAGCAGGTCCAGGGTCTCCTTCGGGAAGGCCGAGGCGCCGGTGGTGACGTAGCTCAGGGTGGCGGTGGAGCCGTCCGGGTAGCCCAGGACCACCTGGAGGTCGTGGTTGCCGGGGGTGGCCGTCGCGTACACGGAGACCGGGTCGGCGCCGAGGAGCCAGCTCGCCGTGTCGATGAAGTGACCGCCCTCGCCGGCGAACCGGGAGCCCTCGGTGGTCTGCCGGAGGTACCAGCTGCCGTGCTGGAGCCGGCCCGCGTTGATCAGATAGCGCAGGCTCGCGGGGCCGGTCCGGGTGCCGAACCGGCGCCTGGCCTCCTGGAGCAGCGGTGCGAAGCGGCGGTTGAAGCCGACCTGGATCCGGTCGTTGCCTGACTCCTCCACGGCCGCGAGCACCCCGGCCAGCTCCTCCTCGGAGAGCGCCAGCGGCTTCTCGACGAAGACTGCCTTCCCGGCGAGGAGCGCCTTGCGGGTCAGCGCGGCGTGCGAGCTGTGCCGGGTGACGACGAAGACGGCGTCGACGGACGGGTCGCCGAGCACCGCGTCGAGGTCGGTGGTCGCCGCGGCGAAGCCGAACTTCCGCCGCGCGTTGGCCGCCGACAGCGCCGTCGTGGTGACGACCGTGGACAGCTCGACGCCGTCCCGGCCGACCAGGTGCGGCAGCAGCATCGACGTCGCGTAGTTCCCCGCGCCGACGAACGCGAGCCGCACCGGCCCCCGGACGGCCCGGACCGGACGGCGCTCCCCCCGCACGGCCGGCACCGCGACCTCGGGCGCCGCCGCCTCCACGGACTGTCCGGGGTAGCGGAAGAGCACGGCCACGGCCTTCAGATCGCCGTCCTTCAGGGACCGGTACGTCTCGACGGCGTCGTCGAACCCGGCGATGTGGGAGACCAGCGGCTCCACGTCGACGCGGCCCCGGTGCAGCAGGTCGAGGAAGCACGCCAGGTTGCGGCGCTCGGTCCAGCGCACGTAGCCGATCGGATAGTCCCGCCCCTCCAGCTCGTACTCCGGGTCGTACCGCCCGGGTCCGTAGCTGCGGGAGAAGCGGACGTCGAGCTCCTTCTCGTAGTACGCGTTCCACGGCAGGTCGAGGCGGCACTTGCCGATGTCCACGACCCGGCCGCGGTCCCGGCACAGCCGCGCCGCCAGCTCGACCGGCTGGTTGTCGGCGCCGCCGGCCGCCAGGTACACCTGGTCCACGCCGTGCCCGTCGGTCAGCTCGGCGACCGCGGCCTCCACGGCCGCCGACGCCGGATCGCCGCAGGCCGCCGCGCCCAGGCGCTCGGCGAGCTCGCAGCGCGCCGGGTCGGGGTCCACGCCGACGACACGGGCCCCCGAGGCGGTCAGCAGCTGCACCACCAGCTGCCCGATCAGGCCCAGGCCGATGACCAGCGCCACGTCGCCGAGCCGGGGCTCGCCCTGGCGGACGCCCTGGAGGGCGATCGACCCGACGGTGCCGAAGGCCGCGTGCCGGGGCGCGAGGCCGTCCGGGACCCTGGAGTAGAGGTTCCTCGGCACCCAGTTCACCTCGGCGTGGAGCGCGTGCTCGTTGCCGGCGCAGGCGACGAGGTCGCCGACCTTCACGTCGTCGACGCCGTCGCCGACCTGCTCGACCACCCCGCACAGGGAGTAGCCGAGCGGCGTGTACGAGTCGAGCTTGCCCATCACCTTGCGGTAGGTGGCGGGCACCCCGTTGGTGGCGACGCTCTGCATGACCTTGGCGACCTGGTCGGGCCGCGAGCGGGCCTTGCCCACCATCGACATGCCGGCCTCGGACACCTTCATCAGCTCGGTGCCGGTCGAGATCAGCGAGTAGGAGGTCCGGACGAGGACCCCGCCCGGCTTGCACCCCGGGGTGGGCACGTCGAGCACCGCCAGCTCGCCGGTCTTGTAGTTCTGCACAACCTGTTTCACCGGAAGTCCCCTTGTTTCTCTACGCGTTCGAGTCGGCGTGCCGGACGGACCCGGAGGTCGCCTCGCGGTACCAGTGTTCGAGGGTCAGCACGTGCCAGAGGTGCTTGGAGTAGTCGCCGTGCCCGGCCGCGTCCGCCGCGACCATGCGCGCCAGCGCGTCGCGGCGCAGCAGCCCGGAGCCGACGAGGACGCCGTCGTGCACCACCTCGCGCACCAGCGGCGCCAGGTCCCGGCTCATCCAGGCCCGCAGCGGGGCGCTGAAGAGGCCCTTGGGCCGGTACACGATCTCCCGGGGCAGGACCGTGGCGGCCGCCTCCTTGAGGACGGCCTTGCCCTGCCGTCCGACGATCTTGCGGTCGCCGGGCACGGCGAACGCCGCCCGGACCACCTCGACGTCCACGTACGGCACCCGCACCTCGGTCGACGCGGCCATGCTCGACCGGTCGGTGTAGGCGAGGTTCAGGCCCGGCAGGAACATCCGCGCGTCGCCCAGGCACATCCGGTTGACGAAGTCGTCGAGGTCGTTGTCCTCGTAGACGTCCGCGTGCTCGGTCAGCACGTCGTCGACCGTCCCGGCCAGGTCGGGATCGACCAGCGCGAGCAGCTCGGCCCGGTCGTACATGGTGTAGCTGCGGCGGAAGGCCGTCTCCTCCGGCAGGTCCGCGAAGGAGAGGAACCGCTTGGCGAACCGCACCGACCGGTAGCCGCGCCGGGCCGAGGCGACCGGCAGCCGGTCCACTGCGGCGGACACACCGCGCCGCAGCGGCCGGGGGACCCGCTGGTAGCGCAGCGCCAGCAGGTTGGCCAGGTGCTTGCGGTAGCCGGCGAACAGCTCGTCGGCCCCCATCCCCGAGAGCATCACCTTGACCCCGGCCTCCCGGGCGGCCGAGCAGATCAGATAGGTGTTGATCGCGGCGGGGTCGCCGATCGGCTCGTCCAGGTGGTACGTCATCCGGGGCAGCAGATCGAGCACGTCCGGCGCGATCTCGATCTCGTGCAGGTCGACGCCGTACCGCGCGGCGACCTTCCGGGCGTATCCCAGGTCGTCCGGCATCGCCTCGAAGCGGGCGTCCTCGGCGCGGAACCCGATCGTGTAGGCGGAGATCCCCGGCCGCTCCCGGGCCGCGAGCGCGGTCAGATAGCTGGAGTCCAGACCGCCGGAGAGGAAGGTCGCCACGGGCACGTCGGAGAGCAGGTGGCGCCGGGTGGAATCCTCCACCACGGCGGCGAGGTCCGGCAGTTCGCCGGAGCGGGCCCGCTCCCGGCCCTCGGCGGCCACGTCCTTCAGCCGCCAGAACGTGCCCCGCCGCTCCCGCCCGTCGGGCGTGATCCGGAGCCAGCTCCCCGGCGGCAGCTTCTCCGCCTCGCGGTAGGCGCACCGCGAGTCCGGCACCCAGTAGTAGAGCAGCGAGGCCACCAGCGCCGCCTTGTCCACCTCCAGGCCGCCGCCGGTCGCGGCGGCGAGCGCCTTGAGCTCGGAGGCGAAGACCAGCCCTCCGCCGCGCCGGAGCAGGAACAGCGGCTTGACGCCGAGCTGGTCGCGGGCGAGCACCAGCTCACCGCTCCGCTCGTCGAAGATCCCGAAGGCGAACATGCCGCGCAGCCGGGGCAGGCAGTCGGTGCCCCACCGCCGCCACGCCTCCAGCAGCACCTCGGTGTCGGAGGTGCCGCGGAACCGCACCCCGGCCGCCGCCAGTTCGGCGCGCAGCTCCGGCGCGTTGTACAGCTCGCCGTTGTAGGTCAGGACCAGGCCGTCCGAGACCATCGGCTGGGCGCCGGTGGGGGAGAGGTCCACGACGGCCAGCCGGCGGTGGCCCAGGTGGACCTCGCCGTCCCCGGCCGCGTGGCCGTACCGGCCCGCCCCGTCGGGGCCGCGGTGGGCGAGGACGTCGGTGAGCCGGTCGGTGACGGCCTTCCCGTCCGGCCACCGGTAGGTACCCGCGATGCCACACATGTCTACCGCGCCTCCTGTTCGCTGTCGGGGACCCTCGCCGCCCACTTCGGCAGCCGCTCGATCCGAGGCCTGCCGACCTCGTGCTGCCGGGACGTCCGGCTTCCCGCGCCGCGCGGCGGGGAGGGCGGCGCGTCCCAGAGGGTGCCGTCGGTCCGGTCCCGGGGGTCGGGGTCGATCAGCACCACGCCGATCACCTCGATGTGCTGTTCGGCGAGCTGCCGGGCCACGGTGTGCAGCCACGCCGCGCTGCCGTGCCCGGCCCGCACCACGAGCACCGTCCGTGTGCCGAGGTACGGCAGGTCGGTCCACGAGGTGCCGGGCGCCACCGAGCCGACGCCGAGCCGGAGTTCCCGCCGTGCACCGGCCGTGGCGTCCTGCGCGCCGACCACCACCGGCCCGCCCGGCCTCGGCCGCCGGCCGGCGAGCCGCGCGTCGGGCAGACCGTCGACGACGACCGCCGGACGCTCCGCCGGCAGGGCCGCGGCGAGGTCCAGGGCGAGCCCGCCCGCCGCCCGCGCGCAGCCCAGCTCCAGCAGCGACACCGGCTCCGCCGAGTCGCGCACGGTGCGGGCCAGGGATACCGTGAGCCGCGCCTGGGCCGCCCGGATCCGCCGGCGCCGCCACAAGCCACGTGTCGCCCGGGGGAGTTCGGCGATCACCGAGGCTCCCAGATGCGCGGCGACGTCCCGGCGCAGCACCGGCCGGTCCGCCACCACCGTGCCGACCGCCGCCACCGCGAGCCCCAGGGCGAGACCGAGGGCCAGGCCGATCCCGGCGTTCGTGGCGGCCGTCGCGGGCACCGAGTGCCGTACGGCGCGGGGCGCGTCCACGATCTGGGTGCCGGCGACGAGCCGGGGCGTCCCGACCCGCGCCTGCGCCGCGCGCTGGCCGAACTCGGTGATCTGTGACGTCAGTTCGGCGCGCCGGGCGAACAGCGACTCCCGGTCCGCCGAAGCCCCCGACCCGCTCTCCGGCGTGTCGTCGCCGATCGCCCTGTTGACCTCCGCGAGCTCGTCCCGCAGCCGGTCCCGCTGGTCGAGCAGGGTCCGCGCCTCGGCGTCCGCCGCCTCCCGCAGGCGCCGCACGTGGTCCTCGACGAACGCGTCGGCCACCGCCCTGACCCGGGCCACCGCTTCGGCCTCGCCGTCACCGGTCGCCTCGATCTGGAGCACGTTGTTGGTCAGCCCGCTGCCCTCGTACTCCTTCATGAAGTCCTCCGGCTTCTCCGGCGACCCGAGGGCCTCCAGGGCCCGGCCCGCGATCCGCGTGGTGTGCAGCAGCGCGACATCGGTGCGGATCAGCGTCCCGGGGTCGGTCGGCTGGTCCTCCTGGTGCGCGACGAGCACCTTCGTGACCGCGGTCGGCTCCGGCGGCAGCAGGACGGCCGTCCCCGCGCCGCCGACGAGACCGAGCAGGGCCATGGAGCCCCAGAGGCGCCGCCGCCTGCGGACCGTCACCACCAGCGTGTGCAGGTCGAGGAGCGGAGCGGCGGGCGCCGGCTCCGGGGTGGTACGCGTCGTCACCGTGCGGCCTCCGCGGTCTCGTCCGGGACCGGACGCGCGGGGACGGCGGCCCGCCGCCCCGCCGACCGCGCCGGGCGGGTCCTGACCAGGCCGGCGAGGACGACGCCGACGAGCTCGTGTCCGCCGTCGGCGCACGCCTCGGCGATCCCGGCGAGTTCTGCCGCCGTCCAGGCGCCTGCGCCGAGCACGATCAGCGCGCCGGACTCGTCGTCGCGGTCCGGCACCATCGGCCGGTCCACCGGCACCTCGACCACCCGCAGCGAGGGCCCCTCCGCGGCCGAGGCGGCCTCGGCGGCGAGGCGCCCGGCCGCCCGTCGGGCGGTCCCGTCACCGTCCGGGACGACGACGAGCAGCCGCGCCCCGGCCGGCGACCCGTCCCGCAGGCGGGCGCACACCCGCCGGTAGCGGACGAGCCGGCCCGCCTCGTCCCCGGAGACGTACGGGACGGGCACGTCCCACCGGACGTCGAGGCCGAGCGGCCGGCGGAGCCACGCCCCCGCACCCCGGCCCTCCTCCCGGGGCTCGGACGATTCACCCGGGGCTCGGCCTTCCTCGCTGCTCCCGGCCCGCTCACCCGGTACGTCGACGGTGCCGAGGACCGGCGTGCCCAGCGCCGCCGCGACCTCCGGCTCGGTCCGCAGCCGGCGGCTCACCCGCGCGGCGGCGAGGTGGCCGACGACCGCGAGCAGGAAGAAGAGGAGCGCTCCGGCCGCGACGAGCTGCGCCCGCGTCGGCGGCGTCTCGCCCTTCGGCCGGGCCGCCGCCCCCATCACGACCATGTTGGCCTTGCCCGCGGTCGGCGCGGCCTGCTCCAGCTTGTCCATGGCCCCCTGGAGGGAGGTGTTCAGCTTCGCGAGCTCGGTGCGGGTCTGCACGCTCTCCACGGACCTGCCGGGACCGGCCGCGTCGGCCAGCTCGGTGACGCGGCGGCCGGTCCGCTCCACCGCCTGCCGCAGCGCCCGGAGCCGCGCCGCCGCCTCCGGGTCGGCGTCGTCGCCGACGATCCGGGTCGCGAAGCCGACGAACTCCCGGGCCACCAGGTCGGAGAGCCGCTGCGCGCCCTCCGGGGTGCCGGCCGTGCCCGAGATCTTGATGATGTTCCCGTCCGCCGCCTCGGCCCGTACCCGCTCGCGCAGTTCGTCCCCGACCGGCCCGGTCCCGCCGAGCCCGGCGGACACCCGGTCGAGGACCACCGAACTGGTCGCGACCTGCGTCTGCGTCAGCAGCTCGCGCTCCTCCCACGCCCCGGGCAGCAGCACCGACGCCGACGTCGTGTACCGCGGCGGGACGAGGAGCGAGGTGCCGTACCCGGCGAGCGCGCCCAGCACGGCGAGGAGGGTGAGGAGCCGTCCGCGCCGACGGATAATCCGCCCGATCGTGACCAGGCGTATCGTGTCGTCGCTCAACGGCGCGGCCTCCCCGCCCGGTCGGCGCCGCCCGCCGCCGGGCCCCGGTCGCCGCAGGCCGCGGCGTACGCGGCGAGCAGCGCCTCCTGGGAGTTCCGCCAGGACAGCGGCCCGTGGATCCGCTCCTGGCCGATCTTCCCCATCCGGGCCCGCTGCTCCGGATCGTCCATCAGTCCCGCGATCAGCGCGGCGAACGCGGCCTCGTCGTTCGCGGGGGCGTACACGGCGGCCTCACCGGCGGAGACGCGCGCCTCCCTGAGGTCGAAGGAGACGATCGGCCGGCCCATCACCATGTACTCCAGGACCTTGTTCATCGTCGACACGTCGTTGAGCGGATTGCGCGGGTCGGGGGAGAGGCACACGTCGGCGCTGCACAGCCACCGCACCAGCTCCGCGTCGGGGACGCGCCCGGTGAACTCCACGTGCTCCGCGATCCCGAGCCGCCCGGCCAGCCGCACCATCGCGTCGAAGGTGTCCCCGGCGCCGACGAACACCGCGTGCCAGTCGGTCCGCCCGAGTTCGTCCCGCAGCTTCGCCAGCGCCCGCAGCGCGTAGTCGACGCCGTCCTGCGGGCCCATCACGCCGAGGTAGCACAGCAGATGGGGCTTGCCGCGCTTCAGCTCCGGCTCGGGCGGCACCGGCCGGAAGCGGTCGGTGTCCGGCGCGCTGCGCACCACGAACACGTCCTCCGGCCGCCGCCCGCCCCGGCGCACGGCCACGTCCCGGTAGCTCTCGTTCGTGGCGAGCACCACGTCCGAGGCCCAATACGTCATCCGCTCCAGCGCGCACACCCCCCGGTACAGCAGGTCCTCGCCGCGTCCGAACCGGGACAGGTAGAGCTCGGGGACCAGGTCGTGCTGGTCGAAGACGAACCGCGCCCCCCGCCGCTTGAGCCACAGGGCGGGCAGGAACAGCAGGTCCGGCGGGTTGCAGGCGTGCACGACGTCGACGGGGCCGACCTTCCGCGCCAGCCGGACGGTGTGCCACAGCGCCGATCCGTACTCCCGCAGGTAGCCGGCCGGACCTCCGGTGGCCGCGCGCAGCGGGTAGCGGTGGATCCGCACCCCGTCGATCACCGCCTCCGGCTCCGTGTCCCGCTTGCTGCCCCGGGGACAGATGACGTGCACCTCCCAGCCCGCGTCGCGCAGCGTCGTGCACTCCTGCCACACGCGCCGGTCGAACGGCACCGAAAGGTTCTCCACCAGGATCAGCGCGCGCCGGTGTGCCCGGTCGCCGCTGGTCGAGTCACCACGCAAGGCCCACGTACCCCGGTTCGGTCCGGCGCGCGTCGGCGTCGGGAAGTCGGACGAGATCGATGATCAGCGGGGTGCCGCCCCGGGGCAGCGCCGCGAGGACGGCCGGGTCCCTGGTCCCGACCAGGACCACCTCGGCGTGGTCGAGGACCTCGCCGACGGAGTCCGCGAGCAGCCGCCCCAGGTGCGGCAGCCGGGTCTCGATGTACTCGCGGTTCGCGCCGAGCAGCCGGGCGAGGCTCACGTTGGCGTCGTGGATCCGCAGGTCGTACCCCTTGCCGAAGAGCCGCTCCGCCAGTTCGACGAGCGGGCTCTCCCGCAGGTCGTCGGTGCCGGGCTTGAAGGAGAGGCCGAAGAGGCCCACCCGGCGCCTGCCGGTGCGCTCGACCAGGTCCACCGCCCGCTGGAGGTGGTCGGCGTTGGACGGCAGCACATGGGAGAGGATCGGCACCGAGACGTCGGCCCGCTGCGCCGCGTGGACCAGGCTGCGCAGGTCCTTGGGCAGGCAGGAGCCGCCGAAGGCGAAGCCGGGCCGCAGATAGGCGGGGCTGATGTTCAGCTTGCGGTCGGCCAGGAAGACGTCGATGACCTGGTGTGAGTCGACCCCGAGCGCCCGGCACACCGCGCCCAGCTCGTTGGCGAAACCGATCTTGAGGCCGTGGAAGGCGTTGTCCGCGTACTTGATCGCCTCGGCGGTGGGGACCGGGACCCGGAACACCGCGCCGGGCAGTCCGTCGTAGAGCGCCTCCACCACGTCGCCGCTCGCCGGGTCGAGTTCGCCGACGACGGTCTTGGGCGGGTCGAAGAAGTCCCGCACGCTGGTGCCCTCGCGCAGGAACTCCGGGTTCACCGCGACCCCGACGTCCACGCCGGCCGTCCCGCCGACGTACTTCTCCAGGATCGGGACCAATAAGTTCAGGCAGGTGCCGGGGAGCATGGTGCTCCGGAAGACGACGGTGTGCCGGCCGCCGCGCTCGGCGAGCGCGGCCCCGATCTCCTCGGTGACCCGCTCCAGGTACGTGGTGCACAGACTGCCGTTGGGCTCCGACGGGGTGCCCACGCAGACCAGCGACACCTCGCTGTGCGCGATCGCCTCGCGGACGTCGGCGGTGGCGCGCAGCGCCCCGGTCCCGACCACCTCGGCGACGAGCTCGCCGATCCCCTCCTCGACCACCGGGGCCTTGCCGTCGTTCACCAGGTCGACCTTGACCTGGTTGACGTCCACCCCGACGACCTCGTGCCCCAGGCTCGCCAGGCACGCGGCCGACACGCAGCCCACGTATCCGAGCCCGAAAACGCTGACCCTCATGACGCGTTCCTCCCCCCATGCAGGCCCCACGGGCCTGCGGTCCCGGCGCCGGCGGAACGGCGACGCCGTCCCCCGCGCATCAGTACGCCCCCTGCCCGTGGAGGACCGCACGCAGCGTCTTCCACAGGATCACCGTGT
The DNA here is from genome assembly GCF_042873895.1 of Streptomyces sp. NPDC004435. NCBI lineage: Bacteria > Bacillati > Actinomycetota > Actinomycetes > Kitasatosporales > Streptomycetaceae > Streptomyces > Streptomyces sp. NPDC004435. Next base: position 13,850 of record NZ_JBIAMB010000003.1, on the reverse strand, counting down.
CCAGGGCGAGCGACCAGTCCTCCACGTACCGCAGGTCCAGCCGGACCGTCTCCTCCCACGACAGGTCGCTCCGCCCGCTGATCTGCCACAGTCCGGTCAGCCCGGGCTTGACCAGGAGGCGCCGCCGGATGTCCGGGCCGTACGCGGCGGATTCCTCGGGCAGCGGCGGGCGCGGCCCCACCAGCGACATCGAACCGGCCAGGACGTTGAGGAGCTGCGGGAGCTCGTCGACCGAGTACCGGCGCAGCACCGCCCCCACCCGGGTCACCCGCGGGTCCCTGCGGAGCTTGAACAGCGGTCCCGCACCCTCGTTGAGTCCGGCGAGACCGGAGCGGGCCCGGTCGGCGTCGGCCACCATGGTGCGGTACTTGAGGATGGTGAACTCGCGCCCGTCCTTGCCGACCCTGCGCTGCCGGTAGAACGCCCCGCCCCGGCTGTCGGCGAGCACGAGCAGCGCGACGAGCAGCATCAGCGGCGCGAACAGGACGAGCAGGACCGCCGCGCCCAGCCGGTCGACGACCTCCTTGACCGCCCGGCGCCCGCCGGTGAAGGCCGGCATGCTGACCCGCAGCAGCGGGATCCCGAGCACCGCGTCGACGTGCAGCCGCGGCCCCGCCACCTCCATCAGCACGGGCGCCACGACCATCTCGGCGTCGCTGCCCTCCAGGTTCCAGGCGAGCCGCCGCAAGCGGTCCGGCGACCAGTGCGGGTCCGGCGTCACCGCGACGACCCGGTAGCCGTCGCGGCGCACGTGGTTCGACACGTCCGCCAGCGGCCCGACGACCGGCACCCCGTCGAGGTGGTCGCCGTCGGGCCCCGTTCCGTCCGTCGTGCACACCGCTTCCACCCGCCAGCCGAGGTGCGGGAACTTGCGGGTCCGGGTGATCAGGTCGCGCAGGGTGTCCGCGCTCCCGGCCGCGAGCACCGGCCGCAGACAGCGCCCTTCCTTGCGCTGTCTGTGCAGCCAGAGCCGGAGCAGATAGCGCGCGGTCATCGTGACCAGGGCGATCGCGGGGACGGCGACGAAGATCCAGAGCTTGATGTTCCGCGAGGTCAGGGCGATCCCGCCGAGCGCGAGCACGACGGTCGCCGCGAAGAGCGAACGGCCGAGCCGGCGGAACTCCTCCGCGCCCTGCCCGAGCACGGCCGGCGCCCACGCGCGGCCGACCGCGAGCGAGGCCAGCACCAGCAGATGGGTGCCGAAGGCCAGGAAGCCCCACTTCTCATGCCAGTCGGCGGCGTCCCTGACCCCGAAGAAGTCGCCGATCGCGGTCACCACGACGGCGGTGGTCACGGTGTCGCTGATGATGACGGTACGGCGGTAGCGCTGTTCCCACTCGACGGCGGGCTGGTCGATGGTCCCGCCCGCCGGACGCTCGCGCGTCGACGGAAACGGGCTGGCTAATCCCCCTTGCCGCACAGAACCCCCCAGGCTCCGGTGAAGTGCGTGCACGACTCACACCGGCGCGGCGGGATCACCCGCCGTGCCGGGACTCACGAAGTGCGCGGAAACCCGTGGAGACCCGGGGCGCTCCCCGCACCCGAGGTCCTCCCGGACCCGAAGAACCGAACATTCCCCCACGACTGGTACCGGGGGAGCCCTTGCTGGTGGTGCATGGCGCCGGACATGAAGGGCACGAGTGGTCGCCGAGTGCCCGATCGGCTGAAGCATGGTCAATCTAGAGCATCGGCACGGGAGTTGGGGCGAGAGTGTGGGCGAATTGTGGTCAAAGTTTGAGACCGTCTCCACGGTCTCGCCGCCACCGCTTTCGGCGGGGGACGGGGGCGGCGGCGGGCCTCGGTGGCCGGTGGGGGAACGGCCGGTCGCGTCGTGGCGGGGTGCCCGCGATCCGCTCGGGCGGTGCGGCCGCCGCGAGCGCCGCGAGCTGGTCGTCGGACAGCTCGGCGGCCGGTGCCGAGAGGTTCGCCTCCAGGTCGCGCGGCCGGGTGCCGGGGAGTCGTGCCGCGCCCTCGCCCCGTGCCGCACCCGGGCGAGGGCGAGCCGCCCGCCCCCGCACCCTTCGCGGAGGCGAGCTCGGCCGGCCGCACCGCGATGGCCTGATTCCGCTCCGGGTCGCCCAGCCGGTGCGCGAAGCCGCCCGAGGCGACGATCGCGCCACCTCGTCCCGCCGTCCGGCACGGGCTCGCCGTGGGCTTCCGTGCCGGCGGGTGAGCGGACGTGTGCGGTCGGTGCCGCCCCCCTCCGATATAGGAAGCGAAATTCACGTAAAAATTGACGCATATGCCCACAAGGCGGACACTCGGGAGGGCAGGCCCTCCTTCCCGGGAGGGACGTGACGACGACAGTCGGAGACCACCCCGCCTCCCCGGAGGCGACGGCGCAGGTCCACAGGAACCGCCGAAGGAGCGCTCATGTCCACCGGCCGATCCCCGGAAACCCTCGCCCGATCCCGCGGTACGCCCCCGGCGGCCGCCGTCCGGCGGCGGGCCCTCGACGGCCTGGCCGCGCCGGAACGCCCGACCGAGGTCTCCACCGACGCCGCCCGGGCCCTCTCCGCGACCCTCTTCGCACGGCTCCGTGACCTCGACGAGGGCACCCCTGAGCACGCCTACCTCCGCAACACGCTCGTCGAACTCAACCTCAGCCTGGTCAAGTTCGCCGCACGCCGCTTCCGCGGCCGGCCCGAACCCGCCGAGGACATCGTCCAGGTCGGCACCATCGGGCTCATCAAGGCGATCGACCGCTTCGACCCCGCCCGCGGCGTCGAATTCTCCGCGTTCGCCCTGCCCACCGTCATCGGCGAGATGAAGCGCTTCTTCCGCGACACCGGCTGGACCGTGCACGTCCCCCGGCGGCTCCAGGAGCTGCGCATCGCCCTCGCCAGGGCCTCCGACGCCCTCGAACAGGACGAGGGCCACCGCCCCAGCCGCGCCGAACTCGCCGACCGCCTCCACCTCACGGAGGCCGAGATCGCGGAGGGGGAGCTGGCGGCCAAGGCCTACACCGTCCACTCCCTCGACGCCCCCGTCGGCGCCGAGGACGACGACAGCGCCCCGCAGGGCACCGTCGGCCGCCGCACCGCCGTCACGGAGCACGGCTACGAACTCGTCGACGACCTGGAGTCCCTCGCACCCCTCGTCGCCCGCCTCGACGCCCGCGACCGCGAGATCCTCGGGCTCCGCTTCGGCGAGGACCTGACCCAGGCCGAGATCGGCCTCCGGGTGGGCCTCTCCCAGATGCACGTCTCCCGCATCCTCTCCCGCATCCTCGGCGACCTCAGGAACGACCTCATGTCCGACGCCCCGCCGGGGACCCGGTAGCCGGGGGAAATCCGGTGGGCCGGGGGGAACCCGGTCCTGTACGGTGCGGCACCGCGCGACGTCATCGCGTGGGCGTTCTCGCACGCGTACGCCACCGGACCGGAGGAGACACCCCTGCGCATCGACCTCGTCGTCATCTACACCGATCGTCTCGAAGCCTGCCGCGCGTTCTACGCCGCACTGGGAGCGACCTTCGTCCGGGAGCGGCACGGCACGGGGCCGGAGCACTACGCCGCCGTCCTCGACGACGGTGCCGTCCTGGAGCTGTACCCGGCGGCCGGCCGCGCCGCGACCGGCCCGGTCCGCCTCGGCTTCGCCGCCCCCGCCGGCGCCGGCGAGGCCCGCCGCCGGGTCCTGACCGACCCCGACGGCCGTACCGTCGTCGTCACTCCCGCATGAGCGGGGGCACAGCGGCCACCCGCCGGGCGCCGGCTCACCGGGGCCGGACGGGTTCGGGCAGTTCCTGTTCCGTCCAGATCGTCTTGCCGCGGGTCGTGTAGCGGCTGCCCCAGCGGCTCGTCAGCTGGGCGACCAGGAAGAGGCCCCGGCCCCCCTCGTCCGTCACCAGGGCGCGGCGGAGCCGGGGCTGGGTGCTGCTCGGGTCCGAGACCTCGCACACCAGCACCCTGTCCCGGAAGAGGCGCACGGTGATGGGCCCGCCGGCGTACCGCATGGCGTTGGTGACGAGCTCGCTCACGATCAGCTCCGTGCTGAACAGCAGCTCGTCCAGCCCCCACTCCGTGAGCCGCGCCTGGACGTCGGCCCGTGCCTCGCTCACCGCGGCGAGGTCCGCGGGATACTCCCAGACGGCCGTGGACTCCTCGGGCACGGCGTGCGTACGCGCCAGCAGGAGGGTGATGTCGTCGCCCGGGTTCTCGGCGTGCGGGTTCCGCGCGAGCAGCGCGTCGCCGAGCGACGCCGGGCTTCCGTAGTCCCGGCCCAGGTCGGCGAGATCCGCCTTCAGCCGCTCCGACCCGGCCGCCACATCCCGCCCGAGCAACCCGTCCGTGTAGCAGACGAGCGTGCTCCCCGGCGGCAGGGTGAGCGTGGTGACCTCGAAGGGGTGGTCCCCGACGCCCAGCAGCGGCCCCGGTGTGAGCGGCACGAAGGCCACCTCGCCCGCCGGGGTGACGAGGGCGGGCGGCGGATGCCCGGCGGAGGCCATCCGGCAGGTGCGGGCGACCGGATCGTAGACGGCGAACAGGCAGGAGCCGCCGACGGTGTCCGGATACTCGGCCTCGATCTGCATCCGCCGGACCAGATCGTCCAGCCGGGCCAGCAACTCGTCCGGAGGCAGGTCGAGTTCGGCGAGGGTCTGGACGGCGGTGCGCAGCCGGGCCATCGTCGCCGCCGCCTCCAGACCGTGCCCGACGACATCGCCCACGACGAGTCCGACCCGGAGCGACGACAGGTCGAAGGCGTCGTACCAGTCACCGCCCACGCTGACCGAACCGCCCGCGGGCAGATAGAAACCGGCCGTCTCGGCGGCGGTACTGCGCGTCGCCGCCGGCGGCAGCAGGCTCCGCTGGAGGACGACCGCCGTCTGGTGCTCGCGGGCGAAACGGAAGGCGTTGTCGATGGCGGTCGCGGTCCGCGCGCACAGATCGTGCATCAGCCGGATGTCGGTCTCGTCGAAGGGCGTCGCGCCGCAGGTGCGGTACACCGCCGCGTAGCCGAAGAACCGCCCTCGCCGGTAGAGCGGGCAGCCCAGCGAGGCGTGCGTGCCCTCGGGCAGGAAGCGGGCGATCCGCTCCGGGTCGTCGCCCAGGATCCGCCGGGCCTGCTCCGCGTCGGCGACGAGCACGTCCCCGACGAACTTGGCCGCGATCTCCGGTGTCTCCGCCACCCGCGGGATCGCCTCGCCCACCTGGATCAGCCGGGCCGGCCACGGGCCGTCGGAGGTCCGCACCGCCACCCGGCGCGGCGCCGACGCCTCCTGGCCCGGATAGCCGGGCACCGGGTCGCGGCCCTCCAGCACGTCCTCGGGATAGTCGACCGTCGCGTGATCGCCCAGCGCCGGCACCAGCACCCGGGTGAGGTCCTGCGCCACCTGGACCACGTCGAGGGACTGCCCGATCTCGAACGCCCTGCGGTACGCGGCGTCCAGGTGCGGGCCCGCCCTCGCCACCCGGGACGCCTCGACCATCACGCCCCGGGGCGTCCCGAGCACGTCGTCGATGCGGAAGCACGACACGGACAGCCCCGCCGCGCCGTCTCCCGGTCCCAGCTCGTAGACCCGCCCGGCGAGCGGGACCCCGGTGGCCGCCACGTCCTCGAACGCCTCCCCGGCGGTACCGCCCCCGTCCCGGGCGGCCAGCCGGGACAGCCAGTCCTCGGCGGCCCCCGGAGGGCGGAGCGCCTCCATGGCCCCGTTGGTCCGCACGAGCCGTCCGGTGATGTCGTACTGCGCGACGCCGATGCCGTCCTGCGCCAGCAGCGCCCGCGCGATGTCCCGGTCCTGGTCCCAGCCGCAGACCTCGTCGGGCACCAGCGCCAGGACCAGCCGCTCGGCGGAACCGTCCGCGCCGGAGACCCGGACGTCCGCCTCCACCACCCGGCCCGACCGGTGCCGCAGCCGCGCCGGCCGTCCGGCGGGGGCGCCGTCGAGGTCGGCCGCCACCTCGCCCAGGACCTCATGGGCGGGCCGGCCCGTCACCTCCTCGCCGGTCCAGCCGAGCAGCCGCTGCGCGGCCCTCGACCACCACACGATCCGGCCGTCGGCGTCGAGCAGGGCCGCCGCGACACCGGCGAGCGGCGACCCGCCTCGTGGCCGGGGTTCGGCGTTCTCCGCCGGGTTGCTCGGTCCCACGCGGCCTCCTCGTCGGCCAGGGGGTGTCCGGCCCTGCTGTCAGGATGCGCCCGCGGGGCAAGGTGAGCACGCCGGGACACGGCAGATCGTCACACTCGGCTACCTTTTCGTCACTCCGTGTCCATGTGGAGGGCGACGCGCGGCGCCGTTCCGGCCCGGGCGGCGGCGACGGCCGCGTCGATCTCGCCCAGCGGCAGCGCCGGCGACACCAGAGCGGCGAACAGCCCCTGGACCGGGGTCCGCGCCAGGAAGCGCACCGCCTCGGCCAGGTCGTCCACCGTGTAGTTGTGGGTGCCGACGACGCGCGAGAGGTTGCGCACGAAGGCCTCGGGCGCGAAGTCCACGCGCGGGCCCGGCGAGACCGAGCCGACCAGCGCGACCCGCCCGTCCACGCCGACGACGTCCAGGGCCGACCGCACGGCACGGGCGCTCCCGGAGAGTTCGAGGACGACGTCGGCCCCGTACGCCTCGGCGAGCCCGGGCAGCTCGTCCGGCTCGCACGCGGCGGTGGCCCCGAACGCCAGGGCCTGCCCGCGCCGGTTCTCGTCCACGTCGCAGGCGACCACGTGCTCCGCGCCCCGGTCGCGGGCGTACGCGATCGCGGTCAGGCCGAGCATCCCGCAGCCGAGCACGACCACGGCGTCCCCGGCCGACAGCTCCGTCCGCCGGGCCGCGCAGACGACGGTGGCCGTCGCGCAGCTGGCGGGCGCCGCCACCGCGGCCGGCAGCGCCGCGGGCACCTCCACCAGACCGGTGCCCGCGAGCAGATGGCAGTGGGTGGCGAAGCCGCCGTTGAGCCGCCAGCGCCCGTCGACGGCCTCGTGCCCGTACTTGCGCAGCTCCGCGCACTTCTGCGGGACACCTCGCGTACACCGGCGGCAGGACCCGCAGGAGGCCCCGACCGTCCAGGTCACGCGCTGTCCGGGCGTGACGGGCCGGCCGTCCGCGGTCCGGACAGGCCCGGCCACCTCCTCCACGAACCCGACGGCCTCGTGGCCCAGGACCGTCGGGACCGGGGTCGGCCGGTCGCCCGCGAGGGTGTGGAGGTCGCTCCCGCACAGGGTGGCCAGCTCGACGCGGACCAGCACCTCGCCGGGCGCCAGTTCGGGGCGGGGCTGCCGGATGAGGGCGAAGCCTCCGTCGGGGCCGGACCAGACGGCCGCCGTGGGGGAGGGGGGAGGGAGAGAGGGTGCGGTCACGGGATCTCCGCCGGGAGTCGGGTGGGGGAGAGCGGCCGTCATGCGAGGCGGCGCCGGATCGCCGCCGACAGCCGGTCGACGGCCACGATCAGGACCAGGACGACGAGGATGTGGGTCAGCATCTCGTCGAACTGGAAGAGCTTGATCGACTGGTTGATGAGGAAGCCGATGCCGCCGGCGCCGACCAGGCCGAGCACCAGCGAGGACCGCACGTTGACGTCGAGCCGGTACAGGAGCAGGCCGATCAGCTGGGGTGTCACCGTCGGCAGCAGCGCGTGCGCGGCGGTCTGGATCCGAGAGGCGCCCGCCGAGCGCAGGACCTGGGCGGGGCCGGGGTCGGCGTCCTCCAGGGCCTCCGCCCAGAGCTTGCCCATCACGCCGACGTTGTGGAGCAGCAGCGCGAGCACGCCGGGGAAGGGCCCGAGCCCCACCGCCGTGACGAAGACGAGGGCGAAGACGACGTCGGGAACGGCGCGCAGGAACGACAACAGGGACCGCGCCGCCTGGTAGACCCCCTTCGACGGCGCGGTGCCGCGGGCCGCGAGCAGCGCCAGGGCCAGCGAGAGCGGCACCGAGAGGGTGGTGCCGAGCAGGCCGATCCACAGGGTGACCAGGGCGCCTTCGAGGCTGGGCCGCAGCACCTCCCAGCTCAGGTCCGGAGGAATGGCCTCGGCGAGGAAGTCCACCATGCCGCCCCAGCCCTCGGCGAGCGCGCCGAAGGACATCTCGGTGGCGTCCCAGGCCAGGACGTGGGCGGCGACGACGACGGCGGTGACCGCCGCGCCCAGGAGCGCGGCGCGCGGCCGGCGCGGCTTGGCGGGCACGGGCAGGCGCCGTACCTCGGGGGTCAGGGTGGTCATCGGACGGCCTTCAGGATCGTGGGCTGGTACAGGACTTCGACGTCGTGGCGCGGGGGCCCGTCGAGGACGACGTGTCCGTCGCGCAGGCCGACGACGCGATCGGCGTGCCGGGCGGCCAGCGAGGGCTGGTGGAGCACGGCCAGGACGGCGAGGTCCTCCTCGTGGGCGAGCTCGGCGAGCAGCCCGAGGACCTGCTCGGAGGCGGCGGGGTCGAGCGCGGAGACGGGTTCGTCGGCGAGCAGGACCCGAGGGCGCTGGCAGAGCGCCCGCGCCACCGCGACCCGCTGCTGCTGCCCGCCGGAGAGGCTGCCGGCCCGGTCGTGGGCGCGGTCGGCGAGCCCGACGCGGTCGAGGCAGGCCATCGCCTCCTCGCGCACCTCGCGCGGGAAGAGCGCGGGGACGAGCGAGTGGCGCAGCGCGAGGCGCCCGAGGGCGCCCGCGCACACGTTGTCGAGGACCGTGCGGCGCCGGACCAGATGGATGTGCTGGAAGACCATCGCGATGTCGAGCGGGTCGCAGGGCTCCCCGCCGAGCCTGACGGAGCCCGCCGCCATCGGTTCGAGGCCGGCCGCGGCACGCAGGAGGGTCGACTTGCCGGAGCCGTTGGCACCGAGCACGGCGAGCAGTTCGCCATGGGCGACGGTGACGTCCACGCCGTGCAGCACCTGCCGGTCGCCGTAGCGCACGGTGATCCCGGTGAGGGCGAGCATCAGACGTCCTTCTCGGTCAGCTTGAGGGTCTCGGCGAGGTCGAACAGCGGCTTGTACGTGGACTTGTCGACGGCGACGAGCGGGGCCGGCGGGTCGACGTCGAGCAGGGCGCCGATCTCGCCGACCTTGTCCGCCGGCAGGTTCAGCAGGGCGTCCTTGACGGCCTTCTTGAACGCCGGGTCGTGGTCGCCCCGGACGGTGATGGGGTCGTTGGGGATCGGGTCCGAGGTCCAGATCCTGGTGAACTCCGACGCGTCGAAGGTGCCGGAGGCGGTGGCGCTCGCGAGCTGCTGGGAGTTGATCTCGGCGGCCTCGACCTTGCCGTTCACCAGGGCGAGCAGCGCCTCGGGGTGGCCGCCCGCGTAGGTGACCTTGACCTCGTCCTTCTTCAGGCCCGCGTCGAGCAGTGCCTTGCGGGGGAGGGCGTCCCCGGAGGTGGAGCCGATCGAGCCGAGGGCGAGGGAACGGCCGCGCAGTCCGTCGACCGCGGTCACGGGGGAGCCCTTCGGCACCCAGATCCCGGCGGTGTAGCTGGAGAGGACGCCCTTCTGGTCGCCGAAGGAGACGAGGGCCTCGGCCTTGGCGCGCTTCTCGGCGAAGACGTAGCCGAGCGGGCCGAAGAGGGCGATGTCGAGCTTGCCGTTCTCCATGGCGAGCACCTCGGCGGAGTAGTCCTCGGTGATCGTCAGCTCGACCGGGCAGTCCAGGCTCTCCGAGAGCGCGTCCGCGAGCACCTTCGCGGCGGGGGTGAGCTTGACGGGGTCCTCGAAGGGCTCGACGCCGAAGCGGATCCGGCCGTCGGGGCAGGTGGCGGAGGCGGACTCGGAGGAGCCGTCTCCGCAGGCCGTCAGGGTGAGGGCGGCGACGAGCAGGCCGGCGAGGCCGGCGAGGGCGGGGCGGCGGGTGGGCACGATGAGCTCCGATACGCGAGGGGGAGGAGACGCGACGCGACGCGTCGGGCCGGAGTGAGGCGCGAGGTGGGGCACGAGGTGAAGCGCGAGGCGACGTGCGAGGTGAGGCACGAGGCGACGTGCGAGGTGAGGTACGGGGGTCGGCAACGGCACGCTGTCAGCCGCCGCCGACCCCGGTCAATGGCTTGTATGGACAAGTCGTCGGTTGTTCATCTGGTGGTCGGCCGGATGTTTCCCGTCACGCGCGGTGGCCCATTTCCGATGCTGTCCGGCGTACTTCGAAGAGCCGTCGGCCGTCACGGTTGATCCACGTCGCGGTGAGGGTGGGGTCGCTCACGGTGGTGTCGGCGACCAGCTTCAGGAAGGTGTGCGGCTCGACCGCGCTGTGGACCAGATGGGGGCTGGGCACGTTCAGGCTCGGGATCGTCCGGTCGTGCAGCGGGCTGACGATGAACTGCCAGAGGTCGTACCCGACGCGCGGCCCGTAGTTCAGGGCGCGGGAGACGTGGATGTCCCCGCCGACGAGGAAGCAGCCGGGGATCCGCTCGGCGGCGACGAAGTCGAGGATCGCGTCCCGCTCGTGCGCGTAGTGGCCCCAGTCGTCCGACTCGGGGTTCTGCTTGTCGTCCCAGATCATCCCCGTCGCGAGCGCCTTGAACGGGGCGGTGCTCTCCCGGAGCCGCTCCCGCAGCCACTCCCACTGCGTCCGCCCCAGACAGGTCGGCTTGGCGGGGTCGGCCCAGCTGGGCTCCGTACGGCTGAACCAGCGAGGATCGAGCAGGAACACCTCGATCGGGCCGCGCCGGAAGGAGGTGTAGACCCCTTCGCCGGCCCCGCGGTCGGTGAGCGGGACGCCCTCGTCGTCGTGACCGAAGGTGGCGTTGGCGCGGTGGTCGACGAACGCGGTGCGGTTGCTCGCCTTCCCCGCATGGTCGCCGTGCTTGTCGTTCCCGCCGAAGTCGTGGTCGTCCCACGTCGCCCACACCGGCATCGAGCGGATCAGCCGGGAGATCTCCGGCTGGACCAGGAACTCGCGGTGCTTGCGGCGGGCGACGGCGAGGTCGGAGCTGTCCACGTACGGCGTGTCGCCCAGCATCACGAAGCTGTCGCACCCCTCGTCCCGCACCCTCGTCCACACGTGGCTGGGCACCGAGGGCGCGCAGGAACCCAGGCCCATCGTGACGACGCTCGGCCGGCCCGGCGGCGGGGCGGTGGTGAACGAGCCGGTGAGCGGGGTGAAGCCGGGCGAAGGCGTGAACGGCTCGAGGGAGAACTCGTACGAGGTCCCCGGGCGCAGCCCGCAGAGGTCGACCAGCAGCGTCCGGTCGTTCGCCTCGGAAAGCTCGGTGATCACCGTACGCCGGGGCCGGGAGCCGGTACGGAAGGTGCACCGCCACACCGGGTGCACGGCGGCGTCGAGTCCCGGCCGCGCCCAGATCCTCGCGCCGGTCGTCCCGACGTGGCCGACGAGCGGCCCGGCCGGCGTCTCCGGCGGCATGGGGGTGGGCGTCACGGCGGGCGCCGTGCCGGCGCGGACCTGGCGGACGTAGCCGGCCAGCGCCGCGAAGAAGGCGACGCTGTCCTCGACGGCGGCCGCGGGCTGCACGGCGGCGCCCGAGGCGTCGAAGCACTTGTCGACGGTCAGGCTGGAGACCAGGAACCGGCCCTCGCCGTGCCGGCCCTCCAGGAGCGCGGGCGGGAAGCCGCTCGCGTCGCACGCCATCAGGACGCGCATCGAGCGCCACTCCTGGACGGTCTCCCAGCTCACGCGGATGCCCGGGGCGCGCCCGGTGAAGAGCAGGCCGCCCGCGGTCCGGAGGCCGGCCACCAGGGGGTGCCCGGGCGCGGTCGGGTGCACGGTGTCGTGGTCGGCGTCGGTCCTGACGGCCCCGAGCCCTTCCGGGAGGTACGCGGGTCGCGCGCCGAACTGGTCGGACTGCGCCAGGTCGAGGACCACGCCGCCGGCCGCGGCGAAGGCGCTCAAGGAGGCGCCGTGGGCCGCGAGGTAGGCGTCGTAGCGAGGGTCGTTGTTGGTGAAGCTGCCGAAGGCGATGAGGTCCACGGGATCCCGCTGCCCGTCCGCCGGCCGGGCGAGGTCGAGGGGGACGACCGTCACCCCCGCCCGGCGCAGCAGCTCGGCCAGGCCCGTGGCACGGGTCCACTGGTCGCGGTGTTCCAGCACGGCGGCCCGGACGGGCGCGCCGCCGTCGGCCGAGGCGGCCGGCGCGTTCGGGGGTGCGGCGGTGGCGGTGGTCGTCGCGGCGGCGGTCGCGGTCAGCGCGGCTGCGACGCCGCCCGCCAGCATCGCCCGTCTGTGGATGCCGATTTCGGCCATGGTTCGTCTCCTTGCCGGAGCGGTCGGGGGAGCGGGTACGGCAAGAACCTGACAGTCGCCCGGACCATGCGACAAGCACTTGTATGGACAAGTCACCGAGAGTTCATCCACCTGCCCGGCGGCCTCCGGATCATGCGGCGGAGGGCGGGTAGGGTCCGGACATGGCTACTCCCTTGCACCGCTCCATCGCCGACGAGCTCCGCCGCCGCATCCGTCGCGGCGACCTCGGCGTGGGTGAGTCGGTCCCGTCCGAGGCGCAGTTGTGCGAGGAGTTCTCCGCGTCACGCGGGCCGGTGCGCCAGGCGCTGGCCACCCTCAGGGACGAAGGGCTCATCGGCGGCGGCCAGGGCAAGCGGGCCACGGTCCTCGACGCCGTTCCTGCGCAGCCCTTCGAGTCCTTCCTCTCCTTCACCCGCCGGGCCGAGCTGACCGGGCACGTGCCCGGTCAGCGCCTCCAGGAGATCGCCCTGCGCCGGCCGGAGCCGGAGATCGCGGCGGCGCTGGAGACCGACCCGGACGACCTCGCCGTCCAGCTCGTGCGCCTGCGGCTGCTCGACGGGCGCCCCGCCATGCTGGAGCGCATGACGTACGTCGAGCCGGTCGGCCGCCGGCTGCTCGGCGCCGACCTGGACGCCGGGTCCATCTACGCGCTGCTGACGGCCGACGGCGTGGACCTGCACTCCGCGCGGCACACCTTCGACGCCGTGCCCGCCGACGCCCTCGACGCCCGCCTCCTCGAAGTCCCGGAAGGCTTCCCTCTGTTGCGGGAACGCCGGCTGACGACCGACTCCCAGGGCGCGCCGATCGAGTGGTCGGACGACCGCTACCGCTCCGACATCGCCACGGTGACCGTCCGCAACACCCGCAGCTCCCGCACCGCGATGCTCTGAGCCACCCCCGGACAGTCCGCCGGCCGGCCCGTCCGGCGGACCGTTCGGCGGACCGTCCCGCCCCGCCCGCTCCGTGGACGGGTGGACGCGGGGCCACGGGTGGGTGCTATCGTCCCGCCCATGCTGCACACCGCCACCCTCGCCATGATGCGAATGATGCCCCCGCCCCCGGAGGCGCTTCGCTAGCGAAGCCGTGTGCGCACAGGATGCGACGGACCCTCCGGAGACGGAGGGTCCTTTTTTGTTGCCCCGGCCCGGCCGCCGGCGCATCCCGGACCCACCCGAACCAGATGATCACGCCCAGAAGCCGCCAGACCGTATGAACCATGCCATCCCTCGACAGAACGGCGACGAACCCGTCATGTCTCTCCCCCCGGTCGTCTCGCTCACCGACTGTGCCGACCCCAACGCCCTGGCCCGCCAGTCCGCCCGGATCGCCACCCTCTTCGGCGCCACACCGACCGTCCTGCCGCTCGGCGGACCCGACCCCGAGGGCGCGGCCGCCCTCACCCTGCTCGACCTGCTCCGCTCCACCGGCCTGACCGGCGGCCCGACCCTGCCGGTCGTGCTGCTCGTCAACATCGCGCCGAGGGACGGCCACTGGCCCAACGGCGTGCCCTTCTGCTACTTCCGGTACGGCGGCAACCTGGTCGTCACCACCCTCAGCCGCCGCGTCCTCGCCCCGCTGGCGACCCGCCTCGGCGTGACGGAGGTCCAGGTCACCGACGTACGCCAGGTCCTGCAAGCCGCCGCCGACGACTGGGCCGAACTCACGCCCGCCGAGATCGAGGAGATCGCACGGACCCAGTTCCGCAGCCTCTGGTACGTACCCCTGCTCGCCCGCTGGCTCACCG
>NZ_JBIAMB010000002.1:503497-512078 GCF_042873895.1 Streptomyces sp. NPDC004435 | reverse complement strand
ACCTCGACCAACCGAAACCGGCTGGACGGGGTATCAACTAATCTGGCGTTGATTTTTGGCACGCTGTTGAGTTCTCAAGGTGCGGACGCTTCCTTCGTTCCTGTTTCCAGGCCCTCCGGGCGCTTCCTGCGCTTTCTTCGTTTCCGACTCTATCAGATCTTTCCGATCCGATTTCCTCGGTGCTTTCCGGTCCCTTTCGCTTTCGCTCTGGGCCCTTCCGGCGTTTCCGACTCTATCAGATCCTTTCGGCGTCTGATTCCCAGTCAGCGGGATTCGTCTTTCCGGCTGTTGGGCCGTTCCGACGTCTCAAACCTTAGCGGATTCCTTCGGCGACTCACAATCGAGTCGGTTCGAATTGAATTTCGGCATGCCGAAATTCATCCCGTGAGGGAGACCGTGCTGGGTTGAGGTGCCGCTATCGCGGCGGGATCGGCTGTCGCAGAACCGTTCCGGCTCCGTGACAACTCGGAGAACACTACGCGTCCCCCAGGGGGGTGTCAACCCCCCTCCGGTGACGTCCGAGAGTGCGTTCAGTCGAGGTCCGTGAGCCTGCCGCCGGCGTCCGGCTGGGTAAGTTCCACACGGCGCAGGAGGCGGATCAGCGCGTCTCCCAGGGCGACACGCTCCTCCGCGCCGAGGTCCTGGAGGAGCTTCTCCTCGAAGTCCGTGGCCATGCGCATCGCCTCCAGCCACTTCGACCGGCCCTCGTCGGTGAGCTCGACGATCACGCGGACGCGGTTGGTCTCGTCGCGGTCCCGGGTGACCAGGCCCTCGCCGGCCATGCGGTCGATGCGGTGGGTCATGGCCGCCGGGGTGAGGCCGAGGCGCTTGGCCAGCTCCCCCGGACCCAGACGGTAGGGGGCACCGGAGAGCACGAGGGTCTTGAGGACCTCCCACTCCGCGTTGCTGATGCCGAGATCGGCCAGCTGGCGACCGTACGCCACGTTCATCCGGCGGTTCAGCCGGCCGAGGGCGGAGACCACTTTCTCCACCTGGGGGTCCAGGTCGCGGTACTCGCGCTGATAGGCGGCGATCTGCTCGTCGAGCGTCGGCTCCTGCGGCTCTTGCGAGGCGGGGCGCTCGGGGGTGTCGGACATGAGGACGAGTATCCCATGGACCTCGTTGGCGTTGAAGTCCTTCTATGTGTAGTGTTAAGGATCGAACTTTAGTGTTGAAGTCTTGAGGGTTCAGGCGTACACGGCTGAACCCGCGACCGAAGTGGGTGAGTGTGACCAAGGCGAGGGGCGCCGCGATGCGCCGGATTCAGGCAGGCAGCGCGCTGAGCGCGTTCGGACTCGGCTTCACCGTGCCGTACCTCTATGTGTACGTGGCACAGGTGCGGGATCTGGGCGCGACGACCGCGGGTGTGGTGCTGGCCGTCTTCGCCATGGCCGCGCTCGTGGTGCTGCCGTTCAGCGGGCGGGCGATCGACCGGCGCGGGCCCGTGCCGGTGCTGCTGGCCGCCTCCGCTCTGGCCGCGGTCGGCGCCGTGGGGATGGGTCTCGCGTCGAGCGTCCCGGCGGCGGTGGGCGCCGCCGCGCTGCTCGGTGCGGGTACCGCGGTGCTCCAGCCGGCGCTCGCCACGATGATCGTGTGGTGCTCGGAGCCCGTCGGCCGGACGCGTGCCTTCGCGCTCCAGTTCTTCCTGCAGAACCTGGGTCTGGGTCTCGGTGGTCTGATCGGCGGCCTGCTCGTCGACGTGAGCCGCCCCGACAGCTTCCTGCTGCTGTTCTCGATCGAAGCCGTGATGTTCCTGGTGCTGGCCGCGGTGGTCGGTACCGTGCGGATGGCCGGTTCTCCGGCGCTCCAGGGCCCGCGGCCCGCCGACGGCGGCAAGGGCGGCGGGGTCCGGGCGCTGCTCGGCCACAAGGCGATGGTGCAGCTGTGCGTCCTCGGCTTCGTCCTCTTCTTCGCCTGCTACGGACAGTTCGAGTCGGGTCTGGCCGCGTACGGCACCGAGGCCGCCGGCATCGCGCCGTCGACGCTCGGCATCGCGCTGGCCGCCAACACGGCGGTGATCGTGCTGGCGCAGTTCCTGGTGCTGAAGTTCGTGGAGCGCCGCAAGCGCACCCGGGTGATCGCGGCCGTCGGCCTGATCTGGGCGCTCGCGTGGATCATCGCCGGGTACGCGGGGCTCGGCCACGGCAGCCAGGCGATGGCGACGGCCGCGTTCGTCTCCACGTACGCGCTCTTCGGTCTGGGCGAGGCGATGCTGTCGCCGACCGTGGCCCCGCTGGTGGCCGACCTGGCGCCGGAGTCGATGGTGGGCTCGTACAACTCGGCCTTCGCCCTGGTGAAGCAGCTGGCGCTGGCGGTCGGGCCGGCGGTGGGCGGTCCGATGGGCGCGTCGCTGCACGGTCCCTACATCGTGACCTTCGTGCTGTTCTCGCTCCTCGTCACGGTGCTCGCGGTCCGGCTCGGCAAGCAGCTCACGCCGGTGCAGAACCAGCCGTCGCTCGCCGTGCGGCCCTCGCGGGTGGTGGCGCAGCACCAGCCCGAGAAGGAGACCGCCGCCGCTGCCTAGCCGGGCGCCGAAGTCGCAGTCAGGTACGTACGGGCCGGCGGCTCCGACTCGTCCGCCGCCGGCATCCGGCGAGGGCGGGCAGGCCTCAGCGGGTCGACGCCATCGCGGCGAGGGCCGCGCCGACGACACAGACGACACAGAAGACGAGGTGCGAGGGCGGCCAGTCGTACCGCTCGCGCGTCACTCCCCGGTTGATCTCATGGCTCCACCGGGTGAGGCGGGCACGCGTCGGGAGGAGCCCGACCGTCAGTCCGATCAGGGTGAAGGCGTACAGGGCCAGGTCGGCCATGACCACGACGGCGGCCCCGCACCCGACGACGACGGCCGGGTAGACGAGCCGGAACCGTCGTACGGGGATCCACGCCGCCATCGCGGAACAGTGGATCACGGTCGCCGCCGCGGCGATCGGCCACCACCACGTGCCGTCGAGGGACGGGGGCAAGGGCCGTTCTCCTTTTTTCGAGACCTGCGGGGGACGGGATGCGGGGGTCGTCCAGAAGACGGCCCCCGCAGGCACGTCTACGGTCCGGCCCAGGTCAGAACCATGTGCTCAGCGTACCGATGATGGGTGACACGAGGTCGTGGCCGAACTGGGTGACCTTCGTCGCGACCTTGCTGCCTCCGACCGCCCCGATCCACTTGGACTGGCCGAACGTCAGCAGGCCGAGGACGGCACTGCCGGCGGAGGCGGCGAACTCGCCGCTGGTGAACCCGTACTCGATGCCGGTGAACACGGCGCTGAGGGCACCGGCGCCGAGGGACACGTAGCCGAAGACACCGGCGGCGACGGCGAGCGGCGGGAAGGCCAGACTCGCGATGCCGAGGCCGGCGGCGATGAAGCCGGTGCCGATGCTGACGTAGTTGGCCGCGTCGGCCCACCACTTGGCGTCCTCGTACCACTTCTCGCCGCCGGTATTGCTGCCGTTCGGGTTGACCTGGTCGTGCGTGGGGCTGTCGGCCGGGTCGGTGTTCCTGTCCCGGTCCCGCTGGGCCTGGACGGCGGCCACCCGGGCGGCTTCCGCGATCTCGGCCTGCCGCTTCTGGCTGGCGATGCGGCGGGCGTCGGTCGCGGCGGCGGCTGCCGCCTGGGCGTTCTGGCCGGCGACGAGCGCGGACTGGCGGGCGCTCGCCGCCGAGGACCGGGCGCTGTATGAGGAGCTCAGGGCCCTGCGCGCCGCGTCGACCGCCTTGTTCGCGGAGTAGTTGGCCGAGCGCGCGGCGCCGCGCGCGGTCTGTGCGGCGGCGCCGGCCGTCGCCGCCGACGCCTTGGCATCGGCGGCGGACCTGTCCGCGGCGTCGGCGTGGGCCTTGGCCTGCGACGCGTACGCCTCGGCGGTGTCGGCGGCGATCCGGGCCTTGTCGGCCCACTCCGAGGCCTCCTGGGCGGCCTTGCGGGCCTCCGCCGCCACCTTCGAGGCCAGTGCCGCGTTCTGCTGCGCCTTGTGGGCGATCTTCGCGGCCGCCGCGATGGCTCCGCGGATCGCGGAGATGTGGGCCACGGAGTCGTGGTCGAGCTGTGCGGCCTTGTGCCGCTGGAGCTCGATGAAGTTTCGCCGCATCCACGTGGGGCCCTCGAGCACCACCTCCGCGTACGCCTTGGTGTACTGGCCGCCGCCGCTGAGCAGGGTCGCGGCGGCGGCAGCGTCGTCCTCCCGCACCGCGGCCGGGTAGGTGCTCTCGAAGAAGTCCTGGAGAGCCGTCGAGGTGTCGGCGTCGAGCGCGGCCTCGGCCGCCTCCCGCACGGCCTTCCCGGGAGCGCGGCTGATGATCCGGGAGATCTGGACCCGGTTGTCGGTCGCCGCGGCCTCGATCAGACCCGAGGTCAGGAAGGCTTGCGTCGCCCGGGTGTCGGTGCTCGCCAGCGCCTGGTGCGCCGCCGTGCCGATCGCCGGGGCAGACACCTGGGCGAGATAGAGGGCGGTCTCCCTGTCGTCCTGGTCCTGGGCGAGGCCCCGGTCGGTGTCGATCCACGCCCGGACGTCCGCCTCCGTGCCGCACAGGGCGAACTGCGCGGCCTCCCGGGTCCAGGCCCCCTTCGCGTTCAGCAGGCCGACGGCGGCCTTGCGGCCGAGGGTGACGGCCAGCGTCAGGTCGTTGCCCGCGAGGGCCTGCTCGGCCTGGGTGATCAGGGTGTGGAGCGCCTGCTCGGTCTGCTGGGCCTGTGTCCGCTTCCGCGCGAGTTCGGCCTGCTCCTCCGTCTCGATCCGGGCGAGCAGCCGCGCCTCCTCCAAGCCCTGCTGCTTCTGCTCGTCGAGGCGGGCAGACTCCGCGTTCCGGGCGGCTTGTTCGACCGCGATCGCCTGCTCGACCGCCTTGGTGGCGGCGTTGGCCGCCTGGACCGCCGCTGCGGCATGGGAGGTGGACTTGTTGGCGAAGTCGATCGCCTGACCGGCGTACTTCGCCGCCTCTTCCGCGGCGGCCGCGGCGTTCTCCGCGTGGGTGGCGGCCGAGTTGGCGGCGTCACGGGCGGTGCGGGCGGCCGTGGCGGCCGATTCGGCCAGGGCCTTGGAGGTGGAGGCCGCGTTGGTGGCCAGGTTGGCGGCGTTGCTCGCGATCTGCGCCTGGCGCTTCGCCTCGGCGGCCTCCTTCTGGGCCACGCCCGAGGCCTGGGCGGCCTGGGCGGAGGCGTTGGCGGCGGCGGCCGCGTTGCGGGCCGCGGAGGCGGCCGCGGAGCCCGCACCGGCGGCCTGCGCCGAAGCGGTCGCCGCGTAGTCGGCGGCCTGGGCGGCCGACCGGGCCTGGGCCGCAGCATTGCGCGCGGCGACCGCGGCGTTCTTCGCGGCCTGCGCCTTGCCCGCGTCCTTCGACGCGGCGATCGCCGAGCTGTAGGCCACCGAGGCGGCGTGTCCGGCGGTGGCGGCCGCCTGGGAGGCGGCGGTGGCGGCCCAGGAGGCGCGCCGGGACGCCGTCACCGCGGCGTGGGAGGCCCTGATGGCGTTGCGGGCCGCGTCGGCGGCACCGGACGCCGCCTTGGCGGCCTTGGTGGCGGCGGCCTTGGCCTTGGTCACGTCCGTTCCGGCCGCCGCGGCCTCGGCCGCCGCGTTCTCGGCGGCGGCCTTCGCTTTCTCGGCCGCGGTCCGGGCGCGCTCGGAGGCCTCCACGGCCAGGTTGGTCTCGGCCTGGGCCCGCTTGCTCTCCCGCTGGACCACGGCCACGAGTTCCTCGATGGTGGCCGACTCCTGGTCACGGGCGCGGGCGATGTGCTGCCCGGTGTCGAGGAACCAGCGGACGTCCGTCTCGGTGCCGCTGAGGGCACGGTCCGCGTACTTCCGTACCTCCGGACCGGCGTTGAACATCAGGGTGGAGACCTGGACGCGCATGTCCTCCAGGTGCGCCGTGTACTGGCCGTCGGTGAGGAAGGCCTCCAGCGCCATCCGGGTGCCGGCGTCCAGGGCCTTGGACGCCTCCTTCTTGACTTCCCGGCCGCCGGTGCTGGACACGGTGGACGTCGCCACCCGGAGGTCCTCCAGGATCGCGGCCTCGAACCCGCCGGCGACGAAGGCGTTGATGGTGCTGTCGCCGCCGTCGATGGCGGCGGTCGCCTCGCGGCGCAGTCCCTTGCCCGCGGTCGCGAGGTAGGTGAAGAGGGCGACGTAGTTGTCCTGCTGGGTCGCCTTCGGCAGCGTCTGGAGGAGGAAGGCCTGCACGTCGGCGTCCGAACCGTGCAGGGCCTCGGCCGCCGCCGCCTTGACGGCCCGCCCTCCCAGCATCCATGCCCTGACCACCTTGGCGCGCTCGGTGTCCGGCAGCGTGAGGGGCTCCGGCGTGCCGGCCCCGCCGTCGGCCGCGTGTCCGACGGGTGCGAGCGACAGGGGAGAGGCGGCGGCCGCCGCGACGGCGGTCGCGACGCCGACGAAGCGTCGCCTGCTCCAAAACGTGTTCTGCATATGGGTAATGCCCCCCCGGGCCGCGATATGAGCCCATGAAAATGACCGCCACATGTCTGGCGATTCAGCGCACCCAACCTACGTTCGGATCCCCGGCATTTCAATCAAGCAATGTCAGGTCTCGGGAAGGGGCGGAATCGCATGAAGCAAAAGGTCGAGAAGGCGACGAAGAGGGAAGCGTTCGCATCGACACCCAAAAGGTAAATGCACACACCAGACAGTCGGTTATTCCACGAGATCTTCACGAGATTCCCCACAACCGTCACGCCTTGTGACGGAGGTCACCATCGCCAACAAGGCTTTTTGTAGGCGACTTGACGAACTATCAGTGGACGGAGGTGGCCCCGTGGGGCTTTCATGAGCGGGCCGAAGAAGGCTTGAATCCGGTTTCTGGAAGGATCTCCAGAAACCGGATCCCGGCGTAATTCACCGCATGGGGGCGCGGGTATGCCGGTGCGCTTATCGTGACACCGGGGGATTCTCAGGATGCTCACACCTGCGCAGTTCCCTCCAGTATTCATCGGGAATTCAAGAAACGAGACAGCAATGAAGTTCATTCGTCGCGCAGTGGTCGCGGCCGCGGCCGTGGGAGCCGTTCTCGGTCTGTTCGCGACCGGCGCCGTGGGCGGCGCCGAGCCCGCCGATCAGCTCCGCGTCGCACCGGTGGCCGACGAAGCCCCGGGGTACGCGGTCGAGACGTTCTCCTACCCCGACGCCGCGAAGATCCTGGCCGAGCAGGGCATCACCCTGAAGCACGGCGACGGCCACATCCTCCTCGCCCCGTGCGGAAGCGAGGCCGGCCTCCTCGAAGTGTGGGCGCGTGGCCGCGACAAGGTCTGCTTCAAGGTGACCGGCAGCAGCGGCTTCCTCAGCCTGGACATCCCGGCCGTCTTCGCCATCAAGGGCAACGACTACAGCACCTCGGTCGACATGACGGTGGGCGCCGAGCAGAAGTCCTTCGACCTCGTCAAGAACGCCTGGACCTCCGTCGGTGAGGCCACCGACCCGGAGGGTCGCGACCACGCCCTCGTGGAGATCACCGCGAAGCGCTGACGGGCCCCACCGACACCCGGCGGCACCCAGGTCGGCCGCCCGGCCGCCGACCGGCGTCCATCCCGACGCCGACTCCCGGCCCCACCAACCCATTTGACGAGACGCTCCCTCCTCGCGGGACGCCTCATTGTGAAGGAACACTCACCATGACCAAGCGCTCGCAGTCCTTGTGGGTCACCAGTGCGGTGGCGGCGTTCGCCGCCGTCCTCACCGCGGCTCCCGCGAACGCCCTCAACGGCGCCGACGCCACCACCGGACTGAACTTCGTCGCCAAGATCAACATCGGGGACAAGGCCGCCTGCACCGGCTCGCTCGTGGCCGAGCAGTGGGTCCTCACCGCCGCGTCCTGTTTCAGCTCCGCCGGCATCTCCACCAGCGGCAAGCCCGCACTCGCCACGACGGTCACCGTCGGCCGCACGGATCTGACGCAGACGGGCGGCAGTGTGCAGCCGGCTCTCGCCCTGGTTCCGCACGCCGACCGCGACCTCGTCCTCGTCCGGCTCAGCAGCCGGATCGCCGGCACGGCCGTCAAGCCCGTGCAGATCGCCTCCGCCCCCGCCACGGGCGGCGAGCAGCTGACGAAGGCGGGCTTCGGGCGTACCAAGACCGAGTGGGTGCCCGACAAGCTGCACGCCGGCAAGTTCACCGTGGCCTCCGCCACGGGCACGGCGGTCAACCTCGACGGCTCCGACACCGCGACGGTGTGCCAGGGCGACGCCGGAGGGCCCACCCTGCGCACGGTCAACGGCGTCCCCCAGCTCGTGAGCGTCACCTCCCGGTCCTGGCAGGGCGGGTGCCTCGGCATCGACCCCGTCGAGACCCGCACGGGAGCGGTCGACACCCGCGTCGACGACCTGGCCGGATGGGTGAAGGAGGTCGTCAGCCGCGAGAAGGTCACGCCCGCCGACATCGACGGCGACGGCAAGGACGACCTCGTCCTCCAGCGGATCGACGGCTCCGTCGTCGTCCACCGGAACCTCGGCACCACCTTCGGTCCGGGCACCGTCATGTCGACCGGCTGGGGCCGCTTCGTCACCGGTGCCGACCTCGGCCGCCTGTACTTCGCGGACATCACTGGTGACGGCAAGGCCGACCTGGTCGTCCACACCTCGGAACG